>NZ_JBNOZL010000007.1:0-210097 GCF_050311635.1 Isoptericola nanjingensis | reverse complement strand
GACGATCGCGTCGGTCGCACCGTCCTCCAGCGCGTCGTCGACGAGCCCGTCGTCGGCGACGACGGAGTCCACGACGCCGTCCAGGTCACCGGCGGTCAGTGCACCCAGCGTCACGTCGACGTCGTCGAGCGCGTGCCCCACGACCTCGTCCGTCACACCGGCCTCGGGCTCATCGGCACCCAGGACGTCGTCTGCGACGCCGTCGTCACCGAGCAGCCCGTCGACCGTGCCCTGCACCACAGGCTCGGTACCCAGCGCAGAGTCCAGCGCACCGGCCGCGTCCGAGACCCCGGCCAGCGCGTCCTCGACCGTGGCGTCGACATCCGTCAGCGCACCGAGGTCACCCAGCCCAGCGCCCGGCAGCTCACCGCCGCCAAGACCAGGCAGACCATCCACGACACCGGTCAGATCACCGACATCACCCAGGCCGTCGAGGTCACCCAGGCCGTCGACCGACCCCAGGTCACCGATACCGGGAAGACCGGCGGTCGCGTCACCCTCGAGCGCATCGTCGACGAGGCCGTCGTCGGCGACGACGGAGTCCACGACGCCCTCCAGGTCACCGGCGGTGACGCCGTCGAGCGTGCCGTCGACGTCGTCGACCGCGTGCTCCACGACCTTGTCGGTGACTCCGGCCTCGGCCTCGTCGTCACCGAGGACGTCGTCGGCGACGCCGTCCTCACCGGCCACCGCGTCGACGGCGCCGTCGGCGACCCCGCCCACGGTGTCCCGCACCGCCGTGCCGGTACCGAGGACCTCGTCCACCGCCTCGGTCGCCGAATCGGCGGTCTCGCCGACCTGCTCGAGCGCCGCATCGACGCCCTGGTCGTCGAGCGCGTCGTCCACGACACCCCCGTCGGCGGTGACGTCGTCCACGACACCCTCGACGTCACCGGCGGCGAGACGTCCCGTCGCCTGCTCTACGTCGTCGACCACGTGCTCGGTGACCTGGTCGGTCACGCCGGACTCCGGAGCGTCGGCGCCGAGGACGTCGTCCACGACACCTCCGTCACCGGTGACCCCGTCGACGGTGTCCCGGACGTCCGCACCGGTGCCGAGCGCCTCGTCGGCGGCTCCCGCCACGTCCGACACTGCGTCCGACGCACGGTCCACGGTCTCGTCGACCGCGCCCCCGGCGCCACGCTCCGCGGGTTGCGGCACGTCGCCGCTCCCGCGGTCGTCGCCCCCGCCGGACGTCGCGTCCTCGGGGGCGGACCCGTCCGGACCGTCGCCGGCGCCGTCCCCGGCTGTCGCGTCGTCCGACCCGGTGTCCGCCCCGGCGCCATCGTTCGCAGCGCCGTCGTTCGCAGCGCCGTCGTTCCCGGAGTCGCCGCCCGCCGGTTCGGCGGGCTGGTCCTCGATCGCGTCGTCGACGACGCCGTCGTCCCCGGCGACGTCCTCGACGACGCCCTGGACGTCACCGGACTGGACGTCGTCCGCCGTCCGGTGCACGTCCTCGGCGACGGCGTCCACGAGGTCGTCGGTCGTCGTGTCGGACTCCTCGTCCGGCCCGGCGACGTCGTCGGCCGCGCCGTCGTCGCCGGCGACGGCGTCGACCACGGCCTCGACGCCCTCCGTGTCGACCTCGGGGAGGTCCACGGGCGTGTCGAGCTCGGCATCGTTCGTCTCCTCGGAGACCTCGCTCAGGCGGAGGTCGACCGAGGTGTCCGTTCCGACGGTGGCGTCGACGACGTCATCGTCCGCAGCTTGGGCCGTCACGGCCCCGGCGACCACGAGGCCGCCCGCGACGAGCGCTACTTTCAGCGCTCGTCGGACATGGGTATGCATGATCCGCTCCTGACTGACGTGGTACGCGGGTGGCGGACGCCGCCCGCGGTCGCTGTCGCGCGTGAGGGCGCGACGCGACCACGTCAGGCAGGAGAGACGGGGATGTCGAAGGCGACCGCGGGAAGGCGGTCGAGCTGGTCGCCCGCGGGGACGATCCACGCCCGCGCGGTCAGGTTCTTGCGGCCCGCGAGGTCGGCGGCGGCGTCGCCGCCCGACGGCACGCGGGTGGTCGAGGAAGAGCCCGACGACGCCGGGCTCGCGGCGGGTGCCGAGGGCGTGCCGGGCACGCTCTCCCGCTCGGACGGCGCGCTCCGCAGCTCCTCGGCAGCCGCGGCCGCGTCGAGCACGGGGGCGGCCGGCGCCGGCGGGGCGAGGGCGGGCGCCGCGGGGACGACCGGCTCGGGCGCAGCGGCCGGGTCGGTGGCCGGGACGACGTCGGACGTCGACGCACCGGTCACCGACGGCTCGGGCACCGTGGCCGTGACCGCGTCCCCGTCGACCGGGGCGGGCAGGTCGAGCACGGGCTCCAGCACCGGCTCCAGCACGGGACCGACGGCCGGGGCCACCGCGTCCACGACCGGCTCGACGACGGGCTGCAGCGCACCGCCGACCGGCTCGACCACGGGCGCGAGGGCGTCGACCACCGGCGCCGCGGCGCCGAGGACCGGCCTGACGACGGGCTCGAGGGAGTCCGTCACCGGCGTCACCAGCCCGACCACCGGGTCGAGCACCGGGTCCAGGGTCGTCAGGACCGGCGCCACGACGGCGCCCACGCCGTCCGTGACCGGGGCGAGCGGGCGCGTCACCTCGTGGACCACCCGGCCCACCGGCACCAGCACGGGCGACAGCGCGTCCGTCACGGGGGCCAGCGTCTCCGCGGCCGCACCCGTCACGGGCTCGAGCGCCGCGCCGACCGGCGTCGTGACCTCCTCGACCACACCGGCAACCAGGTCGACCACCGGCGACAGCGGGGTGACGATCCCCTCGATCAGCGCGCCGACCGGATCGGTCACCGCACGGACCGGGGTCGTCACCGCCTCGACGGTGCGAGCCACCGGCTCGAGCATCGTCTCCCGCTCCGCGGGCTCGTCGGCAGGAGCATCGGCCGCCTCCGGCGCCACGTCCACAGGTGCGGGCGAGGTGCCCGGCAGCTCGGACGGGGCGTCCTCGCCGCGGGCGGGTCGCTCGGGCTGCCCCTCCGGTTCCGCGGCCGGCTCCTCGGCCGGCGCCTCGGTCATCTCCCCGGCCGCCTGCTCCGCCTCGCCGGTCAGCTCGCGGGCCACCCGCTCGGCCGCCTCCTCGGCGGGCGCGACGACCTCGTCGTGCACGGCCTTGTGCAGCCGCTCGACCTTCTCACGGACGGGGGCGACGGCCTCGTCGACCGCGTCGCGCACGACGTCGGGACGAGGCTCGGCGGACCGCTCGCCGTCGACAGCCTTGGCCTCGTCCGCGTCAGGCTCGACGACGTCCGGCTCTGCCACGTCCCGCTCGGCGTCCACCTCTGCACCGTCGGGGGTCTCGGCGTCCGGCGTTTCTTCCGCGCCCTTCTCGACCGCGCCCTTCTCGACCGCGCCCTTCTCGACCGCGAGCTTCGCGGGAGCGGGCTTCGCGCGAGCGGCGTCCTGGACCGGTGCCTGCGCCGCGGGCTCGCTCTCGGCGGGCTCGCTCTCGGCGGGCTCGCTCTCGGCGGGCTCGCTCTCGGCGGGCTCGCTCCGAGGCGGCTCGGGCGCCGCCTTCTCCTGGCCGACCCGCTCCTCGGCCGGTGCCTGCGCCGGCTCCTCCTGGCGAGGCTCGCCGTCGCCGCGCGCGCGGTCGTCGTCGTGGTCGATGAGCGACCGGACGACGGACGCCAACGGGCCCTCGTCCCCGCCGTCGTCGGCGGACGCTGCCCCGGCGAGGGTGACGCTCAGCGCGGCCGCCCCGGCGAGCCCGACGGCCGTCCCGGCCACGCGCGCGAGCCAGCGCCGGCGGCGTCCTGCCGCCGGAGCACGGTCCACGCTGCGTGTCACTCGGCCCCCTTCGATGCCACGCGGGGTCACGGGTTGCTCGGTCATGACCCAGATCACACTGTGACGCCCGAGCAACAGTCCCGCAACAGCAGCGGGCGAGATTTCACCCGCGGGTCAGGCCACCGACGTCCCGAACAGCAGGCCGAGCGCGTACGTGACGGCAGCGGCACCGAACCCGATGGCGAGCTGGCGCAGCGCGCGCGTCCACGGCGACGTCCCCGACAGGAGCCCGGTGATCGCGCCCGTGATCAGCAACGACACGCCCACGAGCGCGGCTGCGACGGCGATCGCCGGGAAGCCGGTGAGCCCCAGCAGGTAGGGCAGCACGGGGATGATCGCGCCGGACGCGAAGAAGCAGAAGCTCGAGATCGCGGCGCCCCAGGCGGTGCCGTGCGTCTCCAGGTCGTCGTCCTGCTCGACGACCGGGGCCGGCGCGGGCTCGCCGTCCCGCTCGTCGTCGAGCACCTCCGGGGCGAGCGTCCCGGTCGCGGCGAGGCCGGCCAGCACGCGGTCGGCCCGGCCCTGCGCCTCGTCGGACGACATGCCACGGGCGCGGTAGACGAGCGCCAGCTCGTTGGCGTCGACGTCGAGGTGCGGCAGCACGGTGGCGCTCTTCGGGTCGGGCGTGGACGCCTCGAGCAGCTCGCGCTGCGAGCGCACGGACACGAACTCGCCGGCGCCCATGGACAGCGCACCGGCGAGCAGCCCCGCGATGCCGGTGAGGAGCACGGTCTGCGACGAGACGCCGGAGGCGCCGATGCCGAGCACGAGCGCGAGGTTCGAGACCAGGCCGTCGTTGGCGCCGAAGACGGCGGCGCGGAACGTGCCGGACATCCGGTTGCGGCCGCGGGACGCGAGCGCGCGCACGACCTCCTCGTGGATCTGCTCGTCCGCCGCCATCGTGGCGGTCGCGTGCTCGTCGGCGTCGTACGACGACCGCGCCTCGGCCCGCTGCGCGAGCGCGAGCACGAAGACGCCGCCGAAGCGTCGGGCGAGCAGGCCGAGCATGCGGGTGCGCAGGTCACCGCGCAGCGGCCGGCCGACGTCGTCGCCCAGGAGGTCGAGCCAGTGCTGCTCGTGCCGCCTCTCGGCGTCCGCGAGCGCGAGGAGGATCGCGCGCTCCTCGCCCGTGCGTCGCCGGGCCAGGTCCCGGTAGGTGGCGGCCTCGGCGCGCTCGTCGGCCAGGTAGCGCCGCCACTTGCGGATGTCGGCCGGGCGCCGGGCGGGCTGGTCGCGCGAGGGCCGATCGTTCTCGGGCATGCGGTCTCCGGGCATGCCACTTCCAGGCATAGCGGTGCCGTCGGTCATGCCGCCATGATCACCGCCGCGGACCGCTCGTGGGTTCCGGGCGGAGCCGCGCCCTCTTCCGGGGCCGCGCGCCCGAGTTTTCGGGCGTCCGCAGCCTGCGGGTTCCTCGTTCGGCGGGCGACGGCGTGGACGCGGCCCCGAGTGTCACCGGCTCGGGGCACAATGGGGGCGGCAACCAGGGGCTCGGACACTGGGAGACTCCGGCGTGATCATTGTCAGCACTGACGGCTCGTGCCTCCGTAATCCCGGGGGCGCGATCGGCTGGGCGTGGATCGCCCACGAGGGCGGCCGCTTCGACTCGGGCGGCGCTGCGTCCGGCACCAACCAGGTCGCGGAGCTCACCGCGCTCCTCCGCGCGATCGAGGCGCATCCCGGGGCAGAGCCGCTCCTCATCGAGTCGGACTCGCAGTACGCGATCCGGTGCGCGTCCGAGTGGATCCACGGGTGGAAGCGGAAGGGCTGGCGCACCGCGTCCGGCGACACCGTGAAGAATCTCGAGCTGATCCGCTCCATCGACGCCGCCATCACCGGCCGCAGGGGCCCGGTCCGGTTCCGATGGGTGCGCGGCCACGTGGGCAACCCGTTCAACGAGCGGGCCGACCAGCTCGCCGGCCTCGCCGCGCAGGACTGGGCGGCCGGCCGCGGCGGCGTCGACGAGCTGCTGCTCTCGGAGGACGCCGGCACGAGCACCTCACCGCGCGAGGACGGCGCGGACCGCTCGGCGGGACGTCCTGCGCGGGACGCAGGGTTCGCCGAGGCCACGACCGTCGGCGCGCGCGGCGACACCGGCTGGGAGCTCGGAACCCTCTTTGACTAGCACGACCCCCCTGACCAGCGCGGCCTCGACCGGCACGGACGTGACGGCCCGCCCGGCCGCTGCCGACGTCACGGTCGAGCACGCCTCGGACAGGCCGCTCGACCTCGCGCTGACGCTGGGCCCGTTGCGGCACGGCGCGTACGACCCCACGTTCCGGCGCACCCCCGACGGCGCCGTGTGGCGCACCACGCTGGTGCGCACCGGACCGGTGACGCAGCGGTTCGTCGCGACGGGACCGCGCTCCGCCGTGGTGCAGCACTGGGGCCCGGGCTCACGGGAGGCGGCCGACGCCGTGCCCGAGCTGCTGGGCGAGGGGGACGACGCCTCCGACTTCGTCCCGCCGCCGCAGGCGCACGACGTCGCGCGGCGCACGCCGGGGCTGCGGATGTGCCGCAGCGGGCGGGTGCTGGAGGCGCTGGTGCCGGCCGTCCTCGAGCAGAAGGTGCAGGTCGTGACCGCGCACCGGGCGTGGCGCTGGCTCGTCGCCCGGCACGGCTCGCCCGCCCCGGGGCCCGCCCCTCACGGCCTGACGGTGGTGCCGTCCGCGCGCGGCTGGGCCGCCGTCCCGACGTGGGACTGGCACCGCGCGGGGGTCGACCCGCGACGCGCGGCGACGGCGGTGCGGTGCGCGCAGGTCGCGGCGCGGCTCGAGGACGCCGTCGGGATGCCGGCCGACGAGGCGCGTGCCCGGCTCGAGAAGGTGCCGGGCGTCGGGGTGTGGACGTCGGCCGAGGTGGCGCAGCGCGCTCTCGGCGACGCGGACGCCGTGTCGGTGGGCGACTTCCATCTCGCCGCGGCGGTCGGTTGGGCTCTCACCGGCGAGCGCACCGACGACGAGGGGATGCTGCGGCTCCTCGCGCCGTACGCGCCCCACCGGCACCGCGTCGTGCGGCTGCTGTTCCTCGACCGCAGGCCGCAGGCCCCGCGCCGGGGCCCGCGGCTGTCGATCGCGGACTACCGCGCGATGTAGCCGGTCAGTCCGGCAGGCTGCACACGCCGTCCACGCAGACCGCGCCGTCGTCGCCCAGCAGCTGCAGCGGACGTTCGTCCGCGCCGTGGTGGGGCGCCGCCGCCTCGGCCGCGCTGACGGTCATCAGCGTGGTGCGGCGCGGGTTGGCGATCGAGCGGTACGAGCTCTCGGTGGCGTCGTTCATGTTTCTCCTCCAACGGAACCACTGCCGCGGTACGACCGGGCGTGGTGGGCCCGAGACCGCGACGCCCCGCGACGGTGCGGGCTGGCCTCGATTCTCGGTGATACTGCGTCTCACAGCCAGGGCTGGCGGTGTGAGATGCGCCTCGCTCGCCCGGCTCAGGCCTCGGCGAGCACCTGGTCGAGCACCTGGACGAAGACGCCGGGGTCCTGCGCGCCGGACACGCCGTACCGGCCGCCGAGCACGAAGAACGGGACGCCGTTGATGCCGTACGCGCGGGCGCGGGCGATGTCGTCCGCGACCGCCTCGGCGTAGGTGCCGGCGTTCAGCGCGACGACGACGGCCTCGCGCTCCAGGCCGACCTCGGCGGCGAGGTCCGCGAGGTCCTCGACGTGGCCCACGTGCTCGCCCTCGGTGAAGTACGCGCGCAGCAGGCGCTCCTTCATCTCGTCCTGCTTCCCGAACGCCTTGGCCAGGTGCAGCAGCTCGTGCGCCTTGAGCGTCTTGGTGTGCCGGACCTGGTCCATCCGGTAGGTGAGGCCCTCGGCGGCGGCGAGCGCCGTCACCTGGTCCTGCATCTGCTGGGCGGTCTCCAGAGGGATGCCCTTGTGGTCGGCGAGGAACTCCGTGGCCGTGCCCTCGAAGTCGACGGGGGTGTCGGGCGAGAGCTCGAACGAGTGGTACTCGACCTCCACCTCGGGGGCGGCGCCGTCCCGCTCCGCCATCCGCTGCAGCGCGGACTCGAAGCGGCGCTTGCCGATGTAGCACCAGGGGCACGCGACGTCCGACCAGACGTCGACCTTGAGGGGGGCGTTCTCGATGGTGGTCACGTACGCACGAACGCCCCGCCGCGGGAGGCGATTCCCAAGGCGGGGCGTGTCGTGCGTCGCAGACGCCTCTGAACGACGGGGCGTCAGTTGAGCGGCGCGGTCTCCTCCGACTTCGTCGGCAGCTGCCCGCCCGCGATGCCCGCGATGAGCTGGTGGATGTCCACCCCGGTGAGCTGCTTGACGACGCCCTGGCCCTCGCCGAGCACGGACGCCACCGTCTTGGTCACCGCCGACGCGCCGTCGGTGGAGACGACGGTCATGCCCTGGATCGAGCCGATCGGCTCGGCCGCGGCACGGACGATCTCGGGCAGGCGCTCGATGAGCTCCTGCACGAGGGCGGCCTCGCCGTACTTCTTCAGCGCCTCGGCCTTGGCGTCCGTGGCGACGGCCTCGGCCCGACCCTCGGCCTCGACGGCGAAGGCCTTCGCCTCGCCCTCCGCCTTGATACCGGCGGCCAGGGCGATCTGCCGGTCGCGCTCCGCCTCGCCGGCGCGGCGGACCGCCGTCGCCGAGGCCTCGGCGTCCTGGATCGCCGCCGTCTTGTTCGCCTCGGCGATCGTGGTGCGCTTGAAGGCGTCCGCCTCGGTGGCGGCGTTCGCCGCGTCACGGCGGGCGGTGGCCTCCTGGACCTCGGCGTACGCCTTCGCCTCGGCAGGCTTGCGGATCTCGATGTCGAGACGCTCCTGCGTGACGCGGGCCTGCTCGGCCAGCGCCTCGCGCTCCTGCTGCGCCACGAGCCGGTCCTGCTCCGCCCGGGCGAGCTGCCCGGCGGCCTCGGCCTCGGCGTTCGCGCGGTCCGTGTCGGCCTTGATGACCGCCTTCTTGAGGTCGAGCGCCTTCTGCCGCTCGGCGATCTGCTCGGCCGCCTCGATGACGGCGAACTCGGAGACCCGGCGGGCCTCCGCCTCGGAGACCTCCGCGACCTGCAGGGCGCGGGCGCCCTCCGCACGTCCGAGGTTGGAGAGGTAGTCCGACCCCGGCGTCGAGATGTCGGAGATGTTGAGCAGGTCGACCTGCAGGCCCTGCTCCGCCAGGTCGGTCTTGGTCGACTCGACGACGCGGTCCGACAGCCCCTTGCGGTCGGAGATGATCTGCTCGATCGTCATGTCGCCGACGATGGAGCGCAGCGAGCCCTCGAGGGACTCCTTGATGATCTCGGTGAGCATCTCCTGCTGGGACAGGAAGCGCTGCGCCGCGCGGCGCACGCCCTCGTCGTCGCCCCGCACCTTGAAGTTGATCGACGCCTTGATAGCGATCTTGATGCGGTTCTTGTCGACGCCCTCGACGGTGATGCCGATCTGCCGCTGCTCGAGCGAGATCGCGAAGCCCTGCTGCAGGATCGGCCAGACGAACGTGCGGCCGCCGATGACGACGCGCTGGCTCTGGCCGGCCGTCTCCTTCTTGCCGGCACCACGGCCGACGATGACGAGGGCCTGGTTCGGCGGGACCCGGCGGATGCGCTGGGCGACGAAGATGCCCACCGCGAGGAACGCCACGACGAGCGCGAGCACCGCGATCGTGGTGATGAAGCTGCTGTCGGTCGAGTCGAACATGGTGCGCGCCGGAGCGCGTCTCCTTCCGGTCGTGGGGAGGGTTCAGCGGGCCTGCGGGCCGGGGACCCCGACACGCACGGTGGAGCCGGAGTGCTCGAGCACCACGACGCGGGACCCGGCCGCGATGGGCTCGTCGGACCGGGCCAGGCGACGCTCGAGCTCACTCGGGACGTCGAGGGAGACCTCGCCCGAGGTCGCCGTCACGTCCGTCGTCGCCGTGCCGTGCGCGCCCACGAGCGAGACGGTGACGCCGTCGTCGCTCGCCGCGAGCCGCCGCACCAGCGCCTGCGCCAGGACGACGGCCAGGAGGCCGACGACCGCGGAGGCCACGTACGCGATCCACGTCGCGAGATCGTTGGCGACGACGATCGTGCCCACCGCACCGAAGACGACCGCGCCGACCCCGAGCGACGTGCCCGACAGCGCCCCGTCGCCGAGGTCGACCAGGTCGCCGACGAGGAGCGACGCGAGCAGCAGGACCATCCCTGCGGCGCCGATGAGAACGAAGACGAGCACGGGCGGCCTCCCCGAGTGGCGAGTGATGAAGATGTGACGGTCCTGTGACGGCGACGACACCCTAGCGAACTCTGGACGGTTCCTGGACAGCCCGTCCACAGCGCCATCCCCAGGCCGTCCGGGTGCCGTCGTCGCAGGTCTGCGTGATGCTCGGAGCATGCCTCTCGTGCCGAGCAAGGACCCCCAGCTCGTGCTCCTGCGCCACGGCGAGACGGAGTGGAGCGTGAGCGGCCAGCACACCGGCCGCACCGACGTCGCGCTCACCCCCGCCGGTGAGGAGCAGGCCCGCACCGCGGGGCGAGCCGTCGCGGGGATCGAGTTCTCCGCCGTCTACACGTCGCCGCTCGAGCGCGCCCGCCGCACGTCCGCGCTCGCCGGCCACCCGGACGCCGTCGTCGACCCCGACCTCGCCGAGTGGGACTACGGGCCCGTGGACGGCCGCACCAGCGCCGACGTCGGCGACCTCCTCGGCCACCCGTTCCAGATCTTCGACGACGGCGTGCGCGTGCTGCCGCCCGACCCGGAGCACGGCGACGGGCGCCCCGGCGAGCTGCTGGAGGACGTCGCCGCTCGCGCCCGGCGCTTCGTGGAGCGCGCCGACGCGACCCTGCAGGACGGCGGGAACGTGCTCGCCGTGGCGCACGGCCACCTGCTGCGCGTGCTCGCCACCGCCTGGCTCGGCATCGACCCGCGGTTGGGGTCGCGGCTCGAGCTCGGCACCGCCGCGATCTGCCAGCTCGGGTACGGCCACGACCTGCGCACCATCGAGGGCTGGAACCTGCCGCCGCACGTGTGAGCAGCCCGCGGGCCGCGCCGTCGTGCCGCGTCCGCCGTCTGGCACGATGTGCGCCATGGCGCTGAACGACGACGACCTCATCGACGGCGAGCGCGTGGTCATGGACCTGCACGAGCACGCGAAGGCCGTGGTGTGGCCCTTCCTGCTGCTGCTCGTGCTGCTCGTCGCCGCCGCGTTCTCGTTCGTCGTCCCGATGGACGACGTCGTCCGCTGGATCGCGCTCGGCCTGCTCCTCGTCGTCGCCGTCGTGTGGGTGCTCGTGCCGTGGCTCAAGTGGCGCACCACCTCGTGGACCGTCACCACCAGGCGCATCGCCATGCGCTCCGGCATCGTCACCCGCGTCGGCCGCGACATCCCGCTCTACCGCATCAACGACGTCGCGCTCGAGAAGGACCTCCTGGACCGGCTGCTCGGCTGCGGCACCCTGCAGGTCTCCGACGCCACCGAGAAGGCGGGCATGGTGCTGCGCGACGTTCCGCGCGTCGAGCGCGTGCAGGTGCAGCTGCAGGAGCTGCTGCACGGCGCCGACGACGGCTCGGACGACGGCGAGTGGCCGCCGACCGAGCCGCCGCGCGGGCGTCGTCGCTGAGCCGCCCCTGCTCCGTCAGGCCCGGCCCTTCGGCAGTGGCAGCGGCTCCATCCACTGGTCGTCCGCCGTGAGGTCGATGCCGAACTCGGACGCGAACCGCATCGTCGTGTCCACGAGGACGCCGTCGACCGCCTCGTCGAGCCGGTAGACGCGGGCGCCCCGCAGGCGGTTGCGCTCCGCGCCGCTCAGGCCGTACGTGCCGAACCCGGTGTTGCCGGCGTAACCCAGCAGCACGCCGTAGTAGCTGCCCGAGTACGTGTTGACATGGTCGTGACCGCAGAAGATGCCCTTGACGTCGCCGCGGTGCTGCACCGCGGAGAAGAGCCCGGAGTTGAAGGGCCCGGGGCACTCCTCCTCGTTGCGCTCCCCCACGATCCCGTGGCGTGCGGCGCCGCGCTCGTGGTCCGCGGCGGTGCGGCCGTCGACGGAGCCGAACCACATGAAGCGGTACTCCCACAGCGGGATGTGGATGAACATCAGCGACGGGATCGCGCGGCGGTACCGCTTCTCCAGCTCGACGGACGTGCGGTAGTACCAGTCCACCTGGTCCATCCGCACCCAGTCCCACGTCGGGTAGCCCGTGAAGTCCTGCCCGTCGATCGTGCCCGGCGCGTACCGACCCGAGTCGAGCAGCCACACGTTGAACGCCGGCTTCCCGTTCGTGCCGTCGATCAGCAGGTGCGAGTTGCCCTGGCCGGTCACGCCCTTCGCCGTCGGGCCGTTCACGTTGTGGCGGTACGACCGGTAGAACGCGAGCATCTGCGCCTCGTCCACCCCGCTGCTGGGCGTCGAGTCCTCGTCGTGGTTGCCGAACGTGATCGCCCAGGGGATCTGCCGCTCCTCCATCGGCTGGGCGACGTTGTTCATCGCCTGCCGCATCTCGAGCGGGGTGTCGAAGCCGCCCGTGATGTTGTCGCCGTTGAGGATCACCAGGTCCGGCTCCTCGTCGTCCAGCACCGCGCGCATGAGCTCCAGCGTGCGGCGGTCGATCTTCTCGTCGTCCTGCGTGTCGTTGAACTGCACGATCGTGTACGTGCCGTCCTTGCGGAAGCGCAGCCGCGGGCCACGTCCAGCCCCCGGGGACGCGGCGGCCGACGGCGCCGCAGCGACGGCCGCCCCCGCCACGGCCGTGCCTGCCGCGCCCAGCCCGGTCAGGGTCATGAACGTGCGGCGGCCGAGCCCGTCCCGCTCGGCATCGGGCCGATCGGGGGCGAGCCGGTCAGCAGCGGGCTGGTCAGCGAGGCGGGGCACGTCGACGTGCTCGTTCCGGTTCTCGGTCATGCCCTGGAACGTAGGAGGCCCAGGAGGCGCCGGATCCACCGGACGATGAACCTCCCGTGCACACGTGCCGAACAGCACGGGCGACGACCAGCCGGGGTAGGGACCCGCACGGGGAACGACCGTTGGCGACGGGCGGCGCGCTCACGGTGGGCTCGCAGCGCGTCGGTCAGAAGGGCGGCGGACCGCCCCGGTCGCGGGGTGGACGTTCGGGGCGCGGCCGGGCCACGACCCGCGGGTCCTGCGACACGGGATCGCGGGCGAACCGGTGTCCCGTGGGCGCGACCCAGGTGGTGCGCCCGCCGTCCGGGTGCCGCACGACCTGCCACCCGCCGACCGTCTTGGCCCGGTGGTGGGTACGGCACAGTACGTGCAGGTTGTCGCCGTGGGTCTGCGCGGCGTCCGACGCGGGGTCGTAGGGGTCGACATGGTCGAGGTCGGACGACGCGGCGGACACCCGGCAGCCAGGGAACGTGCACGTGACGTCCCGAGCGACGACCGCGGCACGCAGCGCGACGCTCGGACGGTAGGAGCGGGACGACAGGTCGGTCAGCACGCCGCTCCCGGGGTCGGTGAACAGGCGCTGCCAGACGGCGTCCGGGTCGGACGCGAGCGCTCGCGCCATGTCCGCCGGGATCGGCCCGTGCCCGGCGAGGATCGCGGGCAGGTCGTCCGAGCCGAGCAGGGTCGACGCCGCCACCATCACCCGGATGCCCGGCCCCGGGCGTCGCCGGGACGCGAGCCCACCCCCGTCGCCACCCGGAGTCGTGCCGCCGACGGTGGGCCGCCCGGTCGCGGCTTCTCCGAGCGCACCTTGTCCGGGCGAGGCAGGGCCGGGCACGGTCTCTCCGGTCGCGAGCCGGCCGGTCACGAGGGCGGTGAGGGCATCGGCACGGCACTCGTCGAGCCGCCGGGTCTCGCCCGGCGCGCGGCGCAGGGCGAGCCCGACGCCGTCGATCGCGGCGAACGCACGCACGGCGTCGTCGGCGGGCAGGTAGGCGGTGAGGGAGGCCATCGCGTCGTCGACCGGCTCGAGCCGGACGAAGCGCTCGGCGCGCGCGGCGCGGTGCCGCTCCTCGGTGCCGTCGGGGTCCGCCTCGATCTGCGCACGGCGCATGCGCGCGCGGATCTGCGGCGCAGTGAGGTGCTCAGCCTCGGGCAGGATCTCGGCGACGACCTCACGGCGGAGGTCGTCGGGAAGCCGGCCCGCGTCGATCAGGGCTTCCGCCTTGCGCCGGTCGACGACGCCCGCCGCGAGCGCGTCCGCCACCTCGGGCAGCCGGGCGGTCCCGTGCGCCACCGTGACGAGCTGCGCCGCCGCGTGCCGGGTCAGTCCGAGCCGCGCCGCGACGGCGTCCGCCACGAACTCGTGCCGCGACGACCCGCGCGTGCGCTCCAGCATCTCCGCCAGCACCCGCGCCGACCCCGCCTGGGCCCACGCGGCGACCCGCTCCCACGCCGCGAGCGCCTCGAGGATCGTGAAGTCGTCGAGCTCCGCCTCGTCCAGCGACGCCAGCGTGCCGGCGAGGTCCGGTCCGGCGGCCGCGTCGTCCAGCACGGCGAGCAGCGGGCGACCATCGCTGGGCTCGAGCGCTCCGCTGGCCCCTTGCCTGCCCGCGCCGTCGATCGCGGGCGCTGGGTGCGCCGCCCGGTCGTGCAGCTCGCCCGGCGCGCCACCGCCGACCGCCCTGCCGTCGAGTACCGCACCAGCGGGCGACCAGCGCAAGGAGGCGACCCGGCCTCCCGCGACGTCGAGGGTCTCGCCGGGTACACGGTCGGCGACGCCGTTCGGGAGCAGCCCGGCGAGTGCACGTTCGAGGACCGTCGCGCGCACCGCCGTGACGTGCGGTGCGCGCGACGAGGGCGGTTCCGGCGCGACCGGGGCACTGGCCGCGCCGGAACCGAGCGCCCGAGAACGACGGTGCACGGCCGCGGGCGGCGCGGCTGTCGCTCCGTCGTCTTCGAACATGTGTTCGAGAGTAGCGGCCCGGCACCACTCTCACAAGGGCAGACGCGGATCAGCTCGAGGACCGGACCGCACGGTCCTTGATCGTGCGGATGACCCGGTCGGCGACGTGGGTCGGCGTGAGTTCCAGGCCGAGCGCGCCGACCTGGTCCTCGGTGACGTGCGTGCGGGCGGCGTCCCCCACCTCGTCGGTCACGCCCTCCGCGCCGTTCGTGCCCTCCGCGCCGTTCGTGCCCTCCGCCCGGGAACCGTCCGTGCTCTCCATGGGCTCAGCCTGCATGGGTCAGTCTCGCGTCGGGGAGCGAGCGCACGCCCGGCTCGGGGCCGTCGTGTCAGGTTCCCGCGCGCGGGGGACGCCGTTCCCCCGCACGGGGGAAGCCCCCGCGTCCCGGCAGCGCGAGCGTGGGAGCACACGCACCCACCGACCGGAGGCAGCACGATGACCAGCACGTCCGTCCCCCGAGACGTCCCCCGGCGCGACGCCGGGACCGGCGCCGTCCCACCCCCCGTCGACGCGCCGCCGGACCGCCGCCTCGCGGGCGCCGCGCTCGCGGCGTCGGCCGCCACCGCGGCCGTGCTCGGCTGGTTCCTCGCCCGGCCGGAGCTCGACCCCCTCCTGCCCGACGGGCGCATGCTGGGCGCGGAGCTCGTGCCCGCGGCGTCGCTCGAGCTGCTCCTTCTCGCAGCCGCCCTGCTCGGCGTCGTGACCGCGGCCGCCGCGCTCGCCCGCCCCACCGCCCGCGCCGCGGGGCGGCTCGTCGCGCCCGTCGGCGTCCTCGAGGTCGTCGCGTTCGGCCTGCTCGCCCAGGGGTCGGGCACACTCCCCGCCGCGGGCTACCTCGTGTCGTTCGCGGTCCCCGGGCTCGCCGTGTGGGCGGGCGCGCAGGTGTTCCGCACCCGCCCCGCGTGGCGGCTGCCGCTCGCCGCCGTCGCGGTGCTCGCCGTCGTCGGCGTCGTCGTCGGCCGCGGCGCGTTCGTCGACTGGTGGGTCGCCGTCACGTCGGGGCTCGCGCGCGAGCCGTGGGCGCTGCCGTCCGTGCTGCTGCCCCTCGCGACCGCGGCGGCCTGGGCCGGGCTCGTCGCCGTCCGCGCCTGGCGGCGCGGGTCGCTGCGCACCGCCACCGCCTGGGTCACCCGGCACCGGCGGCCGTTCACGATCGTCGCCGCGCTCGGCCCGCTGCCCTACGCGCTCGCCCGCGCCACCTGGCTCACCCCGTGGCCGGCCTTCGCCGGACCCGCGGAGGAGCTGACCCTCCCGGTCCGCATCCAGGGCCTGTCCCTCTCGAGCGGCGCCTGGCTCGGCATCGTCCTCACGCTCGGCCTGATCCTGCCGTGGGGCGAGCGCCTGCCGCGCTGGTTCGGCCGCCGCGCCGGACGCCCGGTGCCGCCTGCGGCCGCCATCGTGCCCGGCGCGATCGTCGCCGTCATGCTCTGCGGCGCCGCCGTCCCCATGATCGTCATGATGGGCTGGGCCGGGGCCCTCTACTTCCCCGCCTGGTTCTGGGGGCCCGCGCTCGCCCTCGCCGTCTGGGGGTACGCGGGTCACCGGTACGGGGTCGAGGACAGGTTCGAGGACGGGGCCGAGGACGCCCGCGGGGTCAGCGACCCAGGGACTTCTCGGCCCGCTCCCGCAGCTCGTCGCTGAGCCGCACCTCGCCGCCGTCGTGGGCCACCAGCAGGCCCTTCGCGACGTCGGCGAGGTCGGGCGCTCCGTCGAGCCGGTTGTACGCCCCGAACCAGTCCGCCAGCGTCACGCCGTGCGCCGGCCGGCGCACCACCTCGACCTCGTCCCCCGCGCCCAGGTCGCCGTTCTCGACGACGCGCAGGTACGCGCCCGTCCGGTTCGCCTGCGTGAACCGGCGCACCCAGCGCGGCGGCGAGTCGAGGCGGCGGGCGAACGTCTGGCACGGCACCCGGGGCTGCGTCACCTCGAGGAGGGCGGAGCCCACGCGCCACTGCTCGCCGACGACGGCGCGGCTCACCTCGAGCCCGCGGGTGCGCAGGTTCTCCCCGAACAGCCCCGGCGTGACCTCGTGGCCCAGCTCCTCGCCCCACCACTCGGCGTCCTCCTGGGAGTACGCGTACACCGCCTGGTCCAGGCCGCCGTGGTTGGCGCGGTCCGCCTGCACGTCCGCGAATAGCCCGTACGGGCGGGCCTTGACCCGCCCGTCCACGGGGCGCTTGTCGATGGCGGTGATGCCCACCGTCCCGGCGTCGGGCAGGAGGGCGAACACGCGGCAGACGGCGAGGAGCTCGGGCACGGACCTATCGTCTCAGGCCGGACGACCCACCTCACACCGCCGGTGGCGGGCCGTGGCGCCGCTGGTCACCTACCGTGGTCACCGTGAGCGAACGCACCGAGAACCTCCCCCATGTCGTGGTCGTCGGCGGAGGGTTCGGCGGCCTCGCCGTCGTGAAGGCGCTCGCGAAGGCGCCGGTGCGGGTCACGCTCGTCGAGCGGCGCGTGTACAACACGTTCCAGCCGCTGCTCTACCAGGTCGCCACCGGCGGGCTGAACCCGGGCGACGTCACCTACTGGCTGCGCGGGCTGCGGCTGAAGCAGAAGAACCTCCGGGTGCTGCACGAGCACCTGGTCGGCATCGACCACGACGCGCGCACCATCCGCCTGGCCAACGACGAGACGGTCTCCTTCGACCACCTCGTGCTCGCCAACGGCGTCACCGTGAACTTCTTCGACACCCCGGGCGCCAAGGAGAACGCGTTCGGCATGTACTCGCGGTCGCAGGCGCTGCGGATCCGCGACCAGCTCTTCATCCGGCTGGAGAACTCCGCGTTCACGCCCGAGACCGACGACGGCCTGCGCGTCGTCGTGGTGGGCGGCGGCGCCACCGGGGTCGAGGTCGCGGGCGCACTCGCGGAGCTGCGCACCGCCGGGCTCGCGCCCGCCTACCCCGAGATCCACGGCGACGCGTTCGAGATCACGGTCGTGCAGCGCGGCGCCGAGCTGCTCAAGGCGTTCCACCCGAGCCTGCGCGAGTACGCCGCGCAGGAGCTCGGACACCGCGGCGTGAAGCTGCACCTGGGTGCCGGGGTCGCGGAGGTTCTGCCCGACGCCGTCGTGCTCACCGACGGCACCCGCATCCGCGCCGACCTCACGGTGTGGTCCGCGGGCGTCGGCCCGCACCCCGAGGTGGACGACTGGGACCTGCCGCGCCGGAGGGGCGGCCGCATCGCCGTCGGCCCCGACCTGCAGGTCGAGGGGCGGCCCGGCGTCTTCGCGATCGGCGACATCGCCGAGACGCCCGACTGGCTGCCGCAGCTCGCCCAGCCCGCCATCCAGGGCGGCCAGCAGGTGGCGCGCAACATCCTCGCGCTGCTCGAGGGCCGCGCCACCGAGCCGCTGAGCTACCACGACAAGGGCACGATGGCGGTCATCGGCCGCCGCGCCGCGATCGCCGAGATCACCCTGCCCGTGACGTCGAAGATGCTGCGGCTCACCGGCGGGCTCGCGTGGCTGGTGTGGCTGTTCGTGCACATCATGTCGCTGGTCGGCCCCCGCAACCGCGTCACGACGCTCGCCGGCCTGGTCACCCGGTACGGCTTCCCGTTCCACCGCCGGCCCATCCCGATCGTCGGCGACGTGCCCACGATCCGGCCGTCGAAGCCGGACGCCGGCCCGGACGGCGCCGACGGCCTCGCTAGCGAGCGGCGCGCACCCGGCGAGTGACGGCGTAGACCGCGAGGATCACCACGACCAGCCCGCCGGTGGCGGCGAGCTGGGCGCGCGCCGCCGGGTCGGAGAGCATGAGCCCGGCCAGCGCGACGAGACCCGCCAGCGTGACCCACGTGAGGTACGGGTAGCCCCACATGCGCAGGCGCAGCGGCTCCCCGGCGCGCGCGGCGTCGGCCTCGAGGCGCGGCCGCAGGCGCAGCTGGGAGATCGTGATGAGCAGCCACACGACGAACAGCGCGGAGCCGACCGCGTTGAGCAGGATCGTGAGGATCTGGGCGGGCAGCAGCCAGTTGAGCCCCACCGCGACGACGCCGAAGAACACGGACACGAGCACCGCCACCCACGGCACCTCGCGGCGCGAGACCCGGGTGGTGGCGGGCGGCGCGTCGTCGCGCTGGCCGAGGGAGAAGAGCATCCGCGACGTGCCGTAGACGTTCGCGTTGAACGCGCTGAGCAGCGCCAGCACCACGACGACCTCCATGAGCCGTGCGGCGCCGTCGAACCCGGCGAGCTGCAGCACGGAGACGAACGGCGACTCCAGCGCCGCGGCGTCGTCCCAGGGGATCAGCGCGACGATGATCGCGACCGAGCCCACGTAGAAGAGCAGGATCCGCCACACGATGGTGCGGGTGGCGCGGGCGACGGCGGTGCGCGGGTCGCGGGCCTCGGCGGCGGCGATCGCGACGATCTCGATGCCGCCGAACGCGAAGACGACGGTGAGCAGGCCTGCCGCGATGCCCGCCCAGCCCGCCGGGGCGAAGCCGCCGTGCGCGGCCCAGTCGCCGAGCACGCTGCCCGTCACCGGGATCACGCCGACGACGATGAGGACGCCCACCACGAGGAACGCGAGGATGGCGGCCACCTTGATCGCCGCGAACCAGAACTCCGACTCGCCGAACTGCCGCACGCCCACGAGGTTGATGCCGCCGAGCACCACCACGACGACGGCCGCCACGACCCACTGCGGCACGTCCGGCCACCAGCCGCTGACGATGCCCGCGACGCCCGTCACCTCGACGCCCAGCACCATGATCAGCGTGAACCAGTACAGCCAGCCCAGCAGGAACCCGGCCCAGCGGCCCAGCGCCGCCTCCGCGTAGACCGAGAACGAGCCGGACGCGGGCAGCGCCGACGCCATCTCGGCGAGCATCCGCATCACGAGGACGACGAGCGCGCCCGCGATGGCGTAGCTGACCAGGACGGCGGGGCCCGCGGTCGCGACGCCGACGCCGGCACCGAGGAACAGGCCTGCCCCGATCGCGGAGCCGAGGCCCATCATCGTCAGGTGGCGGGTGCGCAGGCCGTGCGCGAGCCGGGCCTCGTGCGCCGTCGTGCCGGGTTCCGTGGGGGTGCTCACGGCCGACCACGCTAACCCGCCCCGCCGAGTTGTCAGGACCAGGACCATGAAACCCGGGCGTGGCCCTGACAGCTCGCGGGGAGCGCTACCTCGTCGCGACGTCCCGCCGGCGGAAGCCGACGAACGCCAGCACGACCAGCACCAGCGCGACGGCGCACAGCCCGCCGACGTGGCCCCGGTCGACGTCGCCGGAGAGCGAGTCCGGCACCCACCAGAACGGCGAGATCTTCTGCGCCCACTCGGGGATGTGGAACAGGCCCGCGAACAGCGCGACGACGATCGCCCACTCGAGCAGCACCCACGAGACCGAGGCCGCCCGCGGAGCCCACGCGTACACCGCCGCGGTGAAGCCGACGAACACGGCGAGCGCCGGCAGGTACAGCAGGCCCGCCCCGAGGATGGCGCCGAAGGACGGGTCCGACAGCCCGGTGAACACCGCGCCGGCCGCGCCCGCGGCGACGCCCACGACGAGGACGACCACGGTGGCGGCCGAGCTGATGCCGAGCGTGGCGCCGAACCACCGGCCCCGCGCGACCGGCGTCGCGAGCACGTACTCGGCACGACCGGCGTCCTCCTCCGCCTTGGCGCGCAGCATCGCGACGATGCCGTACACGGCCGCGCCGAGGGCGGCGTAGAGCACGATGATGCGCAGGAACCCGGCGACGGGGTCGCCGGCGCCGAGGACGGACGCGTAGACGGGGTTGTCCTGGAGGGTCTTGGTCAGCTCGGGCACGTCGGACGCGACGGTCCCCATCGCGAGCCACATGATCCCCAGACCGAGCCCTGTCCACAGCAGCGCCATGCGCTGCTGTACCCAGGCGAGCGCGCCGGGCGAGCGCAGGCTGTCCAGGGCGTCCGCACGCCCGGGGCGGTCGGGCACGAGCCCCGCCCCGAAGTCGCGCCGCGACGCGAGGGACGACGCCGCGAGCAGGAGGAGGACGATCACGACCACGCCGATCGCCGCCGGCCACCACCGCAGGTCGACGAAGGCGCGCATCTGCTGCGCCCATCCGATGGGCGACAGCCAGGACAGCCAGGTGCCGCCCGGCTCCTGCATGTTGCCGACGGTGCCCACGGTGAAGGTCGCGCCGAGGACGGCCATGGACAGGCCGGTGGCCCCCCGCGAGTGCTCGGTGACCTGGGCCGCCACGAGCGCGACGGCGCCGTAGGTCAGCGCGGCGACGGCGATGCCGCCCGTCATGCCGAGCGCGTCGGTGAGGTCGAGGTCGGCGGCGGCGAGCACGGCGGCGGACAGCACCGCGATGAGGGCGTTGACGACCAGCACGACGATTAGCGCCGCGACCACCGCGGCGTGCCTCCCCACCGCGGCGGCGCGCACCAGCTCGGACCTGCTGGACTCCTCCTCGGCGCGGGTGTGCCGCACCACCTGCAGGATGCTCATGACGGCGAGCGCGATCACCACCCACAGGGTGAGCTCGTTCGCGAGCGCCGGGCCGACCGTGTAGTCGTCCGTGCCGTACCCGGGTCCGGTCATCGCGACCATCGCCGGCGACGACACCAGCGCGGCCCGGACGGCCTGCCCCTCGGAGTCGTCCAGCATGGTGGTGTACTCCGGCAGCGACCCGAGGTACAGCAGCGGGATCCCGAGGCTCCAGACCAGCAGCCGCACGCGGTCGCGGCGCAGGATGAAGCGCACCAGGCTCCACGTGCCGGTGAGCGTGGTGCCGCCGCGCACGGGTTCGGCCCGGTGCAGCGGAGGGGCGGCGGTGACGGCGCTCATCGCGCGCCCGCCTTGCTGCGGGAGCCCTCGACCTGGACGCCGTCGGCGGCGAGCTCGTCGCCGTAGTGCCGCATGAACAGCTCCTCCAGGGACGGCGGCTGCGCGGTGAACGAGTGCACGCCGAGGGCGGAGACGGCGGGCAGGACGCGCCCCATCTCGGAGTTGTCGACGTCGAACGTCACGCGGGTGCCCTCGCCGTCCGTCGTCGTGGCGAGGTCGTGCACGCCGGCCATCGCGGCGATCGACGAGGGGTCGCCGTCGACGACGGCGGTGACGGCCGAGCGCGTGAGGTGGCGCAGGTCGTCGAGGGTGCCGGACTCCACCGCCCGGCCGTTCCGGATGATCGTCACGGTGTCGCAGACCTTCTCGACCTCGGACAGGATGTGGCTGCTGAGCAGCACCGACGTGCCCGCGGCCTTGGCCTGCCGGACCTGCTCGGTGAACACGGCCTCCATCAGGGGGTCGAGACCGGAGGTGGGCTCGTCGAGCACGAGCAGGTCGACCTGGGACACGAACGCCGCGACGAGCGCGACCTTCTGCCGGTTGCCCTTGGAGTACGTGCGGGCCTTCTTCGTGGGGTCGAGCTCGAACCGCTCGAGCAGCTCGGCCTTGCGCCTCTTGTCGGGCTTGCCGCGCAGGCGGGCGAGATAGTCGATGGCCTCGCCGCCGGTGAGGTTCGGCCACAGGGACACGTCGCCCGGCACGTAGGCCAGACGGCGGTGCAGCGCGACGGCGTCGCGCCAGGGGTCGCCCCCGAGCAGGCGGGCGCTGCCGGAGTCGGAGCGCAGCAGGCCGAGCAGCACGCGGATGGTGGTGGACTTCCCGGCGCCGTTGGGGCCGAGGAAGCCGGCCACCTGCCCGGCCTCGACGGTCAGGTCGAGCCCGTCGAGGGCCAGGACGGAGCCGAAGGCCTTGCGCAGGTCGTGGATCTCGACCGCGGGCGTGGCCGCGGTCCCGGCAGCCGAGGTGGCTGAAGCCGTGGTGGTCATGGTTCCTCTTCGTGGTCGTGGGGGGTTCCGTCGGTGGGGGCCTGCGCCCCGCCCGGCGGGTCCGGCACGTACAGGAGGTAGTCGTCGAGCATGCGACGGGTGGTGAGGAAGCCCTCGGTGAAGAGCTCGAGCATCGGCAGGTACAGCTCGTCCATGAAGCGGCGCATCGCCGCCGTGACGTCCTCGGCGTCCTGCGGCGGGTCGAGCGTGACGGAGAGCAGCATCGCGCCGAGCGCGGAGTAGACGAGGTAGCGCACCCGCGCCGCCTCGTCGCGGCTGGGCCGCACGACCCCGTCGCGCACCGCCTCGGACGTGTACATCTCGGCGTCGGCGATCATGTGCTCGGTGAACTCTCGGCCGACCGCGCCGCCCGCCTGCAGCGAGCGCAGCACGTAGCCCACGAGCGGGGCGTACTGGTCCGCCGCCGAGAGCACCTGCAGCAGGTTGCCGCCGGCGGCGCGCCCGATGGAGTCTCGCTTGACGTCGCGGATCCACGCGAGCACGTACTCGTCGCACGCGGCGTGCAGCTTGTCCTTGGACCCGAAGTGGTGGATGACGAGCGCCGGGCTCACCCCGGCGTCCGCGGCGATGGCTCGCACGGACGCGCCGAACCCGGACCGGGCGAAGCGGCGCATCGCGACGTCGAGGATCCGGCCGCGCGTGCTGCCGTCGGGCGCCGGCACGAGCGGCCCGCGGCCCGCCGTCGGGTCCGTCGTCGGCTCCTCGGGCGCGGCATCGACTGAACGCATGTTCAACAGACTAAACACGTGTTCAATCGGCGCGCAAGATCCCCTGTCGGCGGCCTGCACGGCACGATCGACCCGTGACCGAGCTCGCGCGCCGCCTCACCACCACCGACGCCGTCGTGATCGGCCTGTCGTCGATGATCGGGGCCGGCGTCTTCGCCGCCTTCTCCCCCGCCGCCGCGGCCGTGCTTCCCGCCGGCACGGGCGCGGCGCTGCTGCTCGCCCTCGCCGTCGCGGCGGTCGTCGCGTACGGCAACGCGACGTCGTCCGCGCAGCTCGCGGCGCAGTACCCCGCCTCGGGCGGCACGTACGTGTACGGGCGCGAGCGGCTCGGCCCGTGGTGGGGGTTCCTCGCCGGGTGGGGGTTCGTGATCGGCAAGACGGCGAGCTGCGCGGCGATGGCGCTGACGTTCGCCGCGTACGCCGCCCCGCCCGGGTGGGAGCGGCCCGTGGCAGCGCTCGCCGTCGTCGCGCTGGCGGCCGTCAGCTATCGCGGCGTCACGCGCACCGCGCGGCTGGCCCGGTGGATCGTGGTCGTGGTGCTGCTCTCGCTGGCGGTGACCGTCGCCGTGGCCCTCGCCGGCGGCCCGGCGGACGCCCCCGGCCCGACGGCGACGCTGGTCGCGACGGTCCCCGCCAGCACCGGCACGGTGCTTTACGGCGTCCTCCAGGCCGCGGGGCTGCTCTTCTTCGCGTTCGCCGGGTACGCGCGCGTCGCGACGCTCGGCGAGGAGGTGCGCGACCCGGCCCGCACCATCCCCCGCGCGATCGTCGGAGCCCTGGGCGGCGCCGTCGTGGTCTACGCGACCGTGGCGGTCACGCTGCTCGCGGCGCTCGGGCTCGCGGGGACGGCGGCCGCGCCCGCACCCCTGGCCGCCGCGGTGGACGGGGTGCCGTGGGCGGGGGTCGTCGTGCGCGTCGGCGCGGCCGCCGCGTCGCTCGGCGCGCTGCTCGCCCTCGTCGCCGGCGTGGGCCGGACGACGCTCGCCATGGCGCGCGAGGACGACCTGCCGCGGCCGCTCGCCGCCGTCCATCCCCGGTTCCGGGTACCGCACCGGGCCGAGGTGGCCGTCGCCGTCGTCGTGGTCGCCCTGGTGCTCACGGTGGACCTGCGCGGTGCGATCGGCTTCTCCTCGTTCGGCGTGCTGGCGTACTACGCGGTGGCGAACCTCGCCGCCTGGACGCAGACCGGCGCGCACCGCCGCTACCCGCGGGCGCTGCAGGCCGTGGGGCTGGTCGGATGCGTGGTGCTGGGCGCGACGCTGCCGCCGGCCGCGGTGCTCACGGGCGCCGGGGTGCTCGCCGTCGGGCTGCTCGTGCGGTGGGTGCGCGTGTCACGATGACCGGTGCGCCTCCGGCCGGATCATCGACGCGCCCGGCGACGCCCGCCCGCGGGTGCCCCGGATCCCGGTGCCCGACGGGCAGCTGGAGCTCAGAGCCAGCCCAGGCTGGCGGCGATGAGCAGCTGCGTCACCAGGAAGCCGGTGACGAGGTTGAGCCACAGGAAGCGTCGCCACCCGGCGTGCGCCTCCTCGCAGCGGTCGTCGGGCAGGTTCCGGAACGGCGCGACGCTCACGACGTACGGCACGACGAGCACGGCGGCGAGGGCCGCCGGCCAGCCCGCCAGGAGCAGCACGACTCCGGCGGCGAGGTAGGCCGCCATCGCCCCGCGCACCGTGCGCGCCGCGCCGAGCCACGTGGCCACCGAGCCGATCCCGGCGGCGCGGTCCGCCTCGACGTCCTGCACCGCGCCGAACGCCTGGGACGCCATCCCCCAGAGGAAGAACGCCCCCAGCACGGCGACGACGGTGCCGGTGACCGTGCCGCCCGCCAGCGCCAGGCCGAAGGCGGCGGGGCTGACGAAGTGGGTCGCGGACGTCGCCGAGTCCAGCACCGGCCGCTCCTTGAACCGCAGCCCCGGCGCGGAGTACGCGACCACCGCGAACACACTCACGGCGAGCACCGCGGTGGAGGCGGCATCCCCGACGAGGACCAGGTACGCGAGGAACGGGACGTTGCTGAGGACGGCGGCGCGCACCGTGAGGCGGTGCCACCGCCGCGACAGCACCACGCCCTCGATGCCGCCCTTGCGCGGGTTGCGCAGGTCCGACTCGTAGTCCCAGACGTCGTTGAGCCCGTACATCAGCAGGTTGTACGGCACGAGGAAGTACAGCGTGCCGACCACCAGCTCCGCGACGCCGACGCGGCCGGCCCCGCCCGCCAGCAGGAACGCCGCGGCGAACGGGTACGCGGTGTTGATCCAGCTCACCGGGCGCGACGAGCCCACGACCTGTCGCAGCGCGGCCGCCGGCCCCACCGCCTGTCCCCCGGTCACGGGCGCCGTCATGCGTCGGCCCCCGCGCGCTCGTCGTCCCCCGCCAGCGCCCACAGGGCGGGCAGCAGCAGCGCGGCGACGACCGGCCAGGCGAGGTCCTCCAGCGGCGTGAGCCACACGCGGACGCCCAGGAGCGCGGCATCGTCGTACCGGAACAGGTCGGCGGCGATCATCAGGCTGTCGAAGACGACGGTGAGCACCACGAGCACGACGGCGGCGAGCGCCGTCGCCGCCCACCACCGGGCGCCGAGGCGGCGGACGCGCGCCACGACCAGCGCGACGACGAGCGCGCCGGCGACGACGCCGACCGCGAGCCCGGCGTACGTCATCGCGCCTCCCGGACGGGGTCCGGTACCGCACGGAGCGCGCCGCGGCGGGCGGGCCCGCGTCGGGCGGGGCGCCGTCGGGCGACCGCGCGCCGCAGGAGCCCGTGCAGCACCAGCGTGAAATAGCAGAGGAACAGGATGAAGAACAGCTCCTCGAGCGGCAGGTGCGGCGCGAGCTCGACGCCCGTCATGGCGGCGCCGCCACGGGAGTAGAAGCCCGCCCCGATCGCCACGAGGTCCCACCCGAGGAACACCAGGGTGCCGACGGCGAGCACGGCGGCGCCGCGGCCCGGGTGCGCCGACCAGAGGACGAGGCGCGCGCGCCGGTCCACGAGGGCCATCGAGGCGAGGGCCCCGAGCAGCAGCGCGAGGTAGACGAAGGAGGTCCAGTGCAGGGCGATCACTCCCGGGAGGCGAGGGCCGGACGGGTCTCGGGGAACGGCTCGGCCAGCGGGTGGGCGGTCGTGTCGCCACGCACCCGCTTCACGGCGAGCTCCGCGCTGATGAGGCACATCGGCAGCCCGACGCCGGGGATGGTCGACCCGCCGGCGTGGAGCAGCCCCGCGACGCGCCGCGAGCGGTTGCCTGCACGGAACATCGCGCTCTGGCGCAGCGTGTGCGCCGGTCCGAGCATGCCACCCGACCACGACGAGAGGTCGGCGGCGAAGTCGCCCGGGCCCACGGTGCGCCGCACGACGACGCGCTCGCGCAGGTCGGGCACGCCGGCCCATTCGGCGACCCGGTCGATCGCGGCGTCCGCGATCGCCTCGACGGCGGCGTCGCCCGCGCCGTCCTCGCCGCCGCGCCCGAGGCCGGGGTCGGCGGGGACGGGGACGAGCAGGAACAGGTTCTCGTGCCCGGGAGGCGCCACGGTCGGGTCGGTGCGGGACGGCGCGCACACGTACAGCGACGCCGGGTCGGGCACGCGGCCCTCGGCGATGGCGCCGAAGTTCTCCCCCCAGTCCGCGGTGAAGAACAGGGAGTGGTGGGCGAGCTGCGGCACCCGCCCCCGCACGCCGAGCATCACCAGGACGCCGCCGGGGCCGGGGTCGTGCCGGTCCCACCACGCGGGCGACCGGTCGCGCAGGTCGGGCGGCAGCAGGTCCTGCTCCACGTGGTGCAGGTCGGCCGCGGTGACGACGACGTCGGCGGGCGCGTGGTGCTCCCGCCCGGAGTCGTCCACCCATCGCACGCCGGTGACCGCGGCCCGGGGACGGCGGGACCCGGGGGCGGGGAGCCGGGTCCGTGCCGCCCCCGGGCCGTTCCCGACGACGCTCCGCGTGAACGGGGTGGTCGTGATCGCGGTCGCGCGGGCGCGGGTGCGCAGGGTGACCCCTGCGTCCACCGCGAGCCCGGCGACCGCGTCGACCACACGCGCGAATCCCCCCTGTGGGTATCGCACGCCGCCGTCGAGGTCGAGGGCGCTCATCAGGTGGTACATGCTCGGCGCCCGGTCCGGCGACGAGCCGAGGAAGACCGCGGGGTACCCCAGCACCTGGCGCAGCCGCCGGTCCTGGAAGGCCGCCGCGACCCGGGAGCCGAGCGACCGGCCGAGCAGCGGCCCGAGCCGGTGCAGCCGCGTCGCGACGTCGCGGTGCGCGAACGGCCGCCACGACGCGAACGTCGTGTACAGGAAGTGCCGCAGCGCGAGGTCGTACGTGTCGTGCGCGGAGTCGAGGTAGCGCTCCAGCCGCTCCCCGGCGCCGGGCTCGATCGCCTCGAACGCCGCCGCGTTGGCGGCCCGGTCGGGCGAGACGTCCAGCGCGTCGTCGTGGCCCTCGAAGAACACCCGGTAGGCCGGGTCGAGCCCGACGAGGTCCAGCTCGCGGTCGGCGCTCGACCCCATCAGCCGGAACCAGTGGTCGAATACCTCGGGCATGAGGTACCAGGACGGGCCGGTGTCGAAGCGGAAGCCCGCGCGCTCCCACGAGCCGGCGCGGCCGCCCGGGGCGTCGTGCCGCTCGAGCACCTCGACCTCGTGGCCGTCGCGGGCGAGCAGCCCCGCCGTCGCCAGCCCGGCGATCCCCGCTCCCACGACGACCACCCTCATCGGAGTGCCTCCCTCGCCAGGGCCCCGGCCACCAGCCGCGCCTTGACCGGCCCCGGGACCCGGACCCGCTCCCGCCGGATCGTGGCGGCCGGGGTGGCCGCCAGCCGTCGGGAGAGCTCGGCGAACAGGTCGTGCGCCACGCGCACGGCGAGCCGCGAGCTGCGCGGCAGCTCGTCGATCGCGACGCGCGCGGCCGCCAGGTCCGCGTCGACGTCGGCGAGCAGCCGGTCGCGGTCGGCGTCGTCGAACGCGTCCACGTCCAGCCCCGGGAAGTACGACCGGCCGCGCAGGTCCACGTCCTCGGCCAGGTCGCGCAGGAAGTTGACCTTCTGGAACGCCGCCCCGAGGCGGGCCGCGCCCGGGGCCAGCCGCGCGTACGCGGCGTCGTCGGCGGCGACGAACACCCGCAGGCACATCAGGCCGACCACCTCGGCCGAGCCGTGCACGTACGTGGCGAAGCCGGCCTCGTCGTGGGCGGTGACCGTGAGGTCGGTCCGCATCGACGCGAAGAACGGCGCCACCAGGTCGTCCCCGATGCCGAACAGGCGCGCCGTACGCGCGAACGCGTGCACCACGAGGTTGCTGCTGCGCCCGCGTCCTCGCGCTCGCGCCACCTCCTGCTCGAGCTCGTCGAGCAGCTCGCCGCGCTCGGCGACGGAGAGCCCCGGCCGCGGGTCGTCGACGATCTCGTCGGCCACCCGGACCAGCGCGTAGACGCCGCGCACGTGGTCGCGCACGTCGTCGCCGAGCAGGCGGCACGCCCAGCCGAACGACGTGGAGTAGGCGCGCACGACCACCGCGGCGCTGCGCACGGCCGTGGCGTCGTACGTCGGGTCGACGCCGGCGACCGCGGCCCCGGCCCCGACCACGGGCACGGCGGGGACCGCCCCGCTCGATGTCGTCGCGGCGTTCATGCGGCGCTCGACGCCCGGGTGAGGTGCGCCCCAGCCACGTTCTCGGCGAGCTCCCCCAGGCCCAGGGCGAGGCCGAGCGCCACGGCGTCCCGCTCGAGGTCCGCGGCGAGCGTCTCGACGGCGGCGCGCGCCCCGCAGGCCTCGAGGAGCTCGCGGGCCCTCCGCAGCTCGGCGTCCCCGGCGTCGGGGTCGCCGAGCAGGGTGCTCAGCTCGCCCCACGCCGAGGTCCCGTGCGCGAGGGCCACCAGCGGGGTGCACTTGCCCTCCCGCAGGTCGGAGGCGTTGCTCTTGCCGGTCTCGGCCGGGTCGCCGAACACGCCGTCGAGGTCGTCCCGCAGCTGGAACGCGAGCCCGAGGTCGCGACCCAGTCGCCGGACGCCCTCGTCCAGGTCCTCCCGGCCGGCCAGGATCACCGCGGCCCGCAGGGGGAGCTGGAAGGAGTAGACCGCGGTCTTGCGCTCCGCGGTCCGCAGCGTCTCGTCGAGGTCGGCGCACCCCCCGAGGCTGAGGCGGACGTCCGCGAGCTCGCCGTCCGCGGTGAGGTGCATGGCCTCGTCGACGACGTCGAGGAGCTGCTCGGTGGCCGCCGGGGACGCCCCGCAGAGCGCGACCGCCCGCACGGCCGCCGCCAGGGCGAGGTCCCCGGCCAGGATGCCGGCGGCGGCGCCGTAGCCCTCGGCCTGCCGCGCGCTGGCCCCGGACTCCAGCGCCTGCGCGGCGTGCACCCCGGCCACGTTCGGACGGCCGCGGCGCGTGTCCGCGCCGTCGATCACGTCGTCGTGCACGAGGAACGCGTGGTGGAGGAGCTCGAGGGCGGCGGCGACGCGCACGGCGACGTCCCGCGGTTCTGGCGGCGCCGCGCCAGCGAGCGCGTCGTACGCATCGAGCAGGAGCCGGGGGCGCAGCCGCTTCCCGCCGCGGCTCGTGCCGCGCAGGGCGTGCCAGAGCCGGGTGTCGTCCGGGCGGTCACCGTCGTCGAGCAGCCGCTGGACCGCACCCTCCACGACACGGGCGACCGGGTCGTCGGGCGACGAACCTTGCACGCAACCCACCTCCTCGCTGGATGTCACTAGCTTGGCATATCGCTAGCCTAGAAAGATACTAGCCTCATGACGGGCCACTACGATGGGCGCGTGACCCAGGCACCCACGGGGGGCTCCTACTGGTACCAGGAGTCCGACGCGGAGGCCCGCCGCCTCCTGGAGGCCCTGCGGACCTTCCGCCGCGCTGACGAGGCGATGCGACGACGGGCCGGCCGCGACATGAAGATGAACCTCACCGACCTCCGCGCGCTCCAGCACGTCATCGCCTGCGAGGGGCACGGCGAGCCGACGACACCGCGCGGGCTCGCCGAGTACCTGGCGATCTCCACCGCCTCGACCACGAAGCTGCTCGACCGCCTCGTCGCCTCCGGCCATCTCGAGCGGCGCCCGCACCCGTCGGACCGCCGGTCCGTGGTCGTCGTCGCCTCCGACGAGGCGCACGCCGAGGTGCGCGAGCGGCTCGCCCCGGTGCACGCACGCATGCTCGAGATCGCGCGGGCCGTGCCGGCGCGCTCCCGCCCGGCCGTGCGGGACTTCCTGCTGGCCATGGCCGCGGAGGCCGAGCGGGAGCCTGACGACGTCGCGGGCACCGTCGTCGGCGACGCGTCCGCCTGACGTCCGGCTAGGCGCGCGGCGCGGCCCAGCCCGCGGTCCGCAGCTCCCGCACCTGCTCGACCATCCACGGGCTCACCGCCCAGGGAGCGAGGTCGACGAGCGCCGAGGCGTCGCGCGGCCGCACCCACCGCCAGTCCATGACCTCGTCCGGGTTCGGCACCGGGTCGCGGTCCACCGACGCGAAGAGCACCGGGCAGATCTCGTTCTCGACGACGCCGCCCGCGTCCACGGCGCGGTAGCGGAACGACGGGAGCACGGGCTCGCCGTCGGTCGCCACGTCCAGCCCGAGCTCGTGCCGGCCGTGCCGCAGGACGGCCTGCGCCAACGACTCGCCCCGGCGCGGGTGCCCGCAGAACGAGTTGGTCCAGACCCCTGGCCACGTCCGCTTCGACAGCGCCCGCCGCGTGAGCAGGAGCCCGCCGTCCGGGCGGAACAGGTAGCAGGAGAACCCGAGGTGCAGCGGGGTGTCGCGGGTGTGCACGGTGGCGCGCGGCGCGGTCCCCGCCGGGGCCCCCGCGTCGTCGAGCAGGACGACGTGGTCGTCGGCGGCCTCGGGCTCCGCGCCGGGTCCGGCGTCGGCCCCGGTCACGACGCGCCCGCCTCGGCGACGGCGGCGGCGCGGAGGGCCCGCACGCGCAGCACCACCGCCGCGCCGAGCACGACGACGGCGGCGGCCACGGCGCTCGCCGCGGCCGGCGCCGAGGTCGGCTCGCCCCCGGACCTCGCGACGGCGACCCAGACCAGACCCCAGGCGATCGCCGCCGCGACGGCGAGCCGCCCGCGCCCGCGCACGGCGAGGGCGACACCGATCGCGGCGACCGCCGACAGGATCCCCACGGCCCACCAGTCGGCCGCCACGCCCCCGCCGTCGAACCCCGCGGCCGTCAGGGCCGCCGCCACGTTCGCGACGGTCGCCACGCAGACCCAGCCCAGGTAGAGGCCGAGCGTGCCGTCCACCAGCACCCGCTCCGCGACGCCGCTCGCGGGGGTCCGGACCAGGATCACGAACGTCCGGGCGAGCATCACCAGGAGGGCCACGATGACCACGACGCTCCACCACAGCAGGCCCGCCTGGACGGTGAGGATCCAGGCCGCGTTGAGCAGCATCGTCGCCGCGACCGGCGCCCGCAGGCGGCGCTGCCGCTCGTCGAGCGCGTGCGCGGGGAGCCACTGGAAGACCGTGTACCCCGCGAGGCCGAGGTAGATGACGGTCCAGATCGAGAACGCGGGGGACGCCGGGGCCACGAGCGTCGCGTCGGCCGCGAGCGCGCCGCCCGCGGCCTCTTCGACCCGGGTGCCGCCGAAGACCCCGACGCCGATCATCGAGCCCACGACGCACACCAGCAGGCTCACGGTCACCACGACCTGCTGCAGCCGCGGGGACGGTGTCGTGTCGGTCATCGGTCCTCCTCGATCGTCAGAAGGCGCCGCGGGCGAGGCGCCGCGGGCACCCCTCCACCCTGCCATCCGTCGTCGGATATTGCTAGCCTGGCTAGCGACCTGACCGACGATGTCCCCCGACGACCCAGGAGCGACACCCATGCCGACCGACGCCCCGCTCGTGCTGGTCACCGGCGCCACCGGGTACATCGGCGGGCGGCTCGTGCCCGAGCTGCTCGCCGCCGGGTACCGGGTCCGCGTGCTCGCGCGCCATCCCGAGCGCCTCGCCGCGCGGGCCTGGGCGGACGACGTCGACGTCGTGACGGGCGACGCCCAGGAGCGCGCCGACCTGCGCCGCGCCCTGGAGGGCGTCGACGTCGCGTACTACCTCATCCACGCGCTCGGCTCCGGCTCCGGCTTCGCCGACACCGACCGCCGCACGGCCCGGGGGTTCGCGCAGGCGGCCGCCGAGGCGAGGCTGCGGCGCGTCGTCTACCTGGGCGGCCTCTACCCCGACACGGCGGACCTGTCGCCGCACCTCCGCTCCCGCCGTGAGGTGGAGGAGATCCTGCTCGACGGCGAGGTCCCGACCGTCGTGCTGCGCGCCGCGGTGATCCTCGGCTCGGGCAGCGCGTCGTTCGAGATGATGCGGTACCTCACCGAGCGCCTGCCGGTCATGGTGGCCCCGCGGTGGATCGAGAACCGCATCCAGCCGATCGCCGTCCGCGACGTGCTGCGCTACCTCGTCGGGGCGGCGGAGGTGCCGGGCGACGTCAGCCGCGGCTTCGACATCGGCGGCCCCGACGTGCTGACGTACCGCCGGATGATGCAGCGCTACGCCGCCGTCGCCGGGCTGCGGCCCCGGGTGATCCGCGCCGTGCCGGTGCTCACGCCGCGGCTGGCCAGCCTGTGGGTCGGGCTGGTGACCCCGGTGCCGCCGTCGATCGCGCGCCCCCTGGTGGGCTCGCTCGTGCACGAGGTCGTGGCGCGCGACCACGACATCGCGCGGTACGTCCCCGACCCGCCCGAGGGGCTCGTCGGCTTCGACGACGCGGTCGCCCTGGCGCTGGCCCGGATCCGCGACCTCGACGTGCGGACCAGCTGGAGCTCGGCCTCCACGCGGGGCGCGCCGTCCGACCCCCTGCCCGACGACCCGGACTGGGCCGGCGGCAGCCTGCTCGTGGACGACCGGTCGCGCGAGGTGGACACCACCCCGGAGTCGCTGTGGTCGGTGATCGAGGGCATCGGCGGCGCCCACGGCTGGTACTCGTGGCGCCTCGGCTGGGTGGCCCGCGGCCTGCTCGACCGCCTGTTCGGGGGCCCCGGGCTCCGGCGCGGGCGCCGCCACCCGCTCCGGCTGGAGCCCGGCGACGCGCTCGACTGGTGGCGCGTGGAGAAGGTGGTGCCCGGGCGGCTGCTCCGGCTGCGCGCCGAGATGCGGCTGCCGGGGCTGGCGTGGCTGGAGCTGGCGGTCGAGGACGGGCCGGGACCCCGACCCGTGTTCCGGCAGCGCGCGATCTTCTCCCCGCGCGGCCTGCCGGGGCAGCTCTACTGGTGGGCGATCAGCCCGTTCCACGGGATCGTGTTCGGCGGGATGCAGCGCAACATCGCCCGTGCGGCGCACGAGCACGCGGTGGCCGAGGGCCGCCGATGACGTCAGTGGCGGGCCCGGCGCGCGCCGAGCGGACCGCCGAAGACGAGCGAGATGCCGAGCACGTACCCGACGTCGTACCAGTTGCCGGTGTTGTGCACCTCGTACACGGACACCGTGTCCGTGAACAGGGAGACGATGAACGTGATCGGCAGGATCATGCCCTGCCACAGGCCCCACCAGAACCCGTAGGGCCCGACGCCGCTGATCGTCGACGTGTCGACGGCCGGGTTCGGGCCCGCCGCGCACGCGCCCAGCAGCAGGAGCGCCGCGACGGCGAGCCCCGCCGTCGCCGCGCGTCGGGCGGCACGGCCTCGGTGCACGAGCTCCTTCTGCCGAGGTTCCATCCGTCCACGATGGCACCGGCCGGCGGCCGCCGCCCCGTGGGCGGCGTCCGGCGGCCCGGGTTCACCCCTCGCCGGGCCGCTGGCTCCCGACGGAGACCGGGATCCGCGCGGGCAGCGCCTCGAGCCGGTCGGCGGTCCCGGCCGCGCACGCCGCGAGCTCCCGCGCGATCTCGGTGCTCAGGCCCAGGTAGCCCGCCGGGTCGAGGAGGGCGCGCAGCTCGTCGTCGTCGAAGGCCTCGCTGACGACGGGGTCGCCGTGCAGCAGCTCGAGGAACGGGCGGCCGTCGGACGCGGTCGCCTGCGCGACGGCGAACACGACGTCGTGCGCCTTCTGCCGCCCGATCTTCTCGCCGAGGGCGAGCATGAGGGACTCGGAGCCGATCATGCCCTCGGACAGGCGGATGTTCGCGCGCATCCGGCCCGGGTCGAGCTCCAGTCCGTCCATCACCACCTCGAGGCGCGCGAGCATGTCGCCCGCCAGCACCGCGGCCGACGCCGAGACGTCCTCGAGCAGGGCAGTCATGGCGCCGTTCGCCTCCTGGTCGTGCAGCATCGACTCGAGCGCCGGGCCCGCGAGGGCGCGCAGCTCCGCCGACATCGTCTGCATGTCGAGGGCGAGCTGCGGGTTGCGCTTGTGCGGCATGGTCGAGCTGCCGACCGTGCCCTCGGGGACCGGCTCGAACGCCTCGGCGAACTCCGGCTGCATCAGCGTGTAGACGTCCCGCCCGATCTTCCCGATCGTGCCCGCGAGCTGCGCCAGCACCAGCACGAGCTCCACGATGCCGTCGTTGACCGACCGGGACGGCACGCGCATCGGGTGCAGCCCGAGCCGCCGCGCCACGCCCGCCTCGATCGCCCGGCCCGAGCCACCGAACGACGCGAACGTGCCCGCCGCGCCGCCCATGAGCACGCAGAACAGCCGCTCGTCGAGCCGCTCCAGCCGGTCGGCGTGCGCCGCGAGCTGGTCGATCCACACCGCCACCTTGAAGCCGAACGTCACGGGCACGGCGTGCTGGCTGTGCGTGCGGCCCGCCATCGGCAGCGCGGCGGACGACTCCGCGAGCCGGCCCGCCGAGCGCAGCACGCGGCCGAGCTGGCGCAGCACCGCGCGGTGGGCGTCGCGCAGCACCAGCACGTCGGCGGTCTGCGTGATGTTCTGCGTCGTCGCGCCCCAGTGCACCCAGCCGCCGTGCTTGGAGCCGACGGCGCGCGCGAACTCCTCGATGAGCGGCACCAGCGGGTGGCTCGCCTCGGCGGTCGCGGCGAGCACCCGCTTCACGTCGAGCTTCTCGATCCGCGCCGTGAGCGCGATGGCGCGGGCCGACTCCGCCGGGATCAGCCCGGCGTCGGCCTCCGCGAGCGCGAGCGCCGCCTCGACGTCGAGCCGCGCCTGCCAGCGGTTCTCCCGCGTGAACAGCCGCGCGATGCCCGGGTCGGGGACCCGGCCCTCGGTGAAGCGTCCGAACGGTGCGACGATCATGCGGCCCCCAGGGCGTCCGACGGCGGTGAGCAGCATGATCGCCCCGCCCGGCGCCGGTGTACAGCCCCGGCGCGCTGCGGGTGTCGGAGGTCCGCGGCACGCTGGGCCCCATGAGCGACGAGACGACGACGCGGGTCGCAGCCCTGGACGCGGTGGTCTTCGACGTCCCCGCACCACCGGTCGCGGCCGACTTCTGGCAGCGGCTCACGGGCGCCGAGGTCGAGCAGCAGGGGTACGGCGAGGACTGGATCACGCTGAACACCCCCGACGGCTGGTCGCTCGCCTTCCAGCCCGCGCCCGACCTCGTGCCCCCGCGATGGCCCGGCCAGGAGCACCCGCAGCAGGCGCACCTCGACCTGCGCGTGCCGGACGTCGCGACCGCCGTCGAGCGGGCGGTGGGCCTGGGCGCCACCGTGCTGCGCGAGAGCCCGGAGTGGACCACCCTGGCGGACCCGGCCGGCCACCCCTTCGACCTGTGCCACGCACCCGACAACGACGGCCTGACGATCATGGGCCTCACCGTCGACGTGCCGGACGCCTCGGCCGCCGCCGCGTTCTGGTCCGGGGTCCTCGGCGACCCCGTCGTCTACGACGCCGAGGGGATGGCGATGCTCGGCGGGGACAGGGCCCTGCTCTTCCAGCAGGTGGAGGGCTACTCGGCGCCGCGGTGGCCCGACCCGGAGTACCCGCAGCAGCTGCACCTCGACCTGCAGGTCGGCCCGCAGAGCCTGGACGAGGCCGAGGCGGCGGCGCTCGCCGTCGGGGCGCAGCGCCTGCCCGGCGGCGGCGAGACGTTCCGCGTCTTCGCCGACCCTGCCGGGCACCCGTTCTGCCTCTGCCGGGGCTGATCGCCGGCCCGGCGGCTCAGCCCGGCAGCACCAGCGCGGGGCGGTCGGGGTGGTCCACCCGCACCACGACGTCGGCGCGCCGCTCGGGCTGCGCCTCGCGGCGGTAGCGCCCGTACGCGGTGAGGGTCCACGCCGCGTCGAGCGGCGTGTTCCGCGTCTCCGTCGCGGGTCGCAGCGCGAGGTGGACGGCGAGGTCGACGTCGAGCCCGCGCCCCAGCGCGAGCGACCCGTCCAGCACGACGACGGTGCCCGACGGTGCGTCCTCGTACCCGGCGCGGGTCGAGCGGCCGGTGTCCGGGTCGCGCAGGCTCGGCAGCCACCGGCCCCGCGTCACGACCGAGCGCAGCACCTCCCGGTTGAGGCCGTCGACGTCGATCCACTCCTCGAGCAGCGCGTCGGCGTCCCGGCGGCCGCGCTCGAGCCGCAACGACCGGGCCCGCAGGAAGTCCCGGACGCGCACCCGCGCGACCGGGCGCCCCGCCGTGCGCAGCGGCCCGACCAGCGCGTCCGCGAGCGCCTCCGGGTGGGTGGACGGGTGCCCGTCGACGAGCACCCGCACCGGCCAAGTGTCGTCGTGGGCGAGGACCCGCCCGACGACGTGCGTCACCACACCCTCGAGGGTCACCGGCTCCACGCGCACGCCGCCATGCTGCCAGGTCGCGCCGCGCTGCCCTTCCTCGGAGCGGCAGTTCGTGCCCGGCGCGGCAGCTCGAGCTGCCGCCGTGAGCCGGACGTGCCGCGCCGAGCGTCGTCCGGGGCCGCTCAGCGCGCGTGCTCGACGCAGCGGGTGGCGGCGGGCCGCGCCTCCAGCCGCGCGGCGGGGATGGGCCGGCCGCACACCTCGCAGACGCCGTACGTCCCGGCGGCGACGCGGTCGAGCGCGGCGAGGAGCTGGTCCCGCTCGCGCTCCGCCTCGGCCGCGAGCGCCGCCGCCTGCTGCCGTTCCCACGCGAGCGTCGCGCCCTCGGGGTCGTGCTCGTCGTCGGCGTTGGAGTCGCGCGCGGACTCGACGATCCCGTCGACGGCGCGGCGCTGCGCCGCGAGGCGGTCGGTCACCTCGGCGAGGCGCGCCCGCAGGCGGCCCTCGGCATCCGCACGGTCGCTCATCCCGGAAGTCTTGCACCGGCACCGGAAGTTCTCCCGACGGTCACCGACGGGCCACGCGCCCGGCCCCGGACCGGACACCCGGCCCTCCTAGCGTGCCCGGCGACCCGCCACGAACCGCCAGGAGGACCACCATGACCGCCCGCCGCCGCACGCTGCTCGCCCCACCGGGCACCCGCACCGTCTCCGCCACGCTCGCGTTCGCCGTCGCCGCCGGGGTGTCCCTCGCCTCGTTCGGCGCGACGGTCGTCGCGCCGCCCGTCGCGACCGCCGCACCGCTCGCCGCCGCTCCTCTGTCCGGCGCGCCCGGCGACATCGTCTACGCCCAGGACTTCGACGACGTCGCGGACGGCTCGCTGCCCGACGGCTGGCGGGCCGGGTCGGGCGCGTGGGCCGTCCGGGACGGCCGCCTCGTGGGCGAGCCGGCGGCGATCGGGCGCGTGACGTTCGGACCGCACCTGGAGAACTACCGCCTCGAGGCCACGGTGCGCTTCGAGGCCGTGAACAACGCGGCGCGCTGGCTCGCGCCGATCCTCGACATCGACCCCGCCGGCGGCGTGCCGTGGTGGCAGGCCGCCATGCGCTCCACGACGACGGCGAGCAACGGCATCGAGCTGGCCGAGCGCACGGCGGGGAACGCGTGGAACGTGCCCGCCACGGCGTCCGCCCCGTCGGACGCCGGCGTCGGCAAGGACGTGCAGATCGCCATCGAGGTGCAGGGCGACCACGCCACCTGGGTCTACGACGGCCAGGAGGTGCTGGAGGGCCGCATCGGCCGCACCGACGACGGCGTGCTCGGCTTCGCCGCCGACGGCGCACGCGTGAGCATCGACGACGTCGTCGTCACGGAGCTCGAGCCGAAGCCGGTCGTGAACGAGCCCGGCGACCTGCCCGTCACCGCGGCGCACCGCGGCTACTCGTCGGTCAACCCCGAGAACACGCTCGCCGCCTACGCCGCCGCCATGAAGGCGGGCGCCGAGTACGTCGAGATCGACGTGCACACCACCGCCGACGACGTCCCCGTCGTCCTGCACGACCAGACGGTCGACCGCACGACGGACGGGACGGGCGACGTCGAGTTCCTGCGGTCGCCGGACATCGGCTCCCTCGACGCGGGGTCCTGGTTCAGCCCCGCGTTCACGGGCGAGAAGGTGCCCACGTTCGCGCAGGTGCTCGACCTCATGGACACCGGCAGCTCCGACCTGCTGCTCGAGATCAAGGGGCCGGAGACCCGCGAGGAGGTGGACCGGACGGTCGACATGATCCTCGAGGCCGGCATGGAGGACCGCGTGGTGCTGCAGTCGTTCGACGAGAAGGCGCTGGAGTACGCGTACGACCGGGCGCCGCAGATCCCGCTCGGCCTGCTGCGCGGCACTCTCGACGCCGACCCGGTCGCGACGGCGGAGCGCCTGCACGCCACGTACTACAACCCGTCCGGCGCGGCGCTGGCGACCCGGCCGTCCGTCGTCGAGGACCTCAACGCCGCCGGCGTCGGCGTCTTCGTGTGGACGGTCGACTCCCCCGCCGACTGGACCCGGTTCACCGACCTCGGGGTCGAGGGCATGATCACCAACCGCCCCGGCGCGTTCGTCGGCTGGAAGGCCGCGCAGGAGCAGGCCGACCCGGAGCCGGAGCCCGGCCCCGGCCTGCTCGCCCGCCTCGCCACGCTCGACCTGTCCACCGGGCAGGCGCAGCAGCTGTTCTCCGCCCTCGCCCACGAGGACTGGGACCGGCTGGAGCGCGTCGTGACGAAGCACGTCGACGACGCCGAGCAGCGCGACACCCTCCTGGCGGAGATCGCCGAGCTCCGCGGCTGACCGGCTCCCGGGCCGCCCACGCCCTCTGACCGTTCGGGGTCAGAGGGCGTGGTGCGTCCAGCGGCCCGCGACGAGCGTGCCGGCGACGGAGGTGGCGCGCAGCGCGTCGGCCAGCGCCACCGGGTCGTGCGACGCCAGGTCGTGCGACGCCGGCAGCGCGAGCGGGTCGCCGTCGAGCACGGCCAGGTCGGCCGGTCCGCCGACGGCGAGGTCCAGCGGCCGGCCGTCGACGGACGCCTCGAGCGCGGCGCGCACGTCGATCCGCTGCTCCGGGTGCCAGGGCGCGCGGCCGTCACGCGACCGGGTGACGGCGGAGGCGATCGCGACCCACGGGTCGAGCGGGGCGACGGGCGCGTCCGACCCGAGGGTCAGCGGCACGCCCGCGGCACGCAGCTCCGCCAGCGGGAACGCGCGCGCGGTACGACCGGGCCACAGCTCCTCGGCGACGTCGCGGTCGTCCATCGCGTGCTCGGGCTGCACGCTCGCGGTGACGCCCAGCGCGGCGAACCGCGCCACGTCGTCGGGGCGCAGCAGCTGCGCGTGCTCGACCGACCCGCGGGCTCCGGACGCCTCGAACGCGTCGAGGGCGAGGGAGTTCGCGCGGTCGCCGATGGCGTGGATCGCGCACCGCAGGCCGGCCGCGTGCGCGCGTGCCATGAGGGGCGCGAGCTGATCGGTCGCGATGTTGAGGATGCCGTGCGCGTCCGGGCCTGCCACGCCCGCGTACTCCTCGAAGCAGAACGCCGTGAGCGTGTTGAGCGACCCGTCGCTGATCACCTTGAGCGGGCCCTGCGTCACGAGGTCCGACCCCGCGGGCTCCCCGAGCGGGTCACCGTGCCGCAGCCCGGCGCCGAGCACCGCGTCCAGGTGCTGCTCCCACACGCCGGCGCGCACGCGCAGGCCGTCCCAGCCGCCGGCCACCCGGCGTCGCCACGCGGTGAGGTTGTCCGCCACCTCGAAGTCGACGACCCCGACGACGCCGCGCGCGGCGGCTGCGCGCGCCGCGTCCACCACCAGGGCGTCCGCCACGGCGTCGTCCACCGTGACGATGCGCGGGCTGGCGGGCATCCACTCCTCCTCGCGCAGCAGGCCGGTCGGGTGCTCCGCGATGCCGAGGAAGCGCAGGCCCGCCGTCGACGCCCACGCGCTGTGCAGGTCGCCGGACAGCAGGACGACCGGCACGTCGCCGGCAACCGCGTCGAGCACCGCCGCGGTCGGGTCGTCCGGCCAGATGGCCCACCGGAAGCCGTAGCCGACGAGCGGCGTGCCGTCGGTGGGCGGCGCCGCCCGGTCGAGGCGGTCGCGCACCAGGGCCGCGGCGTGTGCCGCGCTCGTCGCCGCCGACACGTCGAGGCGCTGACGCACCATCGCCCACTGCGTGAGGTGCGTGTGCGCGTCCCACAGGCCGGGGACCACGGTGCGACCGTCGACATCGACCCGCTCCGGTACCGCGCTCACCGGCACCGGGGCGGGGGCGCCCGTCGGCGTCACCGCGGCGATCCGGCCGCCGTCGAGCAGGACGTCGACGGGCCGGTCGGGCCGGTCGGCGAGGCGGGCGTTCGTCAGGAGCAGCGCAGGCACGGGGCCACCGTAGACGGCGGGCGTCGCGCCGGTCAGGCGCCGCCGGCGGCCTGCACGCGCAACGCCTCGACGACCAGCGCGTGGTCGTCCGCCTGCGCCAGACCGGACACGGTGACGACGCCGACGATCCCCACGCCCTCGACCCGCACGGGGAACGCGCCGCCGTGCGCGGCGTACTCCTGCAGGGGCAGCTGCTGCAGGGTGTTGAAGTCCTGGCCGCTCGCGCGGGCGCGCAGGCCCACCAGGAACGACGACGCCCCGAACCGCTCCACGACGCGCACCTTCCGCTGCACCCACGAGTCGTTGTTGGCGGTGGTTCCCTCGCGCGCCGCGTGGAACACCTGCTGGGTCCCCTTGCGGACGTCGACCGTCACGGCCAGGCCGCGCTCGGTGGCGAGCTCGACGAGGAGGCAGCCGAGCTGCCACGCGTCGTCGTGAGTGAACCGGGTGAGCACGAGCTCGCGCTCCTGCTGCTCGACCTCGGCGACCAGGGCTGCGACATCCTCCGTGTTCCCCATGGGCACAGCGTCCCACGCCCACCCCCCGGCGCCCGGCGGGTCGTGCACGGCGCGTCCGCGAGGGCCGGCCGGCACGGGTCGGTACCGTCGCCCGGGTGACCCGACTGGTGCTCGTCCACGGCCGTGACCTCGACGGACGCGACCCGGAGTCGCTCGAGGCGGAGTGGCTCGGCGCGCTCGGCGCGGGCCTCGCGGCCGCGGGCTCCCCGCTGCGGCCGACGGACGACGACGCGTCCTTCGTCTACTACGGCGACACCCTGGAGCGGCTGGTCGACGGCGGCACACCGCCCCCGGTGACGGTGCACGCGCTGGCGGCCGACCCGGCCGCGCTCCCCCGGCTGGTGCGCGCCCTGCCGGACGGCGAGCTGCGGTTCGTGCTCGACGTCGCGCGCGAGGTCCTCACGGCCGCCGGGCACCGGCCCGCCGGTCCGTCGTCGCCCGCCGGTCCGTCGCCCGCCCCACCAGCCGTCGAGGCGTCGGTCGTGGCGGAGGGGGTGGTCGGAGACGCCCTCGTCGAGGCCCTCGTCGCGACGCTGGCCCTCGTGGACCGCTACGTGCCCGGCGTCAGCGCCGCCGTCCTGCTCACGCTGACACGGGACGTGTACGCCTCTCTGCACGACGACGCCGTCCGGCGGGTGATCGACGCGGGCCTCGCCGACGCCCTGGCCGACGCGACGTCGGGCGACGAGCCCGCCGTCGTCGTCGCGCACTCGCTCGGCAGCGTCGTGGCGTACTCGGTGCTGACCGCCCGCACGGGCGGCCCGGACGTGCCGCTGCTGCTCACGCCGGGCTCGCCGCTCGGCATCCGGGCGGTCCGGGAGGCGGTGGAGTCCCGCGCGCCGCTGGCGTTCCCCGCGCGGGTGGGGCGCTGGGTGAGCCCCCGCGACCCGCGCGACCTGCTCGCGCTGCACGACCTCACACCCGACGTCTTCCCGCTCCCCGCCGGGTCGCCGACGATCGAGGCCTTGCGCGTGACCAACCGGGCCCCGGGGTTCCACGCCGCGGCCCACCGCCTCGACGACGGCGCCTGGGCGGGCTACCTGGCGCTGCCCGAGGTCGCCGGGCCGGTCGGCGCGGCGCTGACGTAGCGCTCGGTCGTCGTCGTCGCGCAGGACGACGACGAACCGCTACGTCGCGGCGCCCCGCCCGCGGTCCCGCCAGCCAGGGAGCACCCGCTCCAGCGCGTCGACGAGCTCGATCGAGCTGCCGTCCTTGCCGCCCGCGCCCAGGATCATCGGCGGGCGCTGCGGCGCGACGCGCGCGCCGCGCACCCGGTCGAGCAGCGTCAGCGGCGCGGTGAGCACGTAGAACGTGCCGTCGGACGTGACGGCGGCCGTGCGGTCGTGGCGCAGGTACCAGCCGCGCAGCGACGTGCGCGCCGTCCCGCGCCCGCCGTACCCCTTGACCTCGAGCGGCCCGGGCTCCAGCCCGGCGTCCGCCGCGGCCCGGACGAAGTCGCGCAGCAGCGCCTCCGCCTCCGTGTGCTCGGCGTCCTGCCGCGCGCGCAGACGCTCCGCCTGCACGCGTGCCGCCTCCGTGCGCTGCGCCGCCCAGTCGTCGCTCACCGGGGCATCCTCCCACCCTCGCGAGCTGTCAGAACCCTGCAGGCGTCGAGGCCGACGTGGCTCTGACAACTCGCGGGGCAGGGTGGGTCAGAGCTCGCGCTCCGCGTAGACGACGAGGGCGTCGCGCACGAACGTCGCCCCCTCGGTGCCGCCGTAGTTCTTCGCGAACCGCGGGTCGGCCACGTACATCTCCGCCAGGCCCACGACGTACTCCTTCGTCGGCCGTCCGCGGTCGGACCCCGGCGTGCCGGGGATGCCGCCGAGCCAGGCCGCGTGCCGGGCGGCGAGCGCCTGCGCCTCGTCGGACGTCGGGTCGACGCCGCGGCGGGCGGCCTCGCCCCAGGCGTCGGCGAGCTCCTTCGTGCGCGCCTGCCACACCTTCTGCTTCTCTGCCCCGAGCCCGCGCCACCACGCGTCGCTCTTCGCGTACGCGTCCCCGCCCCAGCGCTCGGTCACCTCCTCCTCGTGCTGCGTGTGGTCGAAGCCGTCGAGCATGTCCTCGGCCATGAGCTGTTCTCCCTTCTCGATCGCGGTCACGGTCCGTTCCACCGACGCGATCCGCCTGGTCAGCCGGTCCTGCTCGGCGCGCAGCTGGTCGAGGTGCCGGCGCAGCGCGCGGGCCTCGTCCGCCTGCTCGTCGAGCACCCGGCCGATGTCGGTCAGCGGCAGGCCCAGGTCGCGCAGCAGCAGGATGCGCTGCAGGCGCCGGACCGCGGCGTCGTCGTAGTGGCGCAGCCCGCCGGTGCCGGTGCCCGACGGCGGCAGAAGACCGATCTGGTCGTAGTGCCGCAGGGTGCGGCTGCTGACTCCCGCGAGCCGGGCGACGTCCTGGATGGAACGGGTCATGACGTCGACGGTAGAGGTTGACGCCGCGTCAACCGCAAGGCGGCAGATGAGGACCTTCTCCTCCGCATCTCATGCGTGGGTCACCGACCGCCCGGAGGATCGTCGACATGAGCAACCGCACCGCACGCCGCCTCGCCGTCCCCGCCGCGCTCGCCCTGGCGCTCGGCCTCACCCTCACCGCCTGCGCCGACGACGACGGCGGTGCCCCCGCCGACGCGCCCGCGACCTCCGCCGCCGAGGACACCGCGACCGACGAGGGCGCGACCGACGACACCACGTCCCCGAGCGCGTCCGCCGCGCCGGAGCACCGCACGGCCGCCGGGCTGCTGGCGATCGCCACCGCGGAGAGGAAGGCGGGCGGCACCGCCTACGCCATCGACGACCCGGACCGCGACAACACCTGGGAGGTCGACGTCGCCACCGGCACGATCAGCGTCGAGGTCGAGGTCAGCGCCGACGGCACCGAGGTGGTCCGGACCCAGGAGGACGACCTCGACGCCGACGACCGCCGCGCGCTGGCCGACGCGACCGTCTCGATCACCCAGGCGATCGAGCGCACGGTCGCGAGGTCCGCCGGCGACCTCGACGACGCGGAGCTCGACGAGGACGACGGCCGCTACCACTGGTCGGTCACGGTGCTGGTGGACGGCGTCGAGACCGACTACCGCGTCGGCACCCAGGACGGGAAGGTCGTCCAGGAGCGCGGCGACGACTGACCCGCCGAGCGAACTGGGCACCGCCTGTCGCACGGCCTGTCGCACGGCCCGTCGCGCGGCCCGGGCGGGCGTCGCCCCGGGCACCCTCAATCACCCCCGGCGCCCGTTGACCGCCCGTGACGCCGGTGGGTCACTGGAGTCATGGCCACTGGAGCGATGGCCCGTTCGATCGACACCGACTACCTGGTCGTCGGCGCCGGGGCGGCCGGGATGGCGTTCGTCGACGCGATCGTCGACCACGACCCGACCGCGCACGCGACGCTCGTCGACCGGCGCACGGCCGCGGGCGGTCACTGGCTGGACGCGTACCCCTTCGTGCGCCTGCACCAGGCGTCGCAGTTCTACGGGGTCGCGTCCACCCGCCTGGGCTCCGGACGCGTCCAGGAGTCGGGTCCTGAGCGGGGGATGCACGAGCGCGCCACCGGCCCCGAGATCTGCGCCTACTTCGCCGGGGTGCTCGAGGAGCGCCTGCTGCCGACCGGGCGCGTCGAGCTGCTCCGCAGCGTCGAGTATCGCGACGGCCTGCTCGTCGACCTCGCGTCGGGGGACGTCGTCGAGCCGCGTGTGCGCCGGCGGGTGGTGGACGCCCGCTACCTCGCCCCGTCCATCCCCGCCGTCGGCCCGCCGCCGTTCGACGTCGACGACGACGCCCGCGTCGTCCCCGCGGGCGCGCTGCCCGACGTCGCGGACGCCGCCGCGTACGTCGTCGTCGGGTCGGGCAAGACGGCGACCGACGCCGTGGTGTGGCTGCTCGGGCGCGGCGTGGACCCGGACGCGATCCAGTGGGTGCGGCCGCGGGACCCGTGGATGCTCGACCGCGCCGCGGTGCAGCCCGACCCGGCCGTCTTCCTGGGCATGGCGGGGACCCTCATGGCCGCGGCCTGCGACGCCTCGTCCGCCGACGAGCTCTTCCTGCGCCTCGAGGACGCCGACGTGATGACGCGCATCGACCCGGCGGTGATGCCGACCATGGCCCGCACGCCGACGCTCGGGCGCTGGGAGCTCGAGCTGTTGCGGTCGGTGACCCGCGTGGTCCGCGACGGGCACCTGCGCCGCGTCGAGGCCCGGCGGCTGGTGCTCGACGGCGGCGAGGTCGCGGTGCCGCACGGCGCGGTCGTCGTGCACTGCGCGTCGTACGGCCTGCACGTGCGCCCGGCGCTGCCCATCTGGGGCGAGCGGATCACGCTGCAGTCGGTGCGGGCGGGGTTCCCGCCCTTCTGCGCGGCGCTGGTCGGCTACGTGGAGGGCACCCGACACGACCGACCGGACGCCGAGAAGAACGCCCTCTGCCCGCCGACGCCCTACTGGAGCACGCCCGCCGACTGGGCGGCCATGCAGGGCCGCGGCGCGCGGGCGGCGGCGACGTTCATGGCGGACCCGGACGTCGCCGTCTGGGCGCACTCCGTGCTGCTCAACCCCGCCCGCGTGCCGCCCGAGGAGTCCGCACGACCCGAGGTCCGCGCCGCCGTCGAGCGGTACCTCGAGTACGCCCCCGCGGGCATCGCCGGGCTGGAACGGATCGGCCGGGACGCCGGGGTGCGGGTCTGACGGGTCTCGCGGGTCCGACGGCGCGCTCGCCCTCAGCCGGCGAGCACCTCCCGCAGCCGGGCCGCGAAGGCCGCCGGGTCGTTGCCCGGCGACCACTCGTTGGACGCGAAGCCGCCGTGGTCGCCGGGGAAGAGGACGGCGTCGAGGCCGAGCGCCGCGGCCAGTGCCTCTCCCCCGCGGCGCGGCATCGTGCCGGGCCCCTGCTCGCCGACGGCGGGCACCAGCCGCACGGTGGTGCGACGCAGAGCGTCGAGGTCGGGCTCGAACCAGGGCAGGGCCTTCATGTTCCCGTTCAGCAGCAGGTCGTCGCGGGAGCCGTCGTCCGCGGTGGGCAGGCCGAACGCCGCCGGGTCCGGGGCGGGCTGCGCCAGGTAGTCCTCGGTGAGCGGCGCGTCCTGCATGGAGACCTGGATGAACTTCGCCATGGCGGGGCCGAACCCGTCCCGCTGGTACGTCTCGACGATGTCCTGGGTGACCCGGCGCTGCACGTCGCGGTCCTCCAGGAGCGCCCACAGCGGGGGCTCGTGCGCGACGACGGTGCCGAGCTCGCCGGGGTGGTCCGCGATCCACGGCAGCACGTCGACGGCGCCGCCGCTGGACGCGAACACGTCGACGGGCCCGTCCCCGATCAGCGGCCGTGCGGCGGCCACCACACGGTGGAAGTCGTCGGCGTGGAGCTCCACCGAGACCTCGCCGTCGGGGGCGAGCGTGCTCCGCTCCGTACCGCGCGGGTCGTACGTGACGACGGCGCGGTCGTCGAGGTGGCCCGCGAGCTGGACGAACCCCGACGCCGCCATCGGCGAGCCGAGCAGGAACAGCGGTGGGTGCCCGCCGGGGGCGTCGGGGAGTCGGACGTCGTAGGTGAGGACAGCGCCGGGCACGTCCACGGTGAAGGTCTGCTGAGAGCTCATGGGCATGCCTCCGTCGGCATCGAGGGACGCGGCGATCGTGCCGCACCCCTCTGACACGCGCGCGGCGGGAAACTCATCGGCCCCCTGTCAGCGACCTGCGTCGTCCGCCTGCCTGCCCTGCTCATCCCGCAGGACAGGACGGCGGCGCGAGCTGCCAGGGCTTGGAGGCTGCCCCCAGGATCGCGCCGTCCACCGGTGCGCGACCGGCGCCTGCCCGCGGCAGCGGCGCGCCGCAGGCTCGGTCCCGGACGCCCGTCCCGCACCCGGAGCCCGAGGAGCCCGAATGCCCGTCGCGACCACACCGCCGCCCCCGCCGCCGGTACCCCGGCCTGCGCGGTTCGTCCCGCCCGAGCTCGTCGACCTGCGATCCGCCTGGAGGCGCGAGCGCGAGCTCGCGTCCCACGAGGACCACGCGCACCACGGCACCCTCGGCGGGCCGTGTGCGGGCCGCCACGGGTGGTTGCTCGACGACGGGCTCGACGTACTGCTCGAGCCTGTGCTCACCGGCTCGACCACCCCGGGGTTCTACCCGTTCGTCGCGCTCGACGAGCGCACCGCCGCCGGCCTGCTGGAGCGGCTCGACGAGGTGGAGCTCGCGACCCAGCGGCAGAACCTCGGCCCCTCGCTCGGCGCCGTGCTGCGGGCCGTCGTGCGGCACCCCGGCCGGGTCCGTGCGCAGGGGTACGTCGTCGGGCCGCTGCGCTGCGACGAACGGATCACGGTGACGGGGGTGCTGCTCCGGCCGGGCCGGGACGTACGGCTCGAGCCGGGCGGGCCGGAGGACGACGGCACCGAGGCCCTGCGCGCCCTCGCCGGGCTGGGCATCGACGACATGCACGCACCCCCGGACGAGGTCGCGCCCTGGCGGGGGCGACGGCCGGACGACGGAGCGCCTGCGGGGACGGACGAGCCGTGGTTCCGCGCCTGGTGGGACTGACCGTCGGGCGGGCGGGGCCGTGCCGTGGCGGCGAGGCGCGCGCCTCCCGGACCGACCCTGTGGATAACCCCGGGGCGGCCGGGCCCGTCGTCGTTAGCGTCGTCCCCGCGCCACGGCGCAGGCAGGGACGACCCGACGACGGACCAGGACAGGGACGGGATGACGCAGCTCGACCTCGAGACCACGACCCTCGCCGCGGCGGGCACCGACGTGCACGGTGCCGCGCTGGCGCTCCACGACGTGTCCAGCGGCGTGCTGGTCACGGCGGCGGCACCTGCCGCGAGCGGCGACGCCGGACTGGGGGCCGCCCTGCAGGACCTCGCCGCGGCCTGGCGGGCCGCCCACGAGGCCCTCGGGGACGAGCTCGGGGCGCTCGCCGCCGGGCTCGCCCGTGCCTCCGAGGTCTTCGAGGGCGCCGAGCGCGCGACGACGCACGACCTGGCCGCGCTGCTCGGCGGACCCCGCCCGGGAGACGACGCGTGACGCCCGTCGGCCGGGAGGGCGACGGGCCTGGAGGTCGGCCGGCGCCGCCGGCCGGCGAGCTCTGCCCGCTCCCCGGGAGCCCGCCCGCCCTGGTCGACGCCGCCACCGCCGCGGGTCGCGCCGCTGCCGGTCTCGAGGACGCGCGCACCCGCCTGCTGCGGGTGCGATCGGCGCTCGACGGCCAGCGCAGCACGGCCGTCGAGCGGGCGCGCGAGCGGGTCACGGCAGCGGGCGACGCCGCCCGGACGAGCGGCGGCATGCTCGAGGCGGCGGCCGCCACCCTGCGGCGCCACGCCGTGGTCCTCGGCGACGCACAGGCAGCGGCGCAGCGGGCGCTCGCCTTCTGTGCGGACGCGCTCGGACGGGAGGCCCGGTGGCAGGCGGAGGCGGACGAGGCGCGTCGTTCCACGTGGAACATCGCGGCGGGCGTCGCCGCGCCGGGCGCCGAAGGCTCGGTCCCTGTGGTCTCGAGTCCTGCGGTCTCGGGCACGGCGGTCTCTGGTGCTGCATGGTCGGCGGCGGCCTGGTCGGGCGCGGCGTGGTCCGGCGCGCCGACGCTGCCCGGCGATCCGGCGCACGCGCACCTGCGGCTCGCCGCTGCCGAGCGGGAGCTGGCGGCGGCGCGCGCGGACGTCGCGGCGGCGGAGGCACGCTGGCGCGCGGCGCGGGACACGAAGGACGAGGCGTCGCGGCGGGCGGCGGCCGCACTGACCTCGCTCGCCGACGTCCGCGCGGTCCGGGCGATCACCGCGGCGGGGGCGGACCCGGCGGCCTTCGAGGCGTCCGGTGCGGCCGCGCGGTCGGCCGTCGCGCTCCTGCCGCGTGCTGCGTCGGGCGGGGACGCCGCAGCACGACGCGCCGTGCGCGAGGACCTCCGACACGTCCTGACCGCGCACGCCGACGACCCTGCGTTCTGGGCCGTCTTCTGGGACGACGCCTCCCCTGCGCAGCTCTACGAGGCTCTGATCCCCCGCGGGCCGGGAGCCGCCGACGTCCCCGCCGCGCTCGGGGGCGGCCTCGGCCAGGCCCTGGACGGCGAGCTGGCGCGGGCGCTCGGCGAGGGCATCGGCCTGTGGGCGCAGACGGCGTCGCCCGAGGAGCAGCGCGAACTGGGACGCCACGTGGTCGGCGACGTCGAGGCCGGCGCGGGTGAGCCGCTCACGCCGGCCGGCAGGGCGGAGGTCGCCGCCGCCCTGCTCCCCGCGTCGCTGCCGGCGGCCGTCCATGCCGGGGCGGACGACGCGCTCCACGCCTGGTGGAGCGAGCGTGCGCCCTTCGACGGGTCGTTCACCGTCCTGGCGCCGGTGGTCGTCGCGGTCGCCGCGGGCCTCGCCGCACACCCGCGGCTGGCGTTCGACCGGCTCGCGCCCGCCGACGAGGGGCGCGTCGGCCCGTCGGTCTCGCGGTGGCTCGGCAGCGTGCCCAGCACCGGGTGGCCCGACGGCGGCCGCGCCGTCGCGCGCGCCTTCGCCACCGCCGTCGACGTCGGGACGGCATCCCCCGACCGCGGCGACCAGGCGCGCGCGGCGCTCCTCGTCTCGCACGCGACGGAGGCGTTGCCGGTCGGCCTGCTCCGGACCCCGGGGCTGGCCGACGACGCGGCCGGGTCCGTCGCGCTCGCCTACGAGCCCTACGTCCCGGTCATCGGTGACGTCTCGCAGGCGCAGAGCCCCACGTCCGGCAAGGCCGGCGTCGAACCGGTCCCCGCGCCCGGGGTCGACCTCGACGCCGAGGTGGCGCCCGACCTCGGCGACCGTGTCCCGCTCGTCGTGCAGCCCGAGCTCGACGCCTTCGCCCTCCGCGACGTGATCGGGGCGACGTCCCGCACGCCGGGCGCGGCGGCGGCCTGGCTCGGGGTGACGGACCGCTACACGGAGTGGGTCCTCGAGCAGGCCACCTCGGAGGGCTTCGACGTGGACACGGGGCCTCGTGTCCCCCTGGTCCAGGAAGCCCTGTCCGACATCGGCGCCCTGACGGGCGGGATGCAGGCCGAGACCATCGACATGGCCCGGGCCCAGGTGGACACCCGCGAGACCGTGCTCGCCCTCGCCGGCACGGGCGTCGGCTACCTCAGGTTCGGCAGCAGGGTCGTGACGGAGGCCGTGGGGCTGGCGAGCGGGCCGGCGCTGTCGCTCTTCGACCCCGAGGCCCCGCTCGACGACGCCCGGGAGCGGATCTGGTCCACCGAGCACGGGCTGATCGACCGGTACGCCACCGACCTGTACGACGGCGTGGTCCAGCACGACCTCGGCCTCGGGCTGACCCCCGACGCCGCCGCGGAGCGCAGCTCCGGGCTCAAGCCGGACGGCAACGGCTCCGCTCCCGTCACGCTGTTCGACGCCCCCTTCGACCACCTGTCCGATCCCGCGGGGGACGACCGATGAGCACCGCGATGCGCCGCGTTCTCGCCAACCCCAGCGTGACCCCGCTCCTGGTCGTCACCCTCGTGGTGACGGGGCTGTTCCTCTGGTACCACCTCGGCCGGGACGCGTGGCGGGACTGGCAGCGCGACCGGGCGATCGCCGAGGCCGCCCACTGGAGCCCGGAGCCGTGGGGGCTCACCGCGGACGAGTTCCCCGGTCACGACGCGACCGCGCTGCCGGTGGACACGACGCGGATGACGACGAGGCGGCAGCCGGGGTGGAGCGTCTAGGCGGTCATGCACGACCCGCTCGGGCCGCTGTTCGCCGGCGACCTCGCCGGCGTCCGGTTCGCGACCACGGGCGACCGGGTGCTCCCCTGGACGGACCGCGAGGACGGCCTCTACCCGGTGGACGCCACCTCCGGCGTCGACGTGGACGGCGTCCAGGTGATCACGTTCGTCACCGTCTCCCCGGACGGCCCGTACACGCTCGCTGACCAGGGCAGCACGGTGTGGCAGCTGCAGTACGAGGCGGAGAGCGCCGCCGAGCACGGGCTCCACGACGACTCGCTGGTCTGGAACCCGGGCGGCACGGTGCGGTCCGTCCAGTACGTCGGCCGGCTGCCCGACCCCGCCGAGCGGTACCGCATCGAGCTCGACGAGCTCGGGCCGGTCGGCCTCACCATCCAGCAGCGCGGCGCGGACGGCGAGGAGTTCCGCACCACGTCCCTCGCCACGGTCGCGGAGGGGGCGCTGGTGTCGGTCGGTGTGCTCGTGCCCGACGGCCTGGACCTTCCCGCCGACCTCGAGCCGGCGGTGCTGCTGGAGCGGCTGGCGGACGAGGTGCGCGCGGACCCGCCGTCGTTCCCCGCCACGGACGGGACGACCTCGGGCGCTCAGGCCGAGTCGCGCACCACGAGGGAGGTGGGCAGCGTGATCGCGGCGGGCTCCTGACCGTCGACGACCTCCAGCAGCAGCCGCACCATCTCGGCGCTGATGCGCTCGGACGGTACCCGCCACGCCCGAGGGCCAGGCGGCGGCGTTCCGCGCGGTGCAGGACACGGTCGCCGCCGACTGACCGACCGGGGGACGGCCCGTCAGCAGGTGGCGAGCAGCGCGGGCACCAGCGCCGTGCTGAGGTCGGACTCCAGCGACGTCAGGTCACGGCCGGTGAGGGCCACGGTCACCTGGCGCTCGGCGTCCGGCGACGTCAGCGTGATGCTGAGCGTGCCGAACGACGCGCCGTCGTGCCCGTACAGCCACGCGCCCTCCTCGCACGGGTCGGGCAGGCGGTACACGCCGAGGCCGTAGTCGGGCAGCGTCTGGCTGCCGACGGTGCGCGGCACGAGGACGTCCGTCACGGTCTCCGGCTCGAGCAGGTCGCCCGTCACCAGCGCCTCGGTGAACCGCTGCAGGTCCGCCGTGGTGCTGGTGACGGCGCCGGCCGAGCCGAACAGGCTGGGGTCGAAGCCGTCGAGCCCGTACCACCCGGCACCGAGGTCACCGGTGTACGCGGCCTCGCGGAGGAACGGGCCGCGGTAGCCCGGGTCGTCGGGGTACGCGGAGTGCCGCATCCCGGCAGGCTTGAACACGCGCTTCTCGAGGAGCCGCTCGACGTCCTGCCCGGTGGCGTGCTCGAGCGCGAGGCCCAGCAGCACGTAGCCGGCGTTCGAGTACGAGGCGTCGGTGCCGGGCTCGAACAGCCACGGCTGGTCGTCCATCGCGGCGAGGTGGTCCGCCGTCGTGTACTCCTCGCCGAGGACGGCGAAGAACTCGTCGTAGTCCTCCGGGTCGGTCATCCGGCTCGCGGCGAGCGCGCTGAGGTGGTCCGGCAGGCCCGAGCGGTGCGTGAGCAGCAGCTCGAGCGTGACGTCGTCCTCGATGGCGTCGGGGACGACGGCGGCCGCCTCGGGCACGACGTCGACCACCGGGGTGTCGAGCGTCCACGTGCCCCGCTCGACCTCCTGCAGCACGAGCGTCGAGACCATCATCTTGGTGTTGCTCGCCGCGCGGAACCGGTCCTGCGACCGCGCCGGGCCGTGCCCGTCCAGACGCCGCGTGCCGTCGGCGCCGCTCCAGTGCAGGCCCGGGGCGTCGACTCGCCCGACCACCCCGATCGGGACGCCCGCCGCCGTGTCCGCGAGCGCCTGGTCGAGCGCGTCCGTCACGGCGTCGTCCCCGCCCGACGTCCCGCTCGGCGCGCTGAACGTGAGGGCGCTCGCCCGCCGCTCCGCCTCCGCGACTGCGGCGGCGACCGCCCGCGCGACGGACGAGCGGTCCTCGTCGAGCGCGGCCGACGGCGACGTCGGCGACGGAGGCGCCGGCAGCTCGTCCGCGCCGGCGGGCACAGCGCCGAGGCCCAGTGCGAGCGCGGCGGCGGTCGTGACGGTCAGGGGCGTGCGCATGCGACGACGCATGGTGTCTCCTTCGTCCTGGGTGTGTCGGTGCTCCCACCCTCGCAGGGCAACCGCCCCGGGCGGATCCGTCGGGCGACGGAGATCCGCCGTCGTCGACCTCCACCGTCCGCCGGACGCCGCGGTAGCACGCAAGGCGGCGAGGTAGTACGGGACCTGCCGAGGTAGTACGGGACCTGCCGAGGTAGTACGGGACCTGCCGAGGTAGTACGGGACGTGCCGAGGTAGTACTACCTCGCCCGGTTCAGTACTACCTCGCCCGGTTCGGTACTACCTCGGCGTCCGGGGTACTACCTCGGCGAGGCGGGCGGCGGCCTCGTCGCGGCGGCGGGTGGCGTCGGCGAGGGTGCGCTCGGCGCGCTGTCGGGCGACGACGGCGCCGCGCAGCTCGGCGTCGACGGTCGCGGCCTCCTCCTCCAGCTCGGCGAGGCGGCGGCGGACGGCGTCGCGCTCGGCGTCGGTGCGGCGCGCGATCCCCTCGATGCGGCCGACCTCCGCGGCGGCGGCGCTGCCGGCGCCGCGCGCGGCGGCGACGTCGTCCTCGGCGTCGGCGAGCGCCTGCTCCGCCTCCCGCCGGGCCGCCTCCCGCGCGGCCTGCTCCTCGGCCGCCGAGTCGTCGTCCTTCCGTGACGCGGCCCGACGGCGGCCGCCGCGCGCCCCGCCCGGCAGGTCCGGCACGGCGTGCAGGTGCCGCGACGGCGCGCCGTCGTCGTCGACGGGCGCGATGCCGAGCGCGTCCGGGACAGCGACGGCGGACGCGACGTCGGCCCGCCCGATGCCGGTGGCCTGCAGCGGCCCGACCAGCAGCCCGCTGCGGACGGCGCGGCCGGCGTCGGCGTCGATCATCGCGGCGGTGAGCGTGGCTTCCACCTGCGCCAGGACGGCGCCGGACACGGACGCCCCGGCCTCGACGGCGAGGGAGCGTGCCCGCGCCGCGACCGCGGCGACGAGCTGCCGCCGCTGCCGCGTGAGCTCGCGCAGGCGCTTGCCGTCGAGGTCGTCCTGCGCCTCGCGGAACGCGGCGCCGAGCTCGACCACCTGCTCCACCTGGTCGGCGTCGGCGCGCGCGAGGAGGTTGACCACCCACGCCGCCGTCGACGGCTTGCGCAGCCGCTTCACCCGGTCGGCAGCCTCGTCCTCGCCGTCGTCGCGCAGGGCGGCGGCGCGGGCGGCGCGCGCGGGGACGAACTCCGCCGGCTCGAGGCCGTAGAGCTCCCCGGCGACGTCGGTCAGCAGCTCCGCCAGCGTGGGCACCCTCCGAGAATCCGGAACGCAGCACGCCACCGCAACCCCACCCGCGCGAGCTGTCAGGATCAGGGGCAGGTTCCCGTGCACGTGGCCCTGACGACCGGACGCGCCCCGGAGCTGTCAGGACCAGGTCACGGTATTCATGCTCCTCGTCCTGACAGCTCGCGCCTACGATCGTCTCGATCCCCATGACCGAGAACCTTCCTCCCGCGCCGGCGTCCGCCATCACGCCACCCGTCGACGAGCGTCGCGCCACGATCATCCTGGTCGCGATGGCGCTGTCGACGTTCCTGTTCGTCACCGTCGAGTCGCTGCCGTCCGGCCTGCTCACCCTCATGGCCCCCGACCTGGGTCGGTCCACGTCCGAGATCGGCCTGCTCGTCACGGGCTACGCGCTGGTGGTGCTGATCACCACGGTGCCGCTGGCGCACTGGGCGCGACGCGTGCCGCGCCGGTGGGTGCTGTCCGCGTGCGCGGGCGTGGCCGCCGTCGCGACGCTGTGGGCCGCGCTCGCGCCGAGCTACGAGCAGCTGATGGCGGCCCGCCTGGTGACGGCGACGGCGCAGGCGCTGTTCTGGGCCGCCGTCGTGCCCGCGACGACCGGGCTGTTCCGGCCCGTCGTGCGCGGCAAGGTGATGACGCGCCTCGCGCTGGGCAACTCGCTCGCCCCGGTGCTCGGCGTGCCGGCGGGCACATGGCTCGGCGAGCACACGTCGTGGCGGTGGACGTTCGCGGCCGTCGCGGTGCTCTCGCTCGTGGTGACGTTCGTGGTCCTGGCGCTGTTCCCGACGATGGCGCCGTCCGAGGGCGGGGCCAGCCGCGCGCCGCACCCGAGCCGACGCCGGTTCCTCTTCCAGATGGTCACGACCGGGCTGGTCCTCACCGGCGCGTTCGGCGTCATCACGTTCGTCACGCAGTACTTCATCGAGGTCACCGGGTTCGAGCAGTCGGACATGGCCCGGCTGCTGCTCCTGCAGGGCGCGGCCGGGGTGGTGGGCACGATCGTGGTGGGCCGGTTCATCGACGCCCGCCCGGTGGCGGTGCTGCTCGTCGCGCTCGCCGTGCTCACCGTCGCCCTCGTGAGCCTGTGGGCGTTCGGCGCGAACCCCGTCGCGGCCGTGGCGTCGCTGGCGCTGTTCGGGTTCTCGTTCTCGTGCGTGCCGCCCGCCCTGTCCCACCGCGTGATGCTCGTGGCTCCCGGGTCGACCAACATGGGGGTGGCGATCTCGTCGTCCATGTTCAACGTGGGTATCGCGGCCGGATCTGGCCTGGGCGCTGCCCTCGTCGCCGCCGTCGGCGTGCACGTCGTGCCGCTCGCGAGCGCCGTCGTCGTGCTCCTGGCGCTGCTCGTCGCCCTCGCCGAGGAGCGCTTCAGCCCGGCCCTGCCGGGCGCGCACTGACAGGATGGCGTGCGTGACCGTCCCATCCGACGACGACCGCTGCCCCTGCGGCTCCGGCGACACCTACGGCGCGTGCTGCGGCCCGTTGCTGGCCGGCGACCGGCCCGCCCCCACCGCGGAGGCGCTGATGCGGTCGCGCTACACCGCGTTCGCCGTCGGCGACGCCGCGTACCTGCGCGCCACATGGCACCCGCGCACGCGGCCGCCGTCGCTGGAGCTCGACGACGACCAGGAGTGGCGGCGCCTCGCGGTCCTCGCCACCCACGCCGGCGGCCCGTTCGACGACGGCGGCGAGGTCGAGTTCGTGGCGCAGTACGTGCAGGCGGCCACGGGTGAGCGGGGCCGCCTGCACGAGGTGAGCCGGTTCGTCCGCGAGGGCGGCCGCTGGTTCTACGTGGACGGCGACGTCGGCGCCTGAGCGGCGGCCGGCTCCAGCCCTGGGTCGGTCGCGGGTTCGGGCGACGTGCCGGACGCCGGCTCCGGCACCCGCCGGAGCTGGTCGCCGTTGAGCAGCAGGTTGAGCAGGATGGCGCTGATCGCGCCGGCGCTGATGCCGGAGTCGAAGATCAGCTGGAACCACGTCGGGAACTCGGCGTAGATCTCCGGGCGCACGGTCGGGAGCATCGCGACGCCGAGGGACACGGCGACCACGAGGATGTTCTTGCTGGTGAACGTCACCTTGGTGAGCGAGCGGACGCCGGACGCCGCGACCATGCCGAACAGCGCGATCCCGGCGCCGCCGAGCACGGCGCTGGGCACGCCCTCCACTACCGCGCCGACCTTGGGCACCAGGCCCAGCACCACGAGGATGCCGCCGGCCATCGTCGCGACGTAGCGCGACGCGACCCCCGTCAGGCTGACGAGGCCCACGTTCTGCGCGAACGCGGTGTACGGGAAGGTGTTGAACATCCCGCCGAGGACGGTCGAGAGCCCGTCCGCGCGCAGCCCGTCGCCGAGCCGCCGCTTCGTCACGGGCCGGCCGGTGATCTCGCCGACGGCGATCATGTCGCCCGTCGTCTCCGTCATGATCACGAGCCCCACGACCAGCATCGACACCACGGCGGCGAGCGGGAACGTCGGCAGGCCGAAGTGGAACGGGGTCACGACGGCGAACCAGCCCGCCTCCCCGACGCCCGACCAGTCGACCTTGCCCATCGGCAGCGCGGCGAGCGTGCCCAGCGCGAGCCCGAGCAGCACGGAGAGACGCGCGAGGGCGGGCGGGGCGAAGCGTTCGACGAGCACGATGAACAGCAGCGTCCCCGCCGCGAGCGCCAGGTCGGACGGCGCGGCGGTCTCGCCGTTGTTCGTGATCCACCCCGCGGCGACGTCCATGAGCGAGACGCCGATGATCAGGATGACCGTGCCGGTGACGAGCGGCGGGAAGAAGCGCAGCAGCGCCGAGAAGAACGGCGCGACGAGGATCATGAAGAGGCCGCAGGCGATGGTGGCGCCGAAGACGGCGGTGATGTCGTAGGTCGTGCCGATGGTGATCATCGGGCCGACGGCGGCGAACGTCACGCCCTGCATGAGCGGCAGCCGGACGCCGAACCGCCAGAACCCGAGGGACTGGATGATCGACGCGATCCCCGCGACGAACAGGTCGGCGCTGATGAGGAACGCCAGGTCCTGCGCGGAGTAGCCGAGGGCGCCGCCCACGATGAGCGGCACCGCCACCGCCCCGGCGTACATCGCGAGCACGTGCTGCAGCCCGAGCGGGAAGAGCCGCGCCAGCCTCGGCACCTGGTCCACCGGGTGCGCGGTCACGGGTGGTGCTGTGCTGCGTGAAGCTTCGGACATCGGTCGTCCCCTTCCGTCACCGGGCGCCTGGGCGGCGCGTCGGGACGACCGTAGGGAGCGACGGTTTCCGTGGGATCAAACAGCGTTTCCGGGAGGTGACATCTTCTCGGATGAACCTTTCACGTCATCCGGCCCGTGAGGACGACGACGTCGTACGGCGCGAGCGGGAGGGTCGCGGAGGCGTCGTGGCGCGCGTCGGTGAGCACGTCGGTGAGGGCGGCGGCGGCGCGGACGCCGTCGGGCCCGGCCGCGAGCGCCGCGGCGAGCACGAGCGTCGCGGGGCGGTCCGTGTGGTTGAGAGCCACCAGGGTGCCGCCCCGCCACACGGTCTCGACGCCCGGGACCTGGCCGCCGAGAGCGACGCCCGCGTCGTCGAGCGCGGCGCGGAGCACGGCCTCGAGGCCGCCGCCCGGCCCGCTGAGGTCGGCGCCGACGTACCAGGCGCGGCCCGCGCCGTGCGCGTGCCGCGCGACGGCGACGCTGCCGGCCAGCGGGCCGTCGTCGTAGGTGGCGAGCACCTCGGCGCCGTCGGTGCGAGCTCGCTCTCCCAGGGTCGTCGCGGTGCCGTGGTGCCCGGTCAGCGGACCGGCCCAGGAGACCGCGCTGCCGCCGTCGGGCAGCGGCACCCACTCCTCGGCGGAGACCCCGAGCACGTGCCGCAGGGGCGCGGGCGAGCGGCCCGCGTGCAGGTGGGCGAGTCCGTCCGCGACGCCACCGAACGGCCCCCACACCAGGTGCCCGCCGCCAGCCACGTAGGCGTCGAGCCGGTCGGCGGCGGGCCGCTCCAGCACGGTCAGCGCCGGGGCGAGCACCAGGTCGTACGCCTGCAGCGGGTCGCCGGGCGCGACGACGTCGGCGACGACGCCGAGCCGCCACAGCTCCCGGTGCCAGGCCTGCAGCGTGGCGAGCGGGTCGAGGCGCGCCGTCGGGAGCGCGACCTGGGTGGCGGCCCACCACGACGGCCAGTCCCACAGCAGCGCGACGCGCCGGTGGACGCGCTCGCCGACGAGGCCGCGCAGCGCGCGCAGCTCGGCACCCAGGGCGCGGACGCCCGCGTGCACGGCCGTGTCCGCTCCCGCGACGGGCAGCATCGCGGAGTGGAAGCGCTCGGGGCCGGAGCGCGCCTGGCGCCACTGGAAGAACAGCGCGCCGTCGCCGCCGTGCGCGAGCGCCTGGAGCACCTCGGTGCGCAGCCGCGCGGGCGACTTCGTGAGGTTGTGCTCCCGCCAGCTCACGGCGCTCGCCGCCTGCTCCATGCGCAGCCACGACCCGCCGCCCGCGAGCCCGCGCGCGAGGTGGTTGACGAGCGCCGCGTCGGCGGGCGCGTCGGGGGACGCCGGGTCGGGGTAGGCGTCGTCGGCGATCACGTCGAGGTCCGCGCGCCAGTCGTGCGGGTCGATGCCGCCGAAGAACCCCATGAGGTTGGTCGTCACGGGGCGTCCCTGGTCGTGGCGCCGGACGACCGCCTTCTGCTCGCGGTAGAGGTCGAGCAGCAGGTCGGAGCCGAAGCGCCGGAAGTCGAGCTCCTGCGACGGGTTGCGGTGATAGGGCGCGACGCGCGGCGGCAGGATCTCGGCCCAGTCGCCGTACTCCTGCGACCAGACGGTCGTGGCCCAGGCCGCGTTCAGCGCGTCGAGCGTGCCGTACCGCGCGCGGAGCCAGTCGCGGAACCGCTCCGCGCACCGGTCGCACCAGCAGAACTGCCCGTACTCGTTGCCCGCGTGCCACATCCGGACGGCGGGGTGGCCGGCGTAGCGGGCGGCCACCCGCTCGGCGATCGCCACGGCCGCCTCCCGGTACGCCGGCGAGGACGGGCAGAAATGGTTGCGCGAGCCGTAGCTCAGCACCGTGCCGTCCGCCGTCGTGGGCAGCGACCCCGGGTGCCGGTGGCCCAGCCACGGCGGCGGCGAGGCGACGGGCGTGGCGAGGTCGACGGCGATCCCGGCGTCGTGCAGCAGGTCGAGCACGTCGTCCAACCAGGCGAACCGGTACTCGCCCGGGCGCGGCTCGAGGTGCGACCAGCTGAAGACGCCGACCGTGACGAGGTTGGCTCCCGCCTCCCGCATGAGCGCGACGTCCTCCCGCCAGACGGCGGGCTCCCACTGCTCGGGGTTGTAGTCCCCGCCGTACAGGATGCCCAGCTCGTCCGTGAGCCGTGCGAGACCAGCCGTCATGCCGCGATACCCCCGTGGACCGTCGAAGCGCTTCGATGCGCGCGCCAGCCTACTCACCCCCGAGTTGTCAGGACCAGCGCCACGAAAACCCCGCGCTCGCCCTGACAACTCCGGGAGGCGTCAGCCGACGCGGCCTGCCAGCCAGCCCGCCAGGCGGTCGGGGCGGTCGGTGATGATCGCGTCCACGCCGAGCGCGACGGCGGCGGCCCAGTGCGCGGGCTCGTTCAACGTCCAGACGGCGGTGGAGAGGCCGGCGTCGTGGAGCCGGGCGACGACGTCGGGGTCGTCGCGCAACACGGTGCCCTGCGGGTTGCACATGACGACGTCGAGGTCGTGGCACCGCTCGACGAGGTCGTCGCGGGCGGCGGTGACGAGCAGGCCGCGGCGCAGCCCCGGGTCGGCGTCGCGCAGCGCGGCGACCGTCTCGGGCCAGAAGCTCTGCGCCACCGTGCGGTCGGCGAGGCCCGCCGCACGCAGCGGCTCGGTCACCCGGCGCACCTCCCGCGCGGACCACGCGCCCTTGACCTCCAGCAGCAGGTCCAGGCCCGGGCGGACGCGCAGCAGGTCGATCACCTCGGCGAACGTCGGCACCCGCTGCCCCGCGTACGCGGGCGAGAACCACGACCCGGCGTCGAGCAGCCGGACCTCCCGCAGCTCGAGGTCCGCCAGCTTGCCGCTGCCGTTGGTCGTCGCGTCCACGGTGTCGTCGTGGATGACGACGACCTCGCCGTCTGCGGTGAGCCGGACGTCGATCTCGAGCGAGTCCGCTCCCGCCCGCGCCGCGCTCTCGAACGCGGCGCGCGTGTTCTGCGGCGCGACCGCGCTGTTGCCACGGTGGGCGACGACGCGCGGCCGGAGCGACCCGTCGGCCTCGCTCAGCCCTGCCGCGCCCGTCACAGGTACGGCTCCACGTTCTCGGTGTACGCCGTCTCGATGCGCGGCGTGACGGCCTCGAACGCCGCCTTCGGGTCGGCGTCCTCGATGACGATCTGCTCCAGCGCCTCGTTGAGCAGCGCGTCGGCGCCCGGGACGAAGACGCGCACGTCGTCCTGCACGCGGGCCTTGTCGGCGAGCTGGTCGACGGCGGTGCGGAACTGCGGCGTCTGCTCGTAGGTCTTCTTCATCGCGTCGCTCTCGACGGCGGACGTGCGCACCGGCATGTAGCCCGTGGCCTGCGAGAACGTGGCCGTGTTCTCCGTGTTCGTGAGGAACTCGAGAAACATCGCGGCCGCGAGCTGCTGCTCCGGCGTCTTCGACGACGGGATGGCGAGCCCGGTGCCGCCGGTCGGCGTGCCGCCGCCCTTCGGGCCGTCGGGCAGGTAGGCCGTGCCGACCTCGAACGACGCGGCGTCGAGGGCGCCCTTGAGCGAGCCCGTGGAACCGATCGTCGAGGCGATCAGGCCGGACGAGAAGTCCGCCATCGCGTCGTCGGCGGAGAGCGTCGCGACGCCGGAGCCGTGGAACAGGTCGCGCACGAACTCGCCGCCGGCGACCGCCTCCGGGGTGTCGAGCGTGAGGTCGAAGCCGTCCGAGTACGCGCCGTCCTGCCCCCAGATCATGTTCTCGAACCACCACGCGCCCCACGACGGGCCGGTGGACAGGCCGAACGTCGAGCCGCCCTTCGGCACCTCCTTCTTCACTGTCGCGTCCCACTCGACCAGCTCGTCCCAGGTCTCGGGGCCGCGGTCGGGCAGGCCGGCCTTCGTCCACAGGTCCTTGTTGTAGTAGAAGAGCGGCGTGCTGCGGGCGTACGGCACCGCCCAGTGCTGGTCGTCGTACTCGTAGTCCGCGTACAGGGCGGGCTGGAAGTCGTCCGCGTCGGCGTCGAGGAACTCCATGACGTCGTCCACGGGCATGATCTGGTCGTTCAGGTGGTACCGGAACCACCACACGTCGGACGCGATGACGAGGTCGGGCAGCTCGTCGGTCTGCGACGCGGCCTGGAAGCGCTGGGCGACCTCGTCGTAGTCGGCGCCGGCGGTCACGAGGTCGACCTCGATGCCGGACTCCGCGGTGAACTCGTCGATGAGCTGCTGCTCGAGCTCCTGCGACTGGCCCGGGTGGTTGCTCCACCAGGTGATCTCCTTCGCGGGCTCGACCTGCGACCAGTCGACGGCCTCGGCGGACGCGTCGCCGGAGGCCGTGGCCCCGACGCTCGGGCCGGCGCAGGCGGTGAGGGTGAGGGCCGAGACCGCGGCGAGCGCCGCGACGGCGGTGCGGGTCCGGCGGGCAGGACGGTGAGACACACGTGCTCCTTGGTTCGGGGTGGTGTTCGGGAAGCGGGCCGGGCGGGACGGGGTCACCCCGTCACCGCGCCCGCGGTGAGGCCGGCGACGAGGCGTCGCTGGAGGATCAGGAAGACGAGCAGGATGGGCAGCGTCACGACGACGGTCGCGGCCAGCAGCACGCCCCAGTTCGACATGCCGTCGGTGTTCTGCAGCAGCGTGAGGCCGACGGGGAGGGTCATCCTGTCGGCGTGGTCGACGACGAGGAACGGCCACAGGTAGTCGTTCCACTCGGTCACGACGGACACCAGCGCGACGGCGGCGAGCGTCGGCGTGCTCATCGGCACGACGAACGTCCACAGCTTGCGCCAGTGCCCGGCGCCGTCCAGCTCGGCAGCCTCGAGGATGGACGCGGGCAGCGTGAGGAAGTGCTGCCGGAACAGGAAGGTGCCGAACGCGCTCGCCAGGCCGGGCACGAGGATCCCCTGGTAGGTGTTGAGCCAGCCGAGGCTCGCGACCAGCGTGTAGTTGGGGATGATCGTGATCTGCGGCGGGATCATCAGGGTCGCGATGACGAGCCCGAACACGAGCTTCTTGAACGGGAAGTCGAGGAAGACCAGCGCGTACGCGCAGGCCAGCCCTAGCGCGACCTTGAGGCCCGCGCCGACGACGGTCAGGCCGATGCTGTTCGCCAGCAGCCGCCCGAGCGGGATCGCGCCCGCGGCCTGCGCGTAGTTGTCGAGGCTCGGCGAGCCGGGCAGCCACTGCAGCGGCACCTGGTACAGCTCCTCGGGCGTCTTGAGGCTGGCGAGGAGCAGCCAGACCAGCGGCAGGCCGAGCACGACCGTCGCGAAGACCATCGTGAGATAGCCGCCGACCTGCGGCGACCGTCGTCGGGCCGAGCGCCCGGGGACCCGTCGGTCGATCATGACCGCGCTCATGCGTAGTGCACCTTCCGCTGGACGTACCGCATCTGCACCGCGGTGACGGCGAGGAGCACGAGGAACAGGACGGTCGCGACGGCGGACGCGTACCCCGCGCGGCCGCCCACGAAGCTCTCCTCGTAGATCGAGTACATGAGCGTCGTCGTGGATCCCAGGGGCCCGCCCTGGGTCATCGCCTTGATGATGTCGAAGGACTGCAGCGAGGCGAGCATCATCGTGACCAGCAGGAAGAACGTGGTCGGGGTGAGCAGCGGCAGCACGATCGAGCGCAGCGTGCGGGCTGACGACGCGCCGTCGAGCGCGGCGGCGTCGCGCAGGTCCTGCGGCACGGCCTGCAGCCCGGCCAGGTAGATGAGGGCGACGTACCCGAGGTTCTTCCACAGGTAGACGACGATCACCATGACCAGCGGCCACGGGCGCGCGGTGTACCAGGCGGGCGACTCGAGTCCGACCCAGCCGAGCAGCTCCTGCACCAGGCCGTAGCGCGGGTCGAACATGAACAGCCAGAGGATGCCGACGGCGAAGCCGCTCAGCACGTAGGGCGCGAACGCGACCGTGCGGGCGATGCCGCGGCCCCGCAGCCGACGGTTCAGCAGCAGCGCGAGGCCCAGGCCCAGCACCATCGCGCCGCCGACGGTCGCGACGGTGAAGACGAGCGTCGTCGTCACGACGCGGCCCGTGGTCGGCGCGGAGAACCACTCGACGTAGTTGCCGAGCCCGACGAAGCGGGCCGACGGGGAGCCGAGGTTCCACTGCAGCGTCGACAGGTACAGGCTCTGCAGCAGCGGCCGGTAGACGAAGACGACGATGAGCAGGACGTTCGGCCCCGCGAGCAGCAGCGCCCACAGCAGGGCGTTCCGGCGTCGGCGGGCGCCGAGGCGGCTGCGCGTGCGGGTGGCGGGTGGTGGGCCCGCGGGCGGGGTGCCCGCCCGGGCCGACGGGGCGTCCGGGAGACCGGACGGCCGTGGGGTCACGACGGTGGTCACAGCCGCGACTCTAGGAACCGCTGCGCCCGATATGTCCGGGTGGGCGGGGCGCCCGGCGAAGCGTTCGGGCAACGTTCATCGGGGCGGTCCCCGCAGGTCACGGGTGCACCACGCCGGTCACGCGGACGTCGACCGGGCGTCAGGCGGGCGTCAGCCGGGCGTCGTCTCCGGGACACCCGCGCGGGGATAGACCCGGGTCTTCTCCGAGGTGCCCATCCCCCACCGCACGGCGCGGGTGGCGAGGGAGCCCGCCGGCCCGCCGAGCGTGCGGCGGAACCAGGTGTCGACGTCGAGAGCGTCCCGCGCCCACGCGGGCAGGGTCGAGACGGCGCCCGCCGCGAGCAGCGCGTAGGGCGGCCGAGCCGCTCGCGGCAGCGGCGGCTCGCGCAGCAGGAAGCGCACCGTGTCGAGCGCGGCCTCCGACGCCTCCAGCTCGGGCCGGTAGGCCTCGATCGTGTCGCGCAGCTCGGCGACCGTCCCGGGCACGACGACGGCGCCCAGCGCCCGCGCGACGCGCGCCACCTGCGCGACGTACTCGTCGGCCTCGCCGTCGGTGAGCGGCCGCTCCCCGAAGCGTTGGTGCGCGGTGAGGAACGAGTCGGCCTCCGCCGCGTGCACCCAGGTGAGCAGGTGCGGGTCGCCCGCGCGGTACGGCCGCCCGTCCGGCGCCTTGCCACGCACCCGGTCGTGGACTGCCCGGACCCGGTCGACCATCGCCTGCGCGTCGTCCGCGGTGGCGAACGTCGTCGTCGCGAGGAAGGTCGCCGTGCGCTCGAGCCGGCCCCACGGGTCGCCGCGGTAGCCCGAGTGCCCCGCCACGCCCGCCATCGCCAGAGGGTGCAGCGACTGCAGCAGCAGCGCCCGCAGCCCGCCCACGAACATCGACGCGTCGGCGTGCACCCGCCCCACCGGGCTGTCCGGCGCGAACCAGCGCGGGCCGGGCGTCAGGTGGATCCGGTCGCGGACCGCGACGCCGTCGGCGCCCGACACCTTCTCGAACAGCACCTCCCCCAGGCGCAGCCGCAGCCGCTCCACGGGGTTCGTCGCCGTCGTCATCCCGTCAGTATCCGCTCATACGTCCATCGGCGTGAGCACCGCGATGCGCCACCCGTCGTCCGTGCGCACGAGCTGGTAGACGAAACGTTCGGTGCCCTCGCCCGGCCCGTCGTGGTGCCAGGTCACGTCGGCCCACACGCTGTGGGCCGTGACCGCCACGACCCGCACGTCCGACGTCATGCCCGTGACGCCCTCGTACTGGCTCCACGACGACCCGAAGAACTGCTCCGTCTGCGCGCGGCTCGTCACCGGCAGCGACTGCCCGGGGAACAGGATCAGCGCCGGCACCGCGTACAGGTCGGCGACCGCCGCCTCGTCGCGGTCCAGCAGCGCCTGCCGGTAGCGGTCGAAGAACTCTGCGGCCACGGCGTCCGGTGCGTCCGTGCGGTCGGTGGTCATGGCGTCGCCTCCTCGCGAGTCGATTCCGTCGACAGGTCGACCGTACGCGCGACAACCGACGCGCCGTAGACGAAGGCCGACTCTCCGTACCCCACGGGACGTATCACTGATGCCCCCGGCGTCATGGTCGATCTTCGAGCCGAGCGCGAGCGAGCGGGTCTCGCCCAGACCCGACTGGCCGAGCTCGCCGGGATCGCGCCGTCCAACCTGTCGGCGTACGAGTCCGGCAAGCGCCCCGTGCCGGCGGCACGAACCCGCGTGTCTTCGGCACCGAACGCGGGCTGCGCGCCAAGCACCGGGACATCATCGACGAGGCGGTCCCGCTGTGAACGACCACACAAGGCGCTGGCTGCACGACCTCGTCGACCACCCAGCCGCCGTCGATCGGCTCGTCGCGTGCGGCAGGGAGGTCCACGACACCGACGAGATGCTCCGCTACGCCCGTCGAGGACCTGCTCATCCGCCTCGGGGAGTGCGTGAGCCGCATCGACCGCGACGACCCGGGGTTCGTCGACGCCCACATAGACCTGCAGCTCCGTCGCGTCAAGGACTCACGCAACGTCGTCGCGCACGGCGACGTCGTCGTCGACTCCGAGCTGCTGTGGGCGATCCTCTCGACCAGCATCCCCAGGTCGCCGCCCGGGTCGCCCGGCTCATCGGCTGACGCGGACCGTCGGGTGAATTCCTCCTCCACCAGGAGAGTTGCTCCCACGAACCCTTGCGGCTGAGCCGGCGCGATGGTGAGCTCCTCGCGTGGAGTCGGCGGTCGAGGCGGAGCTGCGCAGGCAGATCATGGCGTGGGTCGGCGAGCGGGCGGAGACCAACGGCGGCTTCCTGCGGCGCGACGAGCTGCTCGACTTCCACCTCGACGGCGAGAAGCTGCCCGTCATCGACTACTCCCGCGGTATCCGCAACCCGGCGTCGTTCGGCTCGACGCTCTCGATCGTGAGTACGCCCGGTCGATATCACGACAGTGAGATGTCCGAGGACGGACTGCTTCGCTACGCCTACCGCAAGGGCGACCCCTGGTCGGGCGACAACCGCAAGCTCCGCCAAGCGATATCCACCGGCATGCCGCTCATCCTGTTCCGCAAGGAGATCGCGAACATCTACACGCCCGTGTTCCCGGTGTACGTCATCGACGATGAGCCGGAGAACCGACAGTTCCTCATCGCGTTGGACGAGTCGTTCACCTTCCTGCACGACCCACGCCACCTCACCCAGCCGCAGCGCGAGTACGCCCTCCGGCTCGCGCGGCAGCGCCTGCACCAGCCCGCGTTCCGCACCCGCGTCCTCGTCGCGTACGAGACGCGGTGCGCGATCTGCGAGCTCAAGCACGGGTCCCTGCTCGACGCCGCCCACATCGTTCCCGACGGCCACGAGCTCGGCGCCCCGACCGTGAACAACGGACTTGCACTGTGCAAGATTCACCACGCCGCCTACGACCAGAACATGCTCGGCGTGACGCCGGACCACGAGGTCCGCATCGCGTTACGCCTGCTCGAGGAGATCGACGGCCCCATGCTCAAGCACGGGCTGCAGGAGATGCACGGGCGACGGCTGACCTTGCCGAGACGGCGTGGCGACCGTCCCGATCGCGATCACCTGGCCTGGCGGTACGAGCGCTTCGACGCGGCAGCGTCGTAGGTCACGGCGTGACGTCCGTCGTCGAGCACCGGATCGCTGCCGGATCCATGGCCGAAGGTCCGGGGACGGCCGGGGAGGTGTTGGCTACGCTCACGCCATGAGGAGAAGCCCGACCGCCCGGGCCCGGAGCCACAACGTCTGGAAGTTCCTGGCCACGATCGTGGTGATCCTCGTGGTGGCGGGCGCCCTCGTCGTCGCACTGCCCTTCTTGCTGTCCCTCGGCGCCGCCCTCTGACGACTCGGCTCGGCCCCCGTCGGCGGTCGACCCTCGGACGCCGCACCGAGTCGGCGGCGCGCGGCAATGAGTTTCGCCCCGTCCGCCGGTCACCACCGACACGCGAGACGTCCAGCCGGGCCGTCGCTGCGGCAACCGGACAGGAGAACAACCATGGCAACCACGATCCTGGACACCGTGCCGTCGGACGACGGCCCTGGGCGGACGCCGTGCTGACGCGGGTCGCGGACGGTGTGTGGGCGCACCGGAGCGAGCTGCTCCAGAACAACGCGGTGGTCGTGCGCGGCCCGAGCGGCGTACTCCTCGTCGACCCTGGGCTGACACGCGTCGAGATGGAGTGCCTCGCGCACGACCTCCGCGACCTGCACCTTCCGGTCGTGGCGGGTTTCGCGACGCATCCCGACTGGGACCACGTGCTCTGGCACCCCGAGCTCGGCGACGCGCCCCGCTACGGCACGGCGCGCTGCGCGGCCGAGCTGCGACGCGTGCTGTCGGACCCGGGCTGGGAGACGCGCGTCACCGAGGGGCTACCGCCCGAGATCGCGGACGACGTGCCGCTCGACGGGTACGGCCTCGTCACCGCCCTGCCGGACGGGACGACGCGGATCCCTTGGGACGGTCCTGACGTCCGGGTCGTCGCGCACCCGGCGCACTCCCCGGGCCACGCGGCCCTGCTGGTCGAGGAGCACCGGGTTCTTGCGGCCGGCGACATGCTCTCGGACGTCTTCGTCCCCATGCTCGACGACTTCGACGACGCGAACGACCCGATCGGCGACTACCTCAGCGGACTGGAGCTCCTGGAGCGGGTGGCCGGCGGCGTCGACGCCGTGGTCCCGGGGCACGGGTCCGTCGGCGGGGCCGACCAGCTGCGTGCGCGGTTCGCGCAGGACCGCGCGTACCTGCACGCGCTGCGGGACGGCCGCGCTCCCGACGACCCGCGGATCGGCCCGAGGGCCAAGCCCGGCTGGGAGTGGGTGAGCGACATCCACGAGGGGCAGGCCCAGAGCGTCGCCCGCCGGCGCGAGGCCCGCGGGTCGCGTGACTAGCGCGCCCCGGCGAACGCGTCGGCGTCAGTCGCCGCGGCGTCGAGGTAGCGCACGATCCGGTTGACGGCGTCCCGGCCGGCGCGGTTGGCGCCGATGGTCGACGCGGACGGCCCGTAGCCGATGAGGTGCACGCGCGGCTCGCCGTCCACCTGGGTGCCGTCCATGCGGATGCCGCCGCCGGCGGTGCGCAGGTGCAGCGGTCGCAGGTGGTCGAGGGCGGCGCGGAAGCCGGTGTTCCAGAAGATGACGTCCACGGGAACGGTCTCGCCGTCGGGCGTGACCACGCCGTCGGGAACGATCCGGGTGAACATGGGCCGCCGGTGGAGCACGCCGCGCGCCTCGGCGGCGAGCAGCGACGGCGTCTTGATGAGGCCGGTGACGGACACGACGCTCAGCGGCGGCAGCCCTTCACGCACCCGGTCGGCGACCATCGCCACGGCGCGCGAGCCGTCCTCGGGCTCGAACGAGTCGCGCCACACGGGCTCCCGCCGCGTGAACCAGAAGGTCTGCGCCACGTGCGAGACCTCCTCCAGCAGCTGCACCGCGGAGATCCCGCCGCCGACGACGGCGACGCGCTGCCCCGCGAAGTCCTCGGCCCGCACGTAGTCGGCGGTGTGCAGCTGGCGGCCACGGAACGTCTCCTGCCCCGGGTAGGCGGGCCAGAACGGCTTCGACCACGTGCCCGTCGCGTTGACGATCGCCCGCGCGACGACGACGCCGGACCGGCCGCCGCCCTCCCACCGGACGAGCAGCCCGTCGTCGTCCGCCTCCTCGACGCGGCGTACGCGCACCGGCCGGACGACGGCGAGGCCCAGCTCGTGCTCGTAGTCGCCGAAGTACGCAGGCAGCACGTCGACGCTCGCCGCCTCCGGCTCCACGTCGGGCTGCTCGATGCCGGGCAGGTCGTGGATGCCGTTCACCGTGCTCATCCGCAGCGAGCGCCAGCGGTGCCGCCACGCTCCCCCCGGCCCGTCCTCGGCGTCCAGCACGAGGTAGGTGCGCTCGCCGGACGCCGCGCCCGCCGCGGGCGCGAACCCGCGCCGCCGCAGGTGGTATGCCGCCGACAGGCCCGCCTGTCCCGCGCCGATCACGACGACGTCCGCCATCTGCGGCACGGCCTCGGTCGTCGTCATGCCTCTGGCAACACTGCCCGCGACGGCGTGCTTCCGAGGGCTCGTGTGGTGTCGCGCACCCGCCGGGTCCGTGTCCCTGGAGGGGACTACCGTCACGACCCATGACCTACGCCAACGTCGGCACGCTGGGTGCCGCCCCCGGGAAGCGCGACGCGCTGGTCGCGCACCTCACGCAGCGCAGCACGGAGCTCGCGGACGCGGGCTGCCTCCTCTACGAGGTCGGCGTCAGCGACGACCAGCCGGACACGGTGTTCGTCGCCGAGCTGTGGACGTCGGCGGAGGCGCACCAGGCGTCCCTGCAGCTCCCCGCCGTGCAGGCGTCGATCGCCGAGGCCCGGCCCCTGCTGTCCGGCGAGTTCGGCGGCTTCCGCTTCACGGTCGTCGGCTCGCCGCTGCGAGACTGACGCGGTGACACGGGGAGAGGCGGAGACGGCCCGCCACACCGCCGTCGTGATCGGCGGCGGCATCGGCGGCCTGGCGTCGGGCGTGGCGCTGGCGCGCCACGGCTGGGACGTCACGGTCGTCGAGCGCGCGACGTCGCTGGACCCGGTGGGCGCGGGGATCGTCGTCGCGCCGAACGCGGTGCGGTCGCTGGACGCGCTCGGGATCGGCGACGCGACGCGCGACCTGGCGGCGCTGCAGGGCGAGTTCGGCCTGCGCCGCCCGGACGGGAGGTGGCTGGTCCGCGGCCGCGCGGAGGGCGCCGAGTCGGTCTTCGGCGACCGCACGCTGATGCTGCACCGCGCGCAGCTGGTGGGGCTGCTCGCGGACGCGCTGCCGACCGGGGCGCTACGCCTCGGCACGACGGCGACCGTCACGGACCCGGGCACGGCCTCGCGCCCCGCACGCGTGACGACCACTGACGGCGCGGGCACGACCACGGAGGCCGACGCCGACCTCGTCGTCGCGGCCGACGGCATCGGCTCCGCCACGCGCACCCGCTGGTGGCCGAGCGCCCCCGCGCCGGTGTCCGGCGGGTCGACGGCGTGGCGGTTCGTCACCCCGCGGGTCCCCGGCGTCGTGGGCTCCGAGATCTGGGGCCGCGGGATCGTCGCCGGGGTCATGCCGCTGGCCGACGGACGCGTCTACGTGTACGTCTCGGTGGCCGACGCCGTCGGCGCCCCGCGCGGCCTCGACGAGCTGCGCGCCCGCCTCGCCGACTGGCACGACCCGGTTCCCGCGCTGCTCGCCTCCGTCGACGACGCCACGGCGCTGCGGCACGAGCTCCGGCACCTGCCCGCGCCCCCGGCATCGCTCGTGACGGGCCGGGTCGCGCTCGTCGGCGACGCCGCGCACGCGATGCTCCCGAACCTCGGGCAGGGCGGGTGCCAGGCGCTCGAGGACGGGGTGGTGCTCGGCGCGCGGGTCCGCCCGGACGACGACGTCGCGGCCGCGCTGCTGCGCTGGTCCGCCGAGCGGCGGCCGCGCGTGGCCCAGGTCATGCGGCTGTCGGCGCGGGTCTCCGGGCCGACCCTGTGGACGTCGCCCGCCGCCACGACCCTCCGTGACGCCGGGATGCGCGCCGCCGGCCGCTGGACGGAGGCGCTGGGCGCCCGAGCCCTGCGGCCCGTGATGTCCTGGCAGCCGCCCGCAGACTGACTTCGTCCTACGCTGGCACAGCCCCCACCCCAGCTGCCCGAGGAGCTGAGTCCCGCGTCTTCCGACCCCCGCCCCACGAAGGACGTTCCCAGCGCTGCTGCGCCTGAGGGACAGCTCCACCGGAGCCTGTCCCTGCGACACCTCGTCGTCTACGGCCTGCTGTTCATCGGCCCGACGGCGCCCATGGGCACCTTCGGGGTGCTGGACGCGCGCAGCAACGGCGCGGTCGCCCTCGTGTTCGTCGTCGCGACCGTGGCGATGGCGTTCACCGCGTGGTCGTACGCCCGCATGTCCGTCGCCGTCCCGAAGGCGGGGTCGGTCTCGGCCTACGCGACGGCGGGGCTGGGGCGGCGGCCGGGCTTCATGGCCGGGTGGATGATCGGCCTGGACTACCTGTTCATCCCGAGCCTGGCCGCGCTGTTCTGCGGGATCGCCAGCCACGCCCTGTTCCCCGCGGTGCCGGTCTGGGCGTTCACCGGCGCTGCCGTGCTCCTCATCACGGGCCTGAACCTCGGCGGGGTCCGGCTCGCGGCCACGGTGGGGTTCGTCGCCCTGGTCGTGGAGATCGTGGTGCTCGCCGCCTTCTGCGTCGGCGCGGTCGTCGTCCTGGTGCAGGAGGGGCCGGCCAGGCCGTGGCTGTCCCCGCTGACCGGGCTCGACGGGTTCACGCTCGCCGGGACGCTCGGCGCGGTCTCGGTGGCGGCCCTCGCCTTCCTGGGGTTCGACGCGATCGCCACCTTCGCCGAGGAGAGCACCGGCTCCCCGCGGCAGATCGGCCGGGCCCTGATCTTCTGCCTCGTCCTCGCCGGGGCCCTCTTCGTGCTCCAGACCTACCTGGGCGCGCTCCTGACGACGGCGACGCCCCAGGAGCTGGCCGCGAACCCGGAGCAGCAGGGCACGATCTTCTACACGACGATCAGCGAGGAGATGGGGGCATGGCTCGGCACCACCGTCACGACGGCGCGCGCCATCGGTCCCGTGCTCTCCGCGCTCGTCGCACAGGCCGCGGTGAGCCGCCTCATGTACGGGATGGCGCGCGACGGACAGCTGCCGGCCCGGCTCGGGTCCGTGAGCCGCCGGACCGGCGTGCCCCGGCTCGCGACCCTCGTCTCGGCGGTCGCCACGCTCCTCATCGCCGTGGCGGCGGCGGTCAGGCCCGACGGCCTCGACCTGCTGTCCTCGATGGTCACGGTCGGCGCCCTGACCGCGTTCGTCTTCCTGCACGTCGCCGTGGTCGGCTACTACGTGGTCGGCGGGCGCACCGACCGTCGGGTCCTGCACACGGTCGTCCCCGTCGTCGGCCTGGCGATCGTCGTCACCGTGCTCGTCCTGGCCAGCCATCTCGCCCTGGAGGTCGCGGCCGGGTGGCTCGTCCTGGGCCTGGTCATCATGCTCGTGCGGGGCAGGCGGCGTGACGCGTCCGCCGTCGGCGAACCCGGAAATTGAGTCGGGGTGGCTCAAGTTGAACCGGTCAGCAGCTACTCACCCGAGGAGGACAGCATGACCACCACCCTGACCCGCACCCCGTTCGCCGACGCGTGGCTCCGCGACCTGTGGACGCCGCGCCTCGCGACCGAGGGCCCCGTGCCCGCCGCCGACGTGTACCGCGACGGCGAGAACCTCGTCGCTCGCCTCGACCTGCCGGGCGTGAACCCGGCCGAGGACGTCACCGTCGAGGTCGAGGGCCGCAAGCTCGTCGTGCGCGGCGAGCGCAAGGACCAGCGCCCCGAGGAGTCCGAGGGCCGTCGCATCTCGGAGGTCCGCTTCGGTGCCTTCCGCCGCGTCGTCACCCTGCCGAAGTCCGTGGACGGCGACGCCGTCACCGCGGCCTACGACGCGGGCGTCCTGACGGTCACCGTCGCCGGCGTCTTCGCCGGCACGACGCCGCAGCGCATCGAGGTCACCAGCGCCTGATCCCAGGCTGATCTCAGGCACCGCCCGACGGCGCCCGGTCGCACCCGCGGCCGGGCGCCGTCGTCGCGTCCCGACGCAGCGCCTGAGGCGTGCTGTTCCTTGAACCATGGAAGCCATCGCCGCAGCCGTCGCTGTCCTCGGGACGCTCCTTGGAGCGCTCGTTCAGCGACGATTCCAACGCCAGAGCGCCATCGAGACGAATGAACTCGCCCGACTCGAGAGCCTCCGTCAGGAACGCCTGGCCGCCAGCGCGGAGTATGCGGAAGCACTGGCCAAGTACAGGCGCGCCCAGATCGATCGCTGGTACGCACGTGACCAGGCCGGATCGACACCTCCCGAGAACGAACATGAGGTACATCGGCAGCGAGACCTCACTCAGGGGGCTCTGTTCCGCCTTCAGCTCGTATCAGACTCAGAAGAGTTGGCGAGTCTCGCCGACTCGGTCTTTCTCGCCATGAACGCCTTTAAGGCGGCAAGCTCTCGCGATGAGGTGGAAATGGTGCGCGATTCCACGCACGCCATGATCCGTGAATTCGTGCGTGCCGCAGGACGCCAGCTTGAACCAGGCAGCACGCGGCGAGCGCACGAAGGTCAATCGAGATCGTCGAGCACCTGATGGAGCGCGGCTGCGAAGGGCTCCAGGTCGTTCTCCACGGTCGCCCGGACGATAGTCCTGTCGACCGTCGTATAGCCGTGCACGATGCGGTTCCGGGTAGCCCAGATCGCCGGCCACGCCTCGCCGAAGGCGAGCACCCGCCCGCTCTCGCTCAGGCGCGAGGCCGCATCGATCGCGGCGACGAGCCGGAGGCACACCGCGTCCACCAGCACCTGCGTCCCCCCAGGAGCCTTCGGCGACGTGCTGCCCGAGAATCGCAAGGTGCTCGAGCGACTCCCGTGCCAGCTGGGCGTCGGTGCGCTTCACAGCGCGATGGCGTGCACGGACTCGCGAACAGCCGGCCGCAGCGCCATCTCGCTCACGACGTCGACCGGCCGACCGAGTAGGGCCTCGAGCTCGACCTCGAGCGCGCCGAGAGCGAAGAGGCCGACGCCGTCGTCGAGATCGACGAGGAGGTCGACGTCGGAGTCACCTCGGTGGGTCCCGGCGGCGACGGAGCCGAAGACGCGCACCCGTCGAGCGCCATGCCGCGCGGCGGCGGCGACGATGTCGTCCCGGTGGACACGAAGCACGTCGTCGAGCACAGATCCCGCAGGGCTCGCGCCATCCACGCCCAGCGCCGAACCGGGAGCGCCCGACCTGTCCAGCAACCGCTTGACCTCCGGCTGGCTGCGCCCGAGCGCCCGAGCGATCCTGCGCTGGCTCCAACCGAGGTCCCGTGCCTGGCGCGCACCTCGCTCGAGAGTCGCACGCGCCTCGACGCGAAGCGCCTCCGCCTGGTCGGCCAACGCACCGAGGTAGTCGGCGAAGGCGCGCTCGACCGCCGACTCACCCTCTTCCTCACTTGACATACGGCCCCCTCCGATAGGTGATGCTATCGGATGCCTCGTCACACCTCCATCCCCCGTCTCGTCGTCACCGTGAGCAACCGACGAGAAGACGGACGAAGACGGACCGAGGAGACGAGATGTCGCACAGGACGCAGGTCGTGGTGGTGGGCGGCGGGTACGCCGGGGTGATGGCGGCGAACCGTCTGACGGCGCGGGACGACGTGGCCGTGACGCTGGTGAACGCCCGCCCCGTGTTCGTGGAGCGGATCCGGCTGCACCAGCGGACCGCCGGGTCGCACGACGCGGTCGCGGACTACGGGGAGCTGCTGGCCGACGCCGTGCGGCTCCGGGTCGCGACCGTCGAGCGGATCGACGCCGACGGGCGGCGGCTCGTGCTCGCCGACGGCGACACCCTCGCGTACGACTACCTGGTGTACGCGGTGGGCAGCACGAGCGCCGCTCCCCAGGTGCCGGGGGCGGCGGAGCACGCGTACCCGCTGGCGAGCCTGGAGGAGGCGGACCGGCTGGCCCCGGCACTGGCCGCGGCCGGCCCCGGCGCGCGGGTGACGGTGGTGGGCGCGGGCCCCTCGGGCATCGAGGTGGCGTCCGAGCTGGCCGAGCAGGGCCGGGCGGTGACGCTGGTCTGCGGCGACCTGCTCGGCCCGTACCTGCACCCGAACGGCCGGCGGGCCGTCGCGGCCGCGCTCGCGCGGCTCGGGGTGGAGGTCGTCGCCGGACCCGGCGCCACCGTGACGGCGGTGACGGCGGACGCGGTGCAGCTCGCCGACGGCCGCGACCTGCCGAGCGACGTCACCATCTGGACCGTGGGCTTCGCCGTCCCGGACCTGGCCGCCCGCAGCGGCCTGACCACCGACGCGGAGGGGCGCCTGCGCACCGACGAGACGCTCACCAGCCTGGACGACGACCGCATCGTCGCCGCGGGCGACGCGGGCACGCCGTCCGGCCTGCCGTACCGGATGAGCTGTCAGGCGGCCGGTCAGCTCGGCGGTGCCGCCGCGGACACCGTGCTCGCCCGGCTCGCGGGGACCGAGCCCGCGCCGGCCGCGGTCGGCTTCCTGGGCCAGTGCCTCAGTCTTGGCCGCGGGGTGGGCCTGTTCCAGTTCGCGAACCGCGGCGACGTCCCGGTGCGGGCGTTCCTCGGCGGCCGGCTGGGCGCGCGCGCCGGGGCCTGGCTCAAGGAGCTCGTGTGCCGCAGCACCGTGCTCCAGCTGACGTGGGAGGCGCGGCGGCCCGGCATCCTCCGGTACCCCTCGTTCGTCGGCGACCCGCGCCGCGCGGCGGCGGTGCGAGACGGGCGGCAGGAGACGGTGGCGCCCGACGTCGTGCCGACGGCCTCGGTGTAGCCCTGTCCCGCGCACGACGACGGCCGAGCCCCGGTGGTGGACCACCGGGGCTCGGCCGTGCGTGGCGCGGTCGCGCGGCGTCGTCAGCCGACGCGCCGCCGGTACGCGGCGACGGCGAGGGCGTAGCCGACCACCAGGATGCCGACGAGCCAGGCGAGGGCGACCCAGATGTCGCTGCCGACGGTCTGCTCCGCGAACAGGGCGCGGATCGTGTCGACAACGGAGGTCACCGGCTGGTTCTCCGCGAACCAGGCGACCGGGCCGGGCATCGTGTCCGTGGGCACGAACGCCGAGCTGATGAACGGCAGGAAGATCAGCGGGTAGCTGAAGGCGCTCGCGCCGTCGACGGTCTTCGCGGACAGCCCGGCGAGCACGGCGAGCCAGGTCAGGGCCAGCGTGAACATCGCCAGGATCCCGGCCACGGCCAGCCACGCCCCGAACGAGGCCCCCGTGCGGAAGCCCATGAGGAGCGCGACGCCGACGACGATCGCGACCGAGACGAGGTTCGCCACGACCGACGTCAGGACGTGCGCCCACAGGACGCTCGAGCGGGCGATCGGCATGGACTGGAACCGGTCGACGATCCCGCCCTGCAGGTCGAGGAACAGCCGGTACGAGGTGTACGCGACGCCCGACGCGATGGTGATGAGCAGGATGCCGGGCAGCATGTAGTTGATGTACGACTCGTCCGTGCCGAGGTCGATGGCCCCGCCGAAGACGTAGACGAACAGGAGCATCAGCGCGATCGGCGTGACCGCGGTGGTGATGATGGTGTCGGGACTGCGCAGGATGTGCCGCAGGGAGCGCCCGGTGAGGGTGCTGGTGTCGGCGAGGGCGTGGGTGGTCATCAGGATTCCTTCTCGGTACCGGTCGCGCCGACGAGCGAGAGGAAGACGTCCTCGAGGGACGGCTGCTTCTCGACGTACTCGACCTTGGCGGGCGGGAGGAGCTGCTTGAGCTCGGCGAGGGTGCCGTTCTGGATGATCGTCCCCTGGTGCAGGATGGCGATCCGGTCGGCGAGCTGCTCGGCCTCGTCGAGGTACTGCGTGGTGAGCAGCACGGTGGTGCCGTTGCTGGCGAGCTCCTTGACGGTCTCCCAGACGTCGATCCGCGCCTGCGGGTCGAGACCCGTGGTGGGCTCGTCGAGGAAGACGATCGGCGGGTCGCCGATGAGGCTCATGGCGATGTCGAGCCGACGCCGCATGCCGCCGGAGTACGTCCCCGCGCGGCGGCCGCCGGCCTCGGTGAGCGAGAACCGGCCGAGCAGGTCGTCGGCGATCGCGCCGGCGTCCGGCAGGTGCCGCAGCCTGGCGACGAGCACGAGGTTCTCGCGGCCCGTGAGGACCTCGTCGACGGCCGCGAACTGGCCGGTGAGGCTGATGGACCGGCGCACGTCGCCGGGCTTGGCCGCGACGTCGTAGCCGTGCACGACGGCGGTGCCCGCGTCGGCCTTGAGCAGCGTCGACAGGATCCGCACGAGCGTGGTCTTACCGGCGCCGTTCGAGCCGAGCAGGGCGAAGATGCTCCCGGGGGCGACGTCGAGGTCGACGCCGCGCAGCACGTGCAGCTCGCCGAACGACTTCTCGATGCCCTGCACGTGGATCGCGGGCTCGGTGGTCTGAGGTGTGGTCATGTCCGTTGCTCCGTTCTTCGGTCGGTTCACGGCCGGCGGACGACGACGTCGCCGAAGCCGGTGCTGGCGTGGATCTCTGCGGTGGTCTCGTCCTCGACCGGCCCCTCGGTGGGGGTCAGTTGGTTGCGGACGGTCCCGCTCTCCGACGAGAGGTCGAGGTAGGCGGCGGTGCCCTCGGGCACCCCGACCTCGATGGATCCGAAGGAGGTCGTGAGGGTGACGGCGCCGGACTCCAGGTTGTTGACCCGGATGCCGGCGTGCGCCGACTTGGCCGTGAGGGTGCCGCGCACGCGACTCACGGCGATGTCGCCGTGCGCCCCGTGCACCTCGAGGGTCCCGGTCACGGAGCCGACGGTCGTGGTGCCGTTGGTCGCGCGGATCGTGCCGTCGCCGAGGACCTCGTCCACGAAGACCGACCCCGCGCTCACCTTGACGTCGAGGGAGCCGGTGACGCGGCCCGCGGTCGCGGAGCCGGCGGAGACCTTGAGGTCGAGCCGCTCGACGTCGTCGACGCGGGCGTTCCCGGCCGACAGCGTCATGTCGACGGCGGCGAGCGAGCCCTCGGCGTAGAGCGAGCCGACCTTGCCGCTCAGCGACGAGCCCTCGGGGAGCTCGACGGTGATGTCGGCGGTGCCGGACGCGAACGGGAGCACGTACTGCTTCCACGAGCCGGGGTACGTGATCGACACGGCGTCGCCGTCGCGGTCGACGCGCACCGACTCGGCGGCGCGGGCGCTGCCCGACTTGGCGTTGGTCGGCAGGACGGTGACGACGACGTCGTCACGCTCCCCGGCGACCACGTGCACGTTGGCGAACGGCACGTCGACGAGGACGGGGACGGGCTGGGGGGCAGGGAAAGTGGGCATGACGGAGCTCCAACAGTGGTGTCGGTGTGGTGTCAGGGGGAGGACGGGGGCGGTGCGGTGCGCGGACGTGCGAAGGGATCAGCGCACCCAGCCGGTGACGCGGCCGGAGCCGCGCTGCTGCGGACGGGCCTGGGCGGCCGGGCGTCCGGTGGACTGCTCGAGCGCGGCCGCGACCGCACGGACGAGCCACGTGTTGACGGAGACGCCGTCGCGAGCGGCGGCGGTCTCGGCCTGCGTCTTGAGGTGGTCGGGCAGGCGCAGGGTGGTGCGGGTGGTGGCGCCGCCCTCGAGGTCGACGCTCACCGACAAGCCCGGGCCGGTCGCCTCCAGGGTCGGGGCGGACGCCGGGGCCTGCGCCGGCTCGGACGGCCCGGTCGGTGCGGTGACGACGAACTCGGGGGAACCGCCGCGGAGCCGGATGTCGACCGAGCCGGGGGCCAGATCGGCGGAGATCTCCCCCGCCGCGTCGGACAGCGCCTCGAGCAGCACCAGCCGGGCGGCGGCGTCGAGCGGGGCTGTCAGGCGGGAGGCCAGTTCCCGCGCCTCGTCCCCGCCGGCGGCGGCTGCGGTGCCGAGCTGCTGCTGCAGCTCGTCGACGTATCTCGTGAGGTCCATGGCTCCACTATGACACCACAGTGGTGTCACCACAAGCCCTTTGGCGTCATTTCTGGTGTCAATCTGGCGCCGGGTGGTGTCGCTGCGCGCCAGGGCCCGCGTCGTCGCAGGTCAGACGTGGTGCTCGCGCAGGATGCGCACCGCCCTCGGCCCGACGCCGTGCAGGGCCAGGAGCTCGGCGTCGGTCCGTGCGGCGACGTCGGCGAGGGTCGTGACACCAGCGCCGGCGAGCGCCCGCGTGGCCGGGCGTCCGATGGCGGCGGGCAGGTCGCCCACCTCCCCCGGCTCGGCGGTGTCGGCCGCCGCGAGCGCGGCCGCGAGCCGCCGCGGTGCACGGACGGACCACGCCCGCCGGACCCAGTGGTTGAGCTGCTGCCCGTCCAGCGCGGCGAGCGGGAGCCGCACCCCGAGCAGGGTCGCCCCGCGGGTCAGCGGCTCCGCCCCGGGGACGTCGGCGACGGCCGCGTCGACGTCCTCCGTCGCGAGGTGCAGCCGGACGACGTCGTCCCGCGTCACCGACGCGAAGCCCTTGCCCCGCACGGTGAACGACACCATGCCGGCGCGCGCGCTCTCGGCCGCCTCGGGCAGGGCGAGGGCGGCCTGGCGCAGCTGGGCGACCGTCGTCATCCCGTCACCCTGCCACGACGGTTAGCGTGGCGTCGTGAGCAGACCCCCGCAGGGCCCCGACGACGCCGCGCGCGGCGTGCGCCTGTTCGACGACGTCCGCCCGGACGAGGCGGACCGCGCCTACCTGCCCGGCATGAGCAGCGCGTGGAAGATGCCCTGGTACGACGTGCAGAGCTGGTGGCGGCACGCCGGGCGGCTGCACCGCCGCACCGTCGAGGTGGCCGGGATCCAGCCGGGCCAGCGCGTGCTCGACGTCGGCTGCGGCACCGGCAACCTCGCCCTCACGGTGCTGCGCGCGGTGCCCGACGCCGCGGTGACCGGCCTCGACCCGGACGGCGCCGCCCTGCGCCGCGCGGCCCGCAAGGCCCGACGGCGGCGGGTCGGGCGGCGCGGCTCGCTCACGCTGGTGCGCGGCTTCGCCGACCGGCTGCCGGCCGCCGACGCGGGCGTCGACCACGTCCTGTCCTCCCTCGCCCTGCACCACGTGCCCCTGGACGAGAAGCGCCGGTTCGCCGCCGAGCTCGCCCGCGTCCTGCGACCCGGCGGCACGGTCACGATCGCGGACCTCGACGCGCCCGGGCACGGCGGCGAGCACCGTCACGACAGCGGGCACGACCACGGGCACGGCGGGCACCGTCACCACCGGGAGATCGGGGCGAACCAGCACCGCGACGACAACGCCGACGGCGGGATCCAGCGCCTGCTCACGGACGCAGGGCTCGTGGACGCACGGGAGGTCGCGCGCGCGACATTCATGGACACCCCCGTGATGTGGGTGCAGGCGCGGCGCCCCTGACACCCGACGCCGGCAGGCGTCAGGACTTCCCGGCCTCGGCCTCGGCGGCGACGAACTCGGGCGGCGGGGCGAACTGGGAGAGCACGAGGTCGGCGCCGAACGGGTCGCGGATCGTCGCCTCCCGGGTCCACTCGGTGTCCTCGGTGGCGTGCACGACGGCGCCGCCCCGCTCGGCGGCCTCGGCGGCGGCGTCCCGGTCGGCCACCGCGAACACGACCGACCACCGCGCCGGCCCGTCGGCGGGCAGCACCCCCGCCACGACGTCCGAGAACGCCGGCGGGACGAACTCCTGCCGCTCGTGGATGCCGGGGTCCACGGTGCGGGCCAGGTGGTCGCCGTACCCGGGCACCCGCGCCATACCGGCCCCGAGGTCGTCGCTGCGCTCCCAGCCGAGCAGCGGCCCGTAGAACCGCAGCGCGGCGTCGACGTCAGGGGTGAGCAGGTTGCTGAAGTTCCAGGTGCCGGGCTCGTTGACGCGCTGCGCCCCGGCGCGGGTGCCGGCCCGCCAGAGCCGGCTGGGCGCGCCCTCCGGGTCGACGATGCGCGCCATCCACCCGGCGGCCTGCCCGGGCGGGCCGACCTGCTGCGGTGGCGAGCTCACCACGCCGCCCAGCTCGGCGACGCGGGCCGCCGCGGCCTCGAGGTCGTCCACGGCGAGGTACGTGTGCCACGCCGGCTCGCCGTCGTACCCCGGGTCGGGCGTGGCGACCGCGGCGATCGCCGTCGCATCGGTGCCGTCCCACGACGCCACGGCGTACCGCCCGGGCGCACCCGGCGGCAGCTTCTCGGTGAACCGCCACCCGAACAGCGCGCCGTAGAACGCGAGCGCCGCGTCGACGTCGGCGACCTCCAGGTCGATCCAGCTCGGGACCCCGTGCGGGTACGTGTGCTGACTCATCTCCCCAGGTTGCACCGGCCCACCGACACCTCGCCCGACGGCACGGCTGCCGCGGGTCACACCGCGGGCAGCTCGTCGCCGGCCGACGGGTAGGAGGCCTGCGCGCCCGGGGAGCGCACGGCGTACGCGCCGACGCGGGCCGCCGTGCGCGCGGCGTCGACGAGGCCGTCTCCCCGCGCGAGCCCGTGGGCGAGCGCTCCGACGAACGCGTCGCCGGCTCCCGTGGTGTCGACGGCGCGCACCCGCGGCGCCGGCACCGCCGTCACGTCGTCGTCCTGCCCGACCAGCGCCCCGCGGGGCCCGAGGGTCAGCACGACCGACCGCACCCCGCGCGCGAGCAGGCCCCGCACCAGCACCTCCTCGCTCTCCTCGGCGGGGACACCCAGCGCCCCGGCCACGAGCCGCGCCTCGTGCTCGTTGAGCACCAGCGGGTCGGCGCGCAGCAGCACGTCCTCGTCGACGTCGAGCACCGGCGCGAGGTTGACGACGAGCCGGCCCCGCGCGGTCCGCGCGGCGGCCTCGATGGCCGCCCGCGGGATCTCGCCCTGCAGCACGACGCTCGCGGCGCCCGCGACGAGACCGGCGTGCGCGCTCACCATGGTCTCGTCGACGGCCCCGTTGGCGCCGGGGACGACGACGATGGAGTTCTCGCCGTCGTCGCTCACGGTGACGATCGCGATGCCGGTGCGGCGCCCGGGCGCGACCGCCAGGGCCGTGAGGTCGACACCGGCGGACCGGAGCCCTGCGAGCGCCGCGTCGGCGAACTCGTCGTCGCCCACTGCGCCGACGAACGCGACGTCCGCGCCCAGCCGGGCGGCCGCGACGGCCTGGTTGGCCCCCTTGCCGCCGGACATGACGCGCATGCCGTGCCCGAGGACCGTCTCGCCGGGCGCCGGGTGCGCCGTCACGCCGACGAGCAGGTCCGCGTTGGTGGACCCGACGACCACCACCCGGCCGGTCGAGGACGTCACCGAGCCCATTCCCGTCACCTCCTGCGCCGTCGTGCGCCGTCGTGTCCCGTACGTCCCGGAAACGATGACACACGGCGCGTCCGCCCTCACCCCGCGGCCGACGTTCACGCGCCGTTGAGGCGGGCGTCACCGGCCGGCGCTAGCGTCGGCCGGGTGACCACGCCCACGATGCGACGACGCACCCTCACGGCCGCCACGGCGCTCGCCGTGGCCCTCCCCACCGCCCTCCTCCCCCTCGCCGCGAGCGCCCACGGGCACCACGGCGGGCACCACGGCGGGCACGGTCCCGACCGCTCGCTGCGCGTGGCGACGTACAACCTGTCGCTGAACCGCGCGGCGGAGGGCGAGCTGCAGGCCGACCTGTCCACCGGCGACGACCCGCAGGCCCGCACGGTCGCGGAGGTCATCCAGCGCGCGGACCCGGACGTCGTCCTGCTCAACGAGTTCGACCACGACGCCGCCCACGCGAGCGTGGACCTGTTCCGCGAGAACTACCTCGAGGTGCCGCAGGGCGGCGCCGACCCGGTGCGCTACCGCTACGCGTACACCGCGCCGTCGAACACGGGGATCCCCAGCGGCGTCGACCTCGACAACAGCGGCACGGTGGGCGGCGGCAACGACGCCTTCGGCTTCGGCGAGTTCCCGGGCCAGTACGGCATGGTCGTGCTGTCGAAGTACCCGATCGACACCCGGAACGTGCGCACCTTCCAGCACTTCCTGTGGAAGGACATGCCGGGTGCGCTGCTGCCCGACGACCCCGCCACGCCCGAGCCCGCGGACTGGTACTCCCCCGCGGAGCTCGACGTCGTGCGGCTGTCCAGCAAGTCGCACTGGGACGTGCCCGTCCGCGTGGGCCGCGAGACGGTGCACGTGCTCGCCGCGCACCCCACCCCGCCGACGTTCGACGGGCCGGAGGACCGCAACGGGCGCCGCAACCACGACGAGATCCGGTTCTGGGCCGACTACGTGACGCCCGGGAAGGCCTCGCGCTACGTCTACGACGACGAGGGCGGGCGCGGCGGGCTGAAGCCCGGCGAGCGCTTCGTGATCCTCGGCGACCAGAACGCCGACCCGCTCGACGGCGACTCGGTGGACGCGGCGATCGACCAGCTCCTGGACCACCCGCGGGTCACGGACCCGCGCCCGACGTCGGAGGGCGCGGTCGAGGCGTCGTCCCTGCAGGGCGGCGCCAACGCGACGCACCGGGGCGACCCCGCCCTCGACACGGCCGACTTCGCCGACACCGCGCCGGGCAACCTGCGGGCCGACTACGTGCTGCCGTCGAGGGGCCTGCCCGTGCGCGACGCCGGCGTGTTCTGGCCCACGCAGGCCGACCCGCTGTCCCGGCTCACCGGCACGTACCCGTTCCCGTCCAGCGACCACCGCCTGGTGTGGGTGGACCTGCGGGTCGGCTGACCGCGGACACGGCGCCGCGGAGAGCGCGCCGCGGGACCGGTGCCGAGGGCATCCCGAATCACCCGCGCTTCACCCCCGCCGCCGGCACCCCGCCGGTGCGAGCGCCCCCGGGCGGTCGCAGGCTCGACAGTGCTGTGCCATCTCACCGTCGAGCCCTGGAGATCCCATGAGACGCGCCCTCACCGCGGCCGCCGCAGCAGCGACGGCGCTGCTGCTCGCCGCGAGTCCCGCCGCCGCCCACGGCGGCAAGCCCGCACCGAAGCCCCCGACGGTCACCGAGATCGCCTCCGGCCTGGTCACCCCGCTCAGCGCCGCGGTCGGCGCCAAGGGCACCTCGTACGTCACCCAGAACTTCGCCGGCCTGCTCACCGAGGTGGACAAGCGCGGCGACGCCACCGTCCTCTACGCGTCCGCGAACGGCGAGGAGGTGGGCGGCGTCTCCTACCGCGACCGCCGCCTCACGTTCACCGAGACCCTCATCGACGACGAGACGGGTCCCGTCGCGTCGAGCATCAAGACGCTGCGCCTCGACAAGAAGGGCAACCCGACCGGCCCGGCGCGCACGCTCGCGGACGTCCGCGCGTACGAGGACGCGAACAACCCGGACGGCGACGTCACCTACGGGTTCCGCGACGTCGACCAGGCCTGCCTGGACCAGGCACCGCCGGACGGCATCCCGGTCCGGTACGAGGGGATCCAGGACTCGCACCCCTACGCGACCACCCGCGGCTGGGGCACGACCTTCGTCGCCGACGCGGGCATGAACGCGATCCTCTCCGTGAGCGATCGCGGCCGCGTGCGCACCGTCGCGGTGCTGCCCGCGCAGCCGGCCGTCGTCACGGCGGACGCCGCGGCGATGTTCGGCCTGCCGGACTGCGTCGTCGGCGAGACGTACTGGTTCGAGCCCGTCCCCACGGACGTCGAGGTCGGCCCCTGGGGCCAGCTCTACGTCACCACCCTGCCGGGCGGGCCGGAGGACGACAGCCTCGGCGCGCGGGCGGCGGTCTACCGCGTGAACCCCTGGTCGGGTTCCGTGCGGATGGTCGCGGGCGACCTCCTCAGCGCCACGAACCTTGCCGTCTCGCCGTCCGGGGACGTCTACGTCGCGGAGCTGTTCGGCGGGAAGATCACGCAGGTGACGCGCCACGGGAACCGCACCGTCGTCGAGACCGCGCTGCCCGCCGGCCTCGAGTGGGACCACGGTGACCTCCTGGCCACCACGAACGCGCTGCCCGGCGAGGGCGCCCCGCCCGACGGCCACCTCGTGCGCGTCGACCTCTCCCGGTCGCACGGCCACGGCCACGGCCACCACGGCCGCTGACCGTCCCTGGTCGTGGGTCAGGGCGTCAGCACCCGGGCCTGCTGCTGGGCGAGGACGCTCAGCTCGGCGGCCGTGAAGGCGTGCTCCTGGGTCATCGCGTTCTCGGTGCGCTCCAGGCAGTCGAGGATGAGCTGCCCGAAGTAGGGGAAGCCGACCTGGCCGTCCGCGACCAGGTGGTGCTCGCCCTCGCCGTCGACGAGGAACACGTGGCCGCCGCCCTCGCCGGTGCCGACGTTGACGTACTTGCGCAGCTCGATGTACCCCTCGGTGCCGAGGATGATCGTGCGGCCGTCGCCCCACGTGCTCAGCCCGTCCGGCGTGAACCAGTCGACGCGCACGTACCCGGTGGCCCCGTTGTCCATGACGATGCCGGCCTCGCCGAAGTCGTCCAGCTCGGGGTGGTCCGGGTGGTGGTAGTTCGCGATGGCGGCGTGGCTGATCTCCGCGTCCTTCGCGCCCGCGTAGTGCAGCATCTGGTCGAAGTTGTGGCTCCCGATGTCGCACAGGATGCCGCCGTACTTCTCCTTCTCGAAGAACCAGTCCGGTCGCCCGGTGCCGAGACGGTGCGGGCCCAGGCCCATCACCTGCAGCACGCGACCGATCGCCCCGCGGTCGATGAGCTGCTCCGCGAGCACGGCCGCCTCGACGTGGATCCGCTCGGAGTAGTAGACGGCGTACTTCTGACCGGTGCGGGCCGTGGCCTCGCGCGCGGCGGCGAGCTGGTCGAGCGTCGTCAGCGGCGCCTTGTCGGTGAAGTAGTCCTTGCCGGCCTCGATCACCCGCAGCCCGAGCGGCGCCCGCTCGGACGTCACCGCGGCGCCCGCGACGAGCCGCACCTCGGCGTCGTCGAGGATCTCGGCCTCGCTGCGCGCCACCCGCACGTCGGGGAACTTGCTGCGCATCACCTCGACCTTGGCCGGGTCGGGGTCGTACACCCACTTCAGGGTGCCGCCGGCGCCCGCGAGGCCCTCGCACATGCCGAACACGTGGCCGTGGTCGAGGCTGGTCGCCGCGAAGACGAACTCCCCCGGCTCGACGACGGGCGCGGGCACGGGCTCCGGCGCGTACGCGGCGCCGCTCGCGGTGCTCGCCGCGCTGATCGGGCTGCCCGCGCTCATGCCTTCGCCCCCACCGTGATCGCCCCCGGCAGCTCGCCCACCGACGCCGTCTTCTCGAAGAACCGCGGCGCCCGCTCCAGGAGGGTGCCGGTGCGGTAGTAGGGGTCGTCGGGCGACAGCGGCAGGTCCACGGTGCGGCGCTCGATGCCCGCCTCGTAGATGGCGGTGACCAGCTCGATGGCGCGGCGGCCGGCGTCGCCGTCGACGGCCGGACGCCGGCGCTCGCGCACGGCGTCGAGCATGTCGGCGATCTGCCCGGCGTGGCCGGTGTGCTCCAGCGGCCGGTGCGCCGCCGCGACGGCCTCGATCTGCGCGACCCGCTCCGTGTCGTCCTCGTCGGCGGGGAAGCCGTTCGGGTTGGCCAGGTTCGCCTCGACCTTCCACGGCTGCGAGACGCGCGCGTTCCGGCCCTGCACGACGATCGCCTGCTCCTCGCCGTGGCTCACCACGGAGGCGGTGACCTCGGCGAGCGCGCGGTCGTACTGCAGCACGCTCACCGACAGGTCCTCGACCTCGGCGTTCTCGTGCGCGGCGTTGGTGAGCACCGACGTCACGGCCTTCGGCGAGCCGAGCATCCACAGCGTCATGTCGAGGTGGTGGATGGCGTGGTTGAGCGTGCAGCCGCCGCCCTCGCGCTCCCAGGTGCCGCGCCACCACAGGTCGTAGTACTCGGTGCCGCGCCACCAGGCGGAGCTGACCTGGGCGTGCGTGACGGGGCCCGCGAGGCCGGAGTCGAGCACCTCCTTGAGGGTCGCGATGTCGTCGCGGAACCGGTTCTGCGCGACGACGGACAGCAGGCGGCCGTTGTCCTGCGCGGCGGCGATCATCGCGTCGCACTCCTCGAGCGACGGCGCCATGGGCTTCTCGACGAGCACGTCGACGCCGGCCTCCAGGGCCTGGATCGACAGGGCGGCGTGGGTGGACGGCGGCGTCGCGACGCTGACGAGGTCGAGGTGCTGCCCGGCGGCGAGCATCTCGGCCGCGTCGGTGTAGACGCGGGCGCCGTCGAGCCCGAGCTCCGCGCGCATGGCCTCGGCGCGGCCCGGGGCGGGGTCGCACAGCGCGACGATCTCGCACTCCCCCGCGAAGCGCTGGTAGCCGTCGACGTGCGCCCGGGCGATGCCGCCCGTGCCGACGATCCCGATGGTGAGCATGGTTCCTCCGATGGAACGAGCTGGCTGACGATCCGGCATGATACGTATCATGCAGCGGTGATCAGACTGGCCGCCGGGCAGCGGACCTGTCAAGGCGAGAGGTGAGGGAGGTCATACTGTGGCGGTGCCGAACCCACCCACCAGCCGCGACGTCGCGCGCCTCGCCGGGGTGTCCCAGGCGACGGTGTCCTACGCGCTCACCGGGCGCGGCACCATCTCGGCGGCCACCCGCGCGCGGGTGCTCGAGGTGGCCGAGTCGGTCGGCTACCGGCCCAACCTCGCCGCGCGGTCCATGCGCACCCGGCGGTCCGGCCGGCTCGCCGTGGTGACCGGCGCGAGCCTGGACCACCAGGTCAGGCTGCTCACCGGCGCCGGGGAGGTCGCCGAGGCGGCGGGGTACGTGATGGAGACCCACACCGTCGACGGCACCCTCGAGGAGCGCACCGGTCGCGTCCGGGACCTCGCCGAGAGCGGCCAGTACGAGGGCGTCCTCACCCTCGTCCCCGTGCTGCCCGCGGCCCTCGCGGACCCGTCCGGCTCCGCGAGCCCGGACGGGGGCGCGCCCGTCGTCGCCGAGGCCACGTTCGACGAGCAGATGCGCAGCGTCGGCAACCTCGCCGACGCGAGCACCGTCGAGGTGCTGGTCGGGGCGCTCGTGGCCGCCGGGTACCGCCGGTTCGTGCACGTCGCGGGCCCCGACCACTACGCCTCGGCCCGCGCCCGCCGCGACGTGTACCTGGCGTCCGTCGCCCGGGCCGCCGCGGACCCCACCACGGCCGACGTCGTGTCCCTCGGGGTCATCGGCGGCTCCTGGTCGGGCGACGACGCGCGTCGCGCCGTCGCCGAGATCCCCGCGGACGCGCCACCCCTCGCGGTCGTCGCCGGGAACGACTACCTCGCTGCGGGCGTGGTGCGCGGCGCCGCCGAGCGCGGCTGGTCGGTGCCGGACGACCTCGTCGTCACCGGCTGGGACAACTTCGCGATGGGGGCGCTGATGATGCCGTCGCTCACCACCGTCGACGTCGACTTCCCCGAGGCCGGCCGCACTGCGATGCGCCGGCTGGTCGCGACCGTGCGAGGCGAGCCCCGTCCGGCGCCCGGCGCGCCGATCCACCGCATCGTGTGGCGGGAGTCCACCGGCGGGCGCCCCGGTGCGGAGGCCGTCCAGGAACCGCCCCGGTGACGCCCTTACCCTGAGCCCGTGACCGAGCCCCGCACCCTCCCGCCGTTCGCCTCCGACAACTACGCGCCCGCGCACCCGGACGTCCTCGCCGCCGTCGCCGCGGCGAACGACGGGTACGCCGTCGCGTACGGGGACGACCCGTGGACGGCGCGCCTCGACGCCCGCGTGCGCGAGGTGTTCGGCGCCGGGGCGCTCGCGTTCCCCGTGCTCAACGGCACCGGCGCGAACGTCGTGTCGCTCACCGCGCTGTCGCCGCGCTGGGGCGGCGTCGTGGTGTCCGACGTCGCGCACGTGAACACCGACGAGAACGGCGCGCCCGAGCGGGTCGGCGGCCTCAAGCTGCTCGCCTGCCCGTCCGTGGACGGCCGGATCACGCCCGACGACGTCGCGCGCTGGGCCGGGCAGCGCGACGACGTGCACCGCGCCCACCCCGCGGTGCTGTCCCTCACGCAGTCGACCGAGCTCGGCACCGTCTACCCGCTCGAGGAACTGCGGACGCTGACGCACGTCGCGCACGACCTGGGGATGGCCGTGCACGTGGACGGCTCACGCCTCGCGAACGCGGCCGCGACGCTGGGCTGCTCGCTGCGGGACCTCACCACCGACGCGGGCGTCGACGTCGTCTCCCTCGGCGCCGCGAAGAACGGCGGCATGCTCGGCGAGGCCGTGCTGGTCCTCGGGCCCGACGCCGCCCCGGACGCCGCGTCCGGCCGCGCGCGGGAGGCGGCCGCCGCCGCCGTGCCGTTCCTGCGCAAGGCGACGATGCAGCTCGCGTCCAAGACGCGGTTCGTCTCCGCGCAGCTCCTGGCCCTGCTCGGGGAGCCGGACGACGCGGAGCCGCTGTGGCACCGCAACGCCGCGCGCGCGAACGCGATGGCCGCGCGGCTGCGCGCGGGGCTCGAGGCGCTGGCCGGGTCGGACGGCGACGGCGTGCGCGTCACCCGCCCCACCGAGGCGAACGCCGTCTTCGCCACGCTCCCCCGCCCCGCCGCCGACCGGCTGCGCGCCGTCGCCCGCTTCTACGACTGGGCCGACGGCGAGACGCCCGACCGCGTCGAGGTGCGGCTCATGTGCGCCTGGGACACCGCGCCGGGGACGGTCGACGCGTTCGTCGCGGCGGCCGCCGACGCCCTCACCTGATCGCAGCGGCAGTTCGGGTTCGGCGCGGCAGTTCGAGCTGCCGCGCCGAGCCAGAACTGCCGTTCCGACCGGGACGGTCAGCGGGACGCCGGGGTAGCGACCGGCCGGTCGTGGGCCGCTGCGTCGTGGTCCTCCAGGTTCCGCAGCCTCCGCACGGGGCTGAGGCCCACGATGACGGGCCCGAGCAGCAGCACGAACGCGGAGCCGAGCAGCACGGCTCGGCTGCCCACGTGCGCGGCGAGCACGCCGGCCGCGAGCGACCCGAGCGGGATCATGCTCCAGGAGACGAACCGTACGGTCGCCATCACCCGCGAGAGCAGCTCGGGCGGGCTCGCGACCTGCCGGTAGGTGCGCGTCACGACGCTCCCCGGCACCACGGACGCCCCGAAGACCATCGTGCCGACGGCGAAGCAGAGCCACCCCGCGGCGCCGGCGCCGAGCGGGACCAGCAGCGCGCCGGCGAACCCGACCAGCCCGTCGAGCAGCAGCACCCGCGCGGACCCGAAGCGCCGCACGAGCCACGGCGTGGCGGCCGCCGCGAGCAGCGACCCCACGCCGTCGGCGGCGAGCAGCACGCCCACCATCGCGGGCGGGGCGTCGAGGTCGCGCACCAGGTAGAGCGCGAACAGCCCGGCCTGCACGCCGCACACGAGGTTGACGACGCACGCCCACCAGGTGGCGGGCGCGATCACCGGGTGCCGCACCACGAACCGCCAGCCCTCCGCGATCATCTGCCCCATCCCGGGCCGCGCCTGCCCGTCGCCGAGGGCGGGCTCGTGACGCTCGGGCAGCCGCCGCAGCAGCAGGGCCGACACCACGTACGACACGGTGTCGACCAGCAGCGCGGGCACGGCACCCACGGCCTGCACGAGCAGTCCCGCCACCGACGGCCCGCCGAGCTGCGTGGCGGCCTGCGTGCCCGAGACGAGGCTGTTGCGGCTGGTCAGCTCGTGCTTCGGCACCACCGTCGGCAGGAAGGTCGTGTTGGCGGTGAAGAAGAACACCTCGGCCACGTTGACCGCGAGCGCCGCCAGCACGAGGTGGACCAGCGAGAGCTCCCCGAGCCACCAGACCAGCGGGACGGCGAAGATCGCGGCGGCGCGCGCCAGGTCGGCCCCCACCTGCGTGGCGCGCAGCGGCAGCCGGTGCACGATCGCGCCGGCGGGCAGGCCGAGCACCACCCAGGCGAGGTACGACGACGCGGCCAGCAGGCCCGTCTCGACCGGGCCGGCGTCCAGCACGGTCACCGCGGCCAGCGGCAGCGCGACGGTCGTGACGGCGGTGCCGACGCCGCTGGTGGTGCTCGCGGCCCAGTAGGTCCAGAACGGCCGTGCACTCGTGGCCACCGGGCCACCTCCTCGTCGATGAGACTCCGCGGAGCCCGCCGGGAACAAAGCGGGCCGCGTCGTCGTTGGTAAGTTCCAAATTGGAACTTACCCCACGGCGCGGGATGGACGCACACCCCGGCCCGGCGAGAGGATGTGCCCCATGCGCCGCGAGGACCTTGCCGACAGCTCGTGCGGCATCGCGCAGTCCCTCGGCGTCGTCGGCGACTGGCAGAGCCTGCTGATCGTGCGCGAGGCGGCCGCGGGCGTCACCCGGTTCGAGGGCTTCGACCGCGAGCTCGGGCTGTCCCGCCGCGCGCTCACCGAGCGGCTCGGCGGGCTCGTCGAGCACGGCGTCCTGGAGAAGGTGCCGTACTCCGAGCGCCCGCCGCGCCACGACTACCGGCTCACCGCCCGGGGCGAGGGCCTGCTCCCCGTGCTGCTGGCGCTGCAGGAGTGGGGCACGCGGTTCGTCATGGGCGACGGCGAGGTCAGCGGCGCGCTGGGCGACGGCGACCTCGCGCGGGCGCGCGCGCTCGAGGGCACGCACGTGCCCGACGTCGCGCTCACGGCGCACGACGGCTCCACCGTGCGGCTCGTGGACCCCGACCGGTGGACCGCGCTGTTCTTCTTCCCCGGCGCGTACGCCCCCGGCACCCACGGCTACCCGCCGCGCTGGGGCGAGGTGCCCGGCACCGCCGGCTGCACGCTCGAGTGCCTCACCTACGGCCGCCGGCACGCCGACCTCGAGGCGGCCGGCGCACGGGTGCTCGGCGTGAGCACGCAGCACCCCGAGCAGCAGGCCGCGTTCGCCACCCACGCCGAGCTGCCCTACCTGCTCGCGTCGGACCAGGACGGGCTGGCCGCGTCCGCCCTGCGGCTGCCCGTGTTCCGCGCCGGCGGCTCCGACCGGCTCAAGCGCGTCACGCTCCTGGTGGACCCGGCCGGCGTCGTCCGGCACGTGCAGGCGCCGGTGACCGACCCCGCCCAGTCGGTCGACGACGTGCTCGCCCTCGTGCGCGGGCTCGCGGCCACGACGCCGTCGGGGACGGCGGCGGCGAGGGCCCGGCGCTAGGGTCGGAACCAACCGGAGCCGGCGGAAGGAACCCCCACCATGACCAGCCCCACCAGCACGTCGGAGCACCGCTACCCGCACGTGGCCGAGGCGTCGATCCACGTGACCCAGCCGCCCGAGCGGGTGTGGGCCGAGCTCATGCACCCCGGCGCGCGCTGGATGCTCGGCGCGAACATCGAGACGGACTTCCGGCCGGGCAGCCCGATCACGTTCGAGGGCCACTTCTTCGGCCGCCAGTTCGCCGACAAGGGCGTGGTGATCGCCGTCGAGCGCCCGCGCCTGCTGCACTTCACGCACTTCTCCCCCCTGGCCGAGCTCGCGGACGTCGAGGACAACTACCACGAGATTCGCATTGCGCTCGAACCGGACGAGACGGGTACGGTCGTGTCCGTGAGGCAGGAGAACATCGACACGGCCCAGCACGCGACGAACTCGCAGGCGCACTGGCAGGACGCGCTCGCGACCCTCGCCCACCGCGACGGTGCACCTGCCCGACGCGCGTGACCCGCGGTCGGCCCGCACGGGCCGTCGCCGCCTCGCTCGCCACGACGCTCGTCGTCGTCCTCCTCGCCGCGTGCTCCGGCGCGGGCAGCGAGCCGTCGCCCGGCCCGGCATCCTCCGCCTCGGAGGGCTCGCCGTCGAGCTCACCCAGCCCGTCCCCGAGCCCGACGACCGCGTCCCCGAGCGCGACGACGTCCCCCGCCCCCGAGCCCACCGGCACCCCGACGCCCGACGACGTGCTCGCGGGCTGGACCCTCGAGCAGAAGGTGGGCCAGCTGCTCATGGTCGGGGTGTCGGTGAGCGACCCGGCCGCGGTGAGCGCCGAGTCGGTCCGCGACAAGCACGTGGGCAACGTGTTCCTGCACGGCCGCAGCACGGCCGGTGCGGAGGCGACCCGCGAGCTGGTCGACGAGTACACCGGCCTCGTGTCCCGCCGCTCGACGCACGCCACGCCGCTGCTCGTGGCCACCGACCAGGAGGGCGGCCTCGTCCAGGTGCTGCGGGGCCCGGGCTTCTCCGAGATCCCCAAGGCCACCGAGCAGGCCACGTGGAAGCCCGCCACGCTGCAGGACCGCGCCGAGGGCTGGGGCGACGAGCTCGCCGCCGCGGGCGTCAACCTCAACCTGGCGCCCGTGATGGACCTGGTCGACGAGGACGCCGCCGCGGACAACCCGCCCATCGGCTACTTCGGCCGGAACTACGGCTACACGCCGAAGTCCGTGGTGCGCTCCGCGAACGCGTTCGGCGCGGGCCAGCGGGCCGCCGGCGTCGAGCCCGTGATCAAGCACTTCCCGGGCCTCGGCCGCGTCACGCAGAACACCGACACCGACTCCCGCGTGACGGACGACGTCACCACCCGCGACGACGCGTCCGTGCGCGTCTTCGCCCGGGGGATCGAGGCGGGCGCCCGCTACGTGATGATGTCGAGCGCCGTCTACGAGCGCATCGACCCGGACGAGCCCGCCGTGTTCTCCCCCGTCGTCGTGGAGGACGTCCTGCGCGGCGACCTGGGGTTCGACGGCGTCGTCATGACGGACGACGTGTCGGCCGCCGCCCAGGTGCAGGACCGCTCGCCCGGCGAGCGGGCGGTGGACGCCGTCGACGCCGGCGTGGACCTGGTGCTCGCGTCCGCGGACCCGTCCGTCGCGCCCGCGATGGCGGACGCCCTGGTCGCGAAGGCCCGCAAGGACCCGGACTTCGCGAAGAAGGTCGACGCCTCCGCCCGCCGGGTGCTGGCCGCCAAGGCCGCCACCCTCCCGCCGAGGTAGGACCAGGCTCCGCGAGGTAGTCCCCGGGCTGCCGAGGTAGTACCGAACGCGGCGAGGTAGTACCGGTCTCCGCGAGGTAGTGCTGCCCGGGGTGGAATCTGACTACCTCACGGAAGGGTGCACTACCTCGCCCGTTCCGGTACTACCTCGGCGGCCCCCGGTACTACCTCGGCGGGCTGCGCCGTCGGCGCCGTGCGCGCCTGACCTCGCGCGGCGGGAGCGTCGCCGGGCGAGGATCGAGCATGACCCGCACCGCCGGCGACGCCCTCGGCGCCGCGATCCGCGCCCACGCGGAGACGATCCTGCGCGGGCACGACGACGTGCGGACGGCCGCGGCCCGGGCACCGGGTGCGCTTGACGACGCGCCCGACGCGGTGCACGACGCCCGCGTGGCGGTCCGGCGGCTGCGCGCCACGCTGCGAGTCTTCCGGGACGGCACGGCCCCCGAGCCGGGCACGGTCGGGGCCCTCACCTGGTGGGTGCGCACCCTCGGCGCGGCGCGCGACGCCGAGGTGCGGCGGACGGGCCTGGCGGAGCTCGCCGCGGGCCTCGAGCGGCCCTCGCCCGAGGTGCTCGCGGGTCTGGCGACGCTCGACGGCGCGCTGGTCGCGGCCGACGCCGCCGCCCGGGCGGAGGTGACGGCGGCGCTCGCGTCGGCCCGTTGCCGGGACCTCACCGCGCGGCTCGACGCGCTCGTCACGGCGCCGCCGCTGACCGACCGGTCCGGGGAGGCCGCGGCGACGACCCTGCGCCCCGCAGTCGTGCGCGAGCTGGGACGGGTGGGACGGCACGCCGGGCCGGTCGCCGCCTGGCGGGGTCCGGGGACGGGCGACCGGCCGCCGCCCGACGTCGTGCACCGTCTGCGCAAGGCGGTCCGCCGGGCGCGCTACGCCGCCGAGGTGCTCGCGACGTCCGGCGACCGCGCCACCGACCGCTGGGCCGACGACGTCGTCGCGCGCCACCGCGAGCTGCAGGACCTGCTGGGCACCGTGCACGACGCCGACGTGCTGCGCGCGACCCTGGCGGCGCTGCGCGAGCCGCGCACCGCCGCGGCGGTCGACGCGTGCGAGCGGCTCGGCGACGACCGTGCCGCGCAGGCCCTCGCCGCCGCGGCTGCCGCCGTCCGCTGAGCCGGAAACGCGGCCGAGCACGCGATCCGTCGCGCCATCAGGTCGGATGGCGCGACGGATCGCGTGCTCGAAGGCAGGTCGGTCAGTGGCCGCCGGAGACCAGGAAGACCAGCCCGAAGGCGATGGCCCCGACGACGACGCCCATGCAGGCGATGGCGCCCGCGAGGCGGGCCGGCGACGGGCGCGGGATGGCGACGGCGCGCGACGTCGGGGCGTCGTTCGCGTCGGAGGACGACGGGGAGACCGGACCGCCCGACGCGTCGGCCGGCGTCGTACCGGCCAGCAGCCGCAGCCCGAGCGCGAAGAGCGCGGGGATGCCTGCGCCGACGATCAGGCCGGCCACGAGGACCTGACCGAGCGAGCCCCACTCGATGAAGTTCATGCTCCCACCTTCGGGTTGGACGGGGCGCTGACGGTGCCCACGGCGGCGACGGCCGGCGCGACGGACGAGGCGGTGGCGACGGCGGGCACGGGCCCGACGCGCTCGCCGCCGGCCTCGCCGGTGGTGGCGGCGACGGGCTCGACGGACGCGCCCTTCTCCTCGTCCCAGGCCTCGTTGACGTTGGTGTGGTCGACGGGCTTGCGCCGCGAGGCGACCCAGATCGCCGCGGACGCCACGACCAGCAGCACGAAGACGGCGATCGTGCCGGCGGCGCCGCCGATGGACGACTCCAGCCAGTGGCACAGCGCGCCGACCAGGCCGGCCGCGGGGAGGGTGACCATCCAGGCCACGAACATGCGGCCCGCGACGCTCCAGCGGACCTTCGCGCCCGGCATGCCGACGCCCGAGCCGAGCACGGAGCCGGTGGCGACGTGCGTCGTCGAGAGCGAGAAGCCGAAGTGGCTGGACAGCAGGATGACGGCGGCGGACGACGTCTCGGCGGCCATGCCCTGGCGGGTGTCGATCTCGACGAGGCCCTTGCCGAGGGTGCGGATGACCCGCCAGCCGCCCAGGTAGGTGCCGACCGCCATCGCGAGGGCGCAGGACAGGATGACCCAGAACGGGACGCCGGAGTCGGCCGGCACGGCGCCGCCCGCGATGAGCGCGAGCAGGATGATGCCCATCGACTTCTGCGCGTCGTTGGTGCCGTGCGCCAGGGAGACGAGCGAGGCGGAGCCGATCTGGCCCCAGCGGAAGCCGCGGTTCGTCACGTCCTGCGGCACGCCGCGGGTCAGGCGGGCCACGAGCCACGTGCCCACGCCGGCCACCGCGATGGCGACCACGGGGGCGATGAGGGCGGGCACGAGCACCTTGGAGATCACGCCCTCCCACAGCACGCCCGACGTGCCGACGGCGGCGAGCACGGCGCCCACCATGCCGCCCACGAGGGCGTGCGAGGAGCTGGACGGGATGCCGAACAGCCAGGTGATGAGGTTCCAGACGATGCCGCCGACCAGGCCGGCGAGGACGACGGGCAGGGTGATCACCCCGGCGTCGACGATGCCCTTGGCGATCGTGGCGGCGACGGCGAGGGAGAGGAAGGCGCCGACGAGGTTGAGGACGGCGGACAGCGCGACGGCGGTCCGGGGCTTGAGGGCTCGGGTGGCGATGGAGGTGGCCATCGCGTTGCCCGTGTCGTGGAACCCGTTCGTGAAGTCGAAGGCGAGTGCGGTCACGACGACGAGCGCGAGCAGAAGCGTCTCGGTCACGGCACCCATCGTGGGGGGTGAACCTGAGCGTTTTCGACCGCCGGTGGGCCGTTCGGTGAACTGTTCCGGGACTGTTCACCTGTTGTTCATCTGACGGCGGCGTGTCGTGCTCGCGCGTGGCGGACGGCCTCCGCGAGAGCTACGGCAGGGGAGGCGCGGAGCCCCCGTAGTGCGCCGCCAGGCGGCGCAGCCCCTCGTCGACGGTCACCGCCGGGACCCAGCGCAGGTCGCGGTGGGTGGCCCGCTGGTCGAACCAGTGCGCGGTGGACAGCTGCTCGGCGAGGAAGCGCGTCATCGGCGGCTCGTCGGCGCCGGGACGCACCCGCCACAGGGCCTCGACGAGGCCGCCGGCCGACCGTGCCAGGCCGGCCGGCACCCGCCACGCGGGCGGGCGGACGCCCGCGGCCCGGCAGATGCCGGACAGCAGGTCGGCGACGGTGCGCGGCTCGCCGTTGGTGAGCACGTACGCCCGTCCGCCGACGACGTCGGGCGCGTCGCCGAGGCGGTCGAGGGCGGCGAGGATGCCGTCCGCGGCGTTGTCCACGTAGAGCGTGTCGATGAGGGCCGCGCCGTGGCCCAGCAGCGGGAGACGGCCGTGGGCGGCGCGGTCGACGACGCGCTCCACGAGCTGCGTGTCCCCCGGCCCCCAGACGATGTGCGGCCGGACGGCGACGACCCGCGGCCCGCCGCCTCGGGCACCGCCGGCGTCGCGCCCCAGCGCGAGCACCTCGGCGGCGGCCTTGGTCCGCGCGTAGTCGCCGCGCGCGCCCTCGGGGTCGGCGGGGGTGGCCGGGGCCCCGACGAGCGACGTCCCCAGGTGCGCGACCGACGGCGACGACACCTGCACGAACCGGCGCACGCCCGCGCGCTCGGCGGCGTCCAGCAGGGTGCGCGTGCCGCCCACGTTCACCTCGTGGAACTCCGCGGGCGCCCCCGCGAGGGACACCTTGGCGGCGAGGTGCACGACGGCGTCGGCCCCCTCGACGGCCCGCGCGACGACCTCCGGGTCGGTGACGGAACCGAGCACGTCGGCCGCGCCGTCGACGCCGGACGGGCGCCGCTGCAGGGTGCGCACGTCGTCCCCCCTGGCCACGAGGGCGCGGGTCACCGCGCCGCCGAGCAGCCCGGACGCGCCGGTCACGAGCACGGTCACGGCTGCCCCACCCGTCCGCCGGTGAGCACCCCGTCAGCCCACCTCGCCAGCCGGGTGCGGTCGACCTTGGAGTTGTGCCGCACGTCGGTGGGCATGCGCGGCACCGCCAGCACGGCGGCCAACGGCACCGACGACGCGGCCCGCGCGGCGGCGGCGAGGTCGTCCGGCGCGAGGCCGGGGCGGCGCGTGGTGCTGGTGGTCTCGACGACGGCGACCGCCTGGTGCACCCCCGCGGGCCCGACGCCGACGACGGCGGCGCGCCGCACGGCGGGCACCCGCTCCACGTGCTGCTCGGGGCCCACGGGCGCCAGCGGCCCGTCGGCGGTGCGCAGCACGTGCGCGAGGCGCCCCTCGATCCACAGGCGACCCTGGTCGTCCAGGTGCCCGACGTCGCCCGTGCGGTGCCAGCGACCCGGCGGGGTGTCGCGCTCGGCGGCCACGTCGGTGAGCCAGAGGCGGTCGTAGCGCTCCTTGAGGTGACCGGCGCGCACCAGCACCTCGCCCAGCACGCCCGGGTCCGCGGACGGCGCGCCGGTCGCGTCGCCGTCGTCGTCGAGCGCGCTGACCAGCACCTCGCCGCCGCCGACGGGCCGGCCCACGCAGACGCCGGCGTCCGGCGCCGTGGCCGCGTCCCGGATCCCCTCGAGCGTGATGTCCGTGACGAGGAGGCACTCCGTCATCCCGTACGGGGTGTGCGGGGTCGCCGCCGGCATGAGCGCCGCCGCCGAGCCGAGCAGCTCCGCCGAGATCGGCGCGCCCGTCGACAGGAAGGTCCGCACCCGGGCGAGGGCCGCCCGGTCGGCGTCGTCGAGCGCGTCGGCGGTGTCGACGACGTTGAGGATCGCCGCCGGGGACAGGAAGACGATGCGCGCGTCGGACGCCGTCACGGCGTCGGCGACGGCCCGCGCGGTGAGCGTCGCGGGCGACGACACGTCCATCACCGGCGTCACCGACCGCGTGCCGAGCACCGGCCCCAGCAGGGCGAACGGAGCGAACCCGGTGACGAGGCCCGTCTCGGTCCCGACGTCGAAGTGCGCGGCGAGCGCGTCGCGCAGCGCCGACAGCTCGGCGTGCCGGTAGACGACGCCCTTCGCCGGCCCGGTCGAGCCCGACGTGAACAGCACGGCGGCCTCGTCGTGCGGGCCGGGCTCCGGCGGCAGAGGGCGCCCCTCGCCCGCCCGGGCGACGTCGACCAGCTCGTGCGTCACCCCGAGAACCCGACGCACGGTGGGCGCCAGCGGCTCGGCCGAGATCCGCACCCCCGGCCAGCCCAGCGCCCGCGCCGCGGCCAGGCCCTTGCGCTGCGCGACCACGAACCGCGGCCACGCCCCCCGCTGCGCCCGCGTCAGCCCGCGCACGCCCAGCCCGGCGTCGGCCACCACCACGACGGCCCCGATCCGCAGGCACGCGTACACCAGCGCCGTCAGCGTCGGGCCCGGCTCCACCAGCAGCGACACCCGGTCACCCCGCCGCACGCCGATGCCGTACAGCCCGGCGGCGATGCGCCGCACCTGCCGGTCCAGCGCCCGCCAGCTCGCCGTGAACGGACGCCCGTCCGCGCCGTCCGCCGTCGTGGAGGCCGTCATGTCCAGCACGGCCGCCGCGTCGTCGTCGGCCCGCGCGTCCAGCGCCGCCCACAGCGGCACGAACGGTGTCGCGGAGTCGTCCGACGAAGCGGGCGGCGAGGTGATGCTCGAGGCGGAGGGGTCGGGGACCTCGGGCACGGATGTACGAAGTCCCGAAGTGGAGGGCCCCCTGGGGCCCGTGAACGCATCCGTGCCCGAGGTCCCCGACCCCTCCGCCGACAGCGAGGACAGCCACGACAACACCGAAGGAGCCCAGTCGACGTCCTCGGCGATGAGATGACCAGCCTCGGCGAACCGGTGCACGTGCGCGTGCGGCAGGCGGCGCACGAGGTCGTCGAGGTACCGGTCGGAGAAGATCGGGTCGTGCGGCCCCCACAGCAGGACGGCAGGCACGGTGAGCCGGGCGACGCCGGCGGCGATGCGGTCCAGCTCGGCCGCGCTGGGGTGCGCGGCGCTTGTGGGGATGTCGGCGACGAACCCCTCGATGCCGTCGCGCTCGTGGGCGGCGAGGTAGGGCAGGCGGTAGGCCGCGGCGACGTCGGCGGCCAGCCGCGGACGGGCCAGCGACAGCGTCGTCTCCAGGAAGGCGCGGGTGGTGCGCGTGCCGAGGCGGTGCACGGGCCCGGCGAGCGCGAGGCGCAGCGGCGCGGGCACCGGCGCGTCGTCGGGCTGGTGCACGGCGGTGTTGAGCAGCGCGACGCCGGCGAGCAGGTCGGGGTGGTCGACGGCCCAGCCGAGCGAGACGACGCCGCCCCAGTCGTGGCCGAGCGTCACGACCGGCCCCGTCAGGCCGAGCGCGTCGGTGAACGCGCCGAGGTCGGCGACGCGGCGGGCGAGCGGCCGGTGCTCGCCGGAGCGCTGGGACAGCCCCATCTCGAGCTGGTCGACGGCGACGACGCGCCAGGCGGGCGCGCCGGCGTCCGCGGCGTCCGGCGCGTCGGCGACGAGCCGCCGCCACAGGTACGACCAGGTGGGGTTGCCGTGCACGGCGAGCACGGTGCCGACGGGCTCGTGCCCGCGCGCGGTCAGCTCGGGCCCGTTGTCGAGGTAGTGCCACGACGCGCCGCGCGCGTCGGTGAGCACGTGGCTGTGGCGCGGGTCGAGGCCGGGCAGGCCCGGCGGGACGGTGTCGGCGGGTCGGGGGGTCGGGGCGGGCACGCCCGTCACCACGCGAGCTCCAGCATCGCCGTGTTGATGCCGGAACCGACGCCCATGAGCAGCACGCGGTCGCCGGCGCTCAGCGAGTCCTGCTGCTCCACGAGGGTGATGGGGACGGACGCGGGCCCGACGTTCCCCAGCCGCTCGTACGTGGTGGGCACCTTGGCCCGGTCCAGGCCGACGGCCTCGACGATGGCGTCGGTGTGCACGCGCGACACCTGGTGGGTGACGTAGCGGTCCATGCGCGCCCAGTCCCAGTCGGCGACCGCGTCCTTCCAGGCGTCGACGACGAGCTCGAGGCCGCCCTCGAGCAGCGCCTTCGCGTCGGTGAACATGCCCTCGGTGCTGCCGACGCACAGGTCGTGGAACTGCGTCGCGGCGCGCGTGACGCCGCCGAGGACGCGGTGGCCCTCCGGATGCTCGTCCGTCCGCCCCAGCACGGCTGCGGCGGAGCCGGAGCCGAGGGTGAGCGAGGCGAACTCCTGCATGAAGTCGTCGCGGCTGCGGTCCTCCTGCAGGAGCCGCTCGATGGTGCGGTCGTGGATGACGTCGGCGTCCTCGCCGTCCACCACGACGGCGTACCGGACCTGGCCGGACTCGATCATCCCGGCGGCGAGGCTCATGCCGTTGATGAAGCCCAGGCAGGCGTTGGCGACGTCGAAGTTCACGGCCGACGACGGCAGCCCGAGCCCGTGGTGCAGCCGCACCGCGACGGACGGCTCGAGGTGCCGGCGCGTCACGGACGTGTTGATGAGCAGGCCGACGTCGGCGGGCTCGACGCCCGCGACGGTGAGCGCCTCGCGCCCGGCGGCGACGGTCGCGTCGTCGACGTCCTCGTCGGCGGCCCAGGCGCGCCGCTCACGCACGCCGGCGACGCGCTCCAGCAGCGTGGTGGGGAGCCGCAGCCGGCGGAGCGCGGGGGCGAGCCGCTGCTGCACGGCGGCCGAGGTCCGCACCCCGGCCGGGATCCTGCTGGTCACGGCCAGCAGGGAGACCCCTGCGAACCTGGTGGTGGCGTTTCCTGACACACGAGCTCCAGACGACCGGTCGTGCGCGAGCGCACGGAGCCGGCTCAGCGACGAGTTGGCGGGGTCGCGCGACCCCGGCCCCGCGACGTTACGACGTCCGGGGCGCGCCCGCCGTTCCAACCCCGCGATGTGGGATCGGCCACGCAGGGTTCACCCGCGGCGCGCACGGGTCGCGCAGCCGTCCCTCACGCCGCGCCGAGGACGTCCAGCGTCCACGCGTGCTCGAACGCGATCTCCTCCCAGCGCGCGTACCGCCCGGAGACGCCGCCGTGCCCGGCGGACATCTCGATCTTGAGCAGCGCCGGGGCGCCGGCGGCCCGCAGCCGCGCGACCCACTTGGCGGGCTCCACGTACAGCACGCGGGTGTCGTGCAGCGACGTCGTCGCCAGCACCCGCGGGTACGCGGACGCGTCGTCGGGCACGTTCTCGTACGGCGCGTACCCCTTCATCCGGGCGTACACCTCGGCGTCGTGCAGGGGGTCGCCCCACTCGTCCCACTCGACGACGGTGAGCGGCAGGGTGGGGTCGAGCATCGAGGTGAGCGCGTCGACGAACGGCACGCCCGCGAGCACGCCCGCGAACAGGTCGGGCGCCAGGTTGAGCGCCGCGCCCACCGTGAGCCCGCCCGCGCTGGCGCCGTCGGCCACCATCCGCTCCGGCGACGTCCAGCCCGTCTCCACGAGGTGCCGCCCGCACGCGACGAGGTCGCTGAAGGTGTGCTCCTTGGCCGCGAGCTTGCCGTCGTCGTACCAGTGCCGGCCCAGCTCGCCGCCGCCACGCACGTGCGCGACGGCGAAGACGACGCCGCGGTCCAGCAGGCTGAGGCGCGGGACGGAGAAGTACGGGTCGATGCTCGTCTCGTACGCGCCGTACGAGTACAGCAGCAGCGGTGCGGGCTCGGCGCGCGTGCCGGAGCCGTCGAGCGTCACCGCGTCGCGCCGCCACACCAGGCTGATCGGCACCCGCGTGCCGTCCTGGGCCGTCGCCCACTCGCGGTGCTGCGCGTAGTCGGCCGGGTCGTAGCCGCCCAGCACGGGCTGCCGCTTGCGCACGTGCCGCTCGCCCGTGGCGAGGTCGACGTCCACCACCGTGGCGGGCGTGACGAACGACGTGTGCTGCACCCGCAGCAGCGGCTGCTCCCACGTGGGGTTCGCGTCGAGGGCCACCGAGAACAGCGGCTCGTCGACGTCGATCTCCCGCGCCGTCCACGACTGCTCGCCCGTCGTGCGCGCCAGGTCGACGACCGCGACCCGCGGCAGCGCCTCGCGCCGCAGGCTCAGCACCACGTGGCGCGCGAAGGCGTCCACGCCCTCGAGGCGCACGTCCGGGTCGTGGGGCACGACGACGCGCGCCGCGGCCGGGTCCAGGGCACCGGCGGCGCCGTCGTCGCCCGCGCGGGCCGGGACGTCCGCCACGACCAGCTCGAAGTTCTCCGCGCCGTCGTTGTGCAGCACGAGCAGCGCGTCGCGACCCGCGCCGTCGCCGTCGCCCAGCACGGCGTGCTCGACCGTGTACTCGACGTCGTCCCGCCGCTCCCAGACCACGCGGAACTCGCCCGTGGGGTCGTCCGCCTCCAGGACGCGCGCCTCGCTGGTCGTCTTGGACCCGGCCTCGATCACCAGGTAGCGGCGCGAGCGCGTGAGCCCGACGCCGATCCAGAACCGCTCGTCGGGCTCCTCCAGCACCAGCACGTCGTCCGACGCCGGCGTGCCGACCTCGTGCCGCCAGATCCGGTAGGGCCGCCACGCGTCGTCGACCGTGGGGTAGAAGACGTACCGGCCGTCGGGCGTGAGCACGGCGCCCGGGAACGTGCCCTCGACGACGTCGGGCAGGTCCGCGCCCGTCGTCAGGTCGCGCACGCGCAACGTGAACCGCTCGTCGCCCTGGGTGTCGACGGCGTAGGCGAGCCGCGCGCCGTCCTCGGACACGTCGAACGAGCCGAGGGAGAAGAAGTCGTGCCCGTCCGCCGCGACGTTCTGGTCGAGCAGCACCTGCTCGCCGGGCGGCACGGAGCCCGCCTCGATCTGCGGGGGCGCCCACGCCCCCGCGGCGGGCACGCGCGCGTGGATCGGGTACTGCCGGCCCTCCTCGGTGCGCGTGTAGTACCAGGACCCGCCCATCCGCACGGGCACCGACAGGTCGGACTCGAGCGTGCGCGCCTTGATCTCGTCGAAGACCGCCTGCCGCAGCGGCGCCAGGTGCGCCAGCCGCGCCTGGGTCCACGCGTTCTCCGCCTCCAGGTGCGCCAGCACCTCGGGGGAGGACTTGTCGCGCAGCCACTCGTAGTCGTCGACGAACTCGTCGCCGTGGTGCCGGCGGACGGTGGGGCGGCGCTCCGCCACGGGAGCGCGGTCGGGGACGGGGTCAGGGGAGGCGTCGTCGGTGGCGTCGAGGTCTGCGGGGGCGGTCAGGTCGTCGGGCACCCGGCCAGCCTAGGTCCGCGGCGGCGAGGACCGGATTCCGCCCGCACGATGCCGGACTGTGACCTGGATCTGTCATTTGGGTCACATTTTCGTGGCTACACTCGCGGCACGCTCGCGAAACGCCGCGGATACATGGGGCCTTTAGTGTCCCTGCATCGACGGGGTGAGCGGGTGGAACCCCGGGCTCGCCCCGGGGGAACGACATCGACACACGGAGGACCCGGCCGATGACGACGGACCGACCGACCAGGGCGATCGCGCTGCGCCGCACGGTGGCAGCGCTTGCGATCGCCCTCGCCCCTGCCGTGCTCGCCTCGCCACCAGCGCAGGCAGCCCCAGGAGCGGACGCGGCGCACACCAGCGGCGCCGCCACCAGCACCACCGCTACCAGGCTCGCGACCGACGTCGCGACCGACTGCAAGCCCGACGACTCGACCGCTTGCGTCGCCGTCGTCGTCATGAACGACGCGGGCGACCGGATCGCCGACGCCGAGGTGACCATCACCGGTCCGGGCGGCTTCGACGAGACCGTCACCACCACGGCGGACGCACCCGCGTCGGTGGCGGTGCCCGAGGTCGGCCGCTACACCCTCACGCTCGATCCCGCGTCTCTGCCCGCGGGCGAGCAGCTGCCGGACGGCGCGTCGACCGAGCTCCAGGTCACCGCCCAGACCGGCGGCACCGGACGGGCCGCGTTCCAGGTCGGCGGCGAGGCGGTGGCTCCCGAGAGCCCCAGCGCCGAGGCCACCACGACGGCACCGGGTGGCGACGAGGGCACCGACGCCGGGACCGGCACCACCACCGAGGGCGACGGCGTCGCGACGGCGCCGGAGGGCGACGCCTCCGAGCGGGCGTTCTCCTGGGGCCAGGTGTGGCAGCAGTTCGGCTCCGGCATCCGCTTCGGCCTGCTGCTCGCCCTCGCGTCCATCGGGCTCAACCTCGTCTTCGGCACCACCGGGATGTCGAACTTCGCCCACGGCGAGCAGTTCGCCCTCGGCGCCGCGCTCGGCTTCATCGCCATCAACCAGATGGGCATGTCGATCTGGGTCGGGGGCCTGCTGACCATCGCCGTCTGCGCCCTCACGGGCGTCGCGCAGGACGCCGCCATCTGGCGGCCGCTGCGCCGCCGGGGCACCCCGGTGATGCAGCTGATGATCGTCTCGATCGGCTTGTCGATCACGCTGCAGTACGTGATCCAGCTCCTCATCGGCGGCGGGTCGGAGCGCATCCTGTCGGCCAACCCGCGGCCCCTGACGCTGCTGGGGATCACGCTCAGCACCACGTCGTGGATCTCGATGGCGGTCGCGCTGGTGTGCCTGATCGGCTTCGCGCTCTTCCTCACCCGCACCCGGCTGGGCCGGGCCACCCGCGCCGTGTCCGACAACCCGGCGTTGGCCTCGGCCACCGGCATCGACCCCGACAAGGTGGTCCGCGTCGTGTGGATCCTCGCCACCGCGTTCGCCGCGCTGGCCGGGCTGATGTGGGGCATCTCGTTCGGGTCGTTCAACTGGCAGCTCGGCGTGCAGCTCCTGCTGCTGATGTTCGCCGCCGTGACGCTCGGCGGCCTCGGCACCGCGTTCGGCGCCCTCGTCGGGTCGATCCTCATCGGCCTCGTGGTCGAGCTGTCCAACCTCGTGATCCAGAGCGACCTGCGGTACGCGTCGGCGCTCGTGATCCTCATCCTCGTGCTCCTGATCCGGCCGCAGGGCATCCTGGGCCGCCGCGAGCGGATCGGCTGAAGGGAGACCGACCATGGACGAGTTCCTCAGAATCCTCACCCAGTCGCTCGCCGAGCTCATCGCCCCGACGACGGCCGCGTACGCGCTCGCCGCCATCGGGCTCAACCTGCACTTCGGGTACACCGGGCTGCTCAACATGGGCCAGGCCGGCTTCATGCTGCTGGGCGCCTACGGCTTCGGCATCGCGACGATCGCGGGGGCGCCGTTCTTCCTCGCGCTGCTCGTCGCCCTGGTCGCGGGCCTGATCTTCGCGCTGCTGCTCGGCATCCCGACGCTCCAGCTGCGCGGCGACTACCTGGCGATCGTCACCATCTCCGCCGCGGAGATCATCCGGTGGATCGGGCGGTCCACCTGGCTGCAGGAGTGGACCGGCGGGGCCTCCGGCCTCCAGGGCCGCAACTACAAGGGCACCTTCCAGGACCTGTCACCCCTGCCCGATGGCCGTACCGTCATCGGGCCGCTCGAGTACATCAACACCGGGTCCGACTCCTGGTGGACGCGGATCTTCGCGTGGGGCGTCGTCGCCCTGGCCCTGCTGTTCGTCTGGCTCGTCACCCGTAGCCCCTGGGGCCGCGTGCTCAAGGGCATCCGCGAGGACGAGGACGCCGTGCGGGCGCTCGGCAAGAACGTGTACTCGTACAAGCTGCAGTCGCTGGTGCTGGGCGGCATGCTCGGCGCCCTCGGTGGCGTCCTCTACGTGCTGCCGATCACCATCGCCCCCGACGCGATGGGCCGCACGATGACGTTCTTCGTGTGGACGGTGCTGCTGCTCGGCGGGGCCGCCACCGTCTTCGGTCCGGTGCTCGGCGCCATGATCTTCTTCGGCGCCTACATGTTCATGCGCACCGGGATGCGCGCCCTGTCCGAGAACACCGGGGTGGGGGACGTCATCAGCACCACCAACGTGGAGCAGATCGGCGGCATGCTGGTGGGTATCACGCTGATGCTCCTCGTGATCTTCAGGCCGCAGGGCATCCTCGGGAACAAGAAGGAGCTGGCCTTCAATGTCCGCTGACATGTCCGAAGAGACCACGTCCGGCCAGGCTCACGACGCGGCCGGCCCGCCCGAGTCCGTCGTCGACGCGGCGGCCGCGGCCGCCGTCGCCCCCACCTCGGCCGTCGCCGCCGAGGCGCGCGACGATCTCTCGCAGGTCGAGCCCGTCGTGGGGGCGCCCAAGCCGGACGCCATCCTCGTGGCCGACGACGTCGTGCGCCGCTTCGGCGGCATGACGGCGGTCGACGTCGAGCACCTCGAGGTGCAGCGGGGCGCGATCACGGCGCTCATCGGCCCGAACGGCGCCGGGAAGACGACGTTCTTCAACCTGCTCACCGGCTTCGACACGCCCGAGAGCGGTCGCTGGAGCTTCGAGGGGAAGTCGCTCGCCGGCAAGAGCGGGGCGCGCGTCGCCCAGTCGGGGATGGTCCGTACGTTCCAGCTCACGAAGGCTCTGTCGCGGCTCACGGTGCTGCAGAACATGCTGCTCGCGTCCCCGAAGAACCCCGGCGAGCGCTTCTGGCTCTCCTGGCTGCCGTTCACCTGGCAGGCGCACGAGAAGGAGGCCACCGAGAAGGCGATGGAGATCCTCGCCCGGTTCAAGCTCGACGCGAAGGCCGACGACTTCGCCGGGTCGCTGTCGGGCGGGCAGCGCAAGCTGCTCGAGATGGCGCGCGCCCTCATGACCGACCCGACGATGATCATGCTCGACGAGCCGATGGCGGGCGTGAACCCCGCCCTCGTGCAGTCCCTCCTGGGGCACGTGCAGGCGCTGCGCGACGAGGGCATGACGGTCCTGTTCGTCGAGCACGACATGCACGCCGTGCGGCACATCTCCGACTGGGTGGTGGTCATGGCGGAGGGCCGGATCGTGGCCGAGGGGCCGCCGGCGACGGTCATGCAGGACCAGGCCGTGGTCGACGCCTACCTGGGCGCCCACCACGACACCGACCTGGGCGACGACTCCCTGCTCGACCCCGAGATCCTGGCCCGCCTCGAGGCCGAGGAGGAGAAGCGATGAGCGACACCTCGACACTCACGACCCCCACGCACCCCGGCGGTGTCCCCGAGGGGAAGGAGCTCCTGCTGCGGGCCGACAACCTCGTCGCGGGCTACCTCCCCGGGGTGCACATCCTCGACGGCTGCTCGATCGAGGTGGGCAAGGGCGAGCTGGTGGGGATCATCGGCCCCAACGGCGCCGGCAAGTCCACGCTGCTCAAGGCGCTGTTCGGGCTGGTGAAGATCCACTCCGGCACCGTGACCCTCGGCGGCGACGACATCACCGGCATGAAGGCCAACACCCTCGTGGCGCGCGGCGTCGGGTTCGTGCCGCAGACCAACAACGTCTTCCCGTCGTTGTCGGTCGAGGAGAACATGCGGATGGGGGTGTACCTGCGCCCGAAGGTGTTCGACGAGCGCTGGTCGTTCATCCGCGACCTGTTCCCCGTGCTGCACGAGCGCCGCACCCAGCGGGCGGGCGCCATGTCCGGCGGCGAGCGGCAGATGGTGGCGATGGCCCGGGCGCTCATGATGAACCCGTCCGTGCTGCTGCTCGACGAGCCGTCGGCGGGCCTGTCCCCGGTGCGCCAGGACGAGACGTTCCTACGCACCCGGATGATCAACAAGGCGGGCGTGTCGATCATCATGGTGGAGCAGAACGCCCGCCGCTGCCTGCAGATCTGCGACCGCGGCTACGTGCTCGACCAGGGCAAGGACGCGTACACCGGCACCGGGCGCGAGCTGCAGTCCGACCCGAAGGTCATCTCCCTCTACCTCGGCTCCCTGGCGGAGGACACGAAGTAGCCCGCCGAGGTAGTACCGGACCTGCCGAGGTAGTACCGAACCTGCCGAGGTAGTACGCACGAGACACGACGACGGCGGCCGCTCGGGTGAGCGGCCGCCGTCGTCGTCGCGGACGAGCGGGACAGGGGGTCAGGCGGTCAGCCCGAGCAGGGCGCGCCGTCGCGCCGCGAGGTAGGCGCCCCGGATGAGGTGCTCGAGCGCCTCCGGGTCGCCCAGGTCCTCCCACCGGACACGGACGACGATCCATCCCGCGTCTTCGAGCGCGCGCTGCCGCGCGGCCTCGGCGCGGCGGACCTCCTCGGGGTGATCCTCGTACTTGAGCTCCCCGTCGAACTCGACGGCGAGCCTGATGTCCTCCCACCCCAGGTCCACGTAGAAGGTCCCCCGCGCCGTCAGGACCTCGAGCTGGCACCCGGGCCGTGGAAGCCCGGCGTCCGACGCGGCGAGCCTCGCCACCGACTCGCCGGGCGAGCCCGACCGCGGGTCGCACAGGTCGAGGATCTCGCGCGCACGCACGACACCCCGTTTTCCCCGCGACGCCGACATGATGCGCGAGACCTCCCCCGGGTCGGCCCCCAGCCGGAACATCGAGTCGCACGCGACGAGAGCACCGTCGCGCGGGAGGGTGCGGATGCAGTCGACAAGAGTGCGGGCGAGAGACGTCACCGGCACCCCGCGCACCGAGGCGCGGTCCCGGGGAGGCATCGGGGTGTGATGGCGCCGCACCGAGGGCTCGTGGTGCTCGTCCACGTGCGGGTTGGCCTCCCGCGTCACATGGACCAACGGCGGCGTCCGGTAGGTCCATGCACCGTGCAGCATCGCAGCGGTGTCGTGACTGAACCAGAGGGGCGTCGCCGCGCTCTCGGTGAGTCGCCCCACGAGCCCCAGCAGCGCGACGTCGCGCCCCGGCTCGCGGCCGTCGTCGACGTGCTCGAGCGCGAGAGCGTCGGGCACCAGCGGAGGTTGCGCGACGTCGGCCGAGCGCATTCCGACCAACGGCGAACCAGGCGCCCTCATCGACTCCAGAATCCCCGCGATACGTCGGATCGCCGGGAGGTGCTCGGCTTCTCTCATGGGTAGACCCTGGTCGCTCATGACCATCCAGATCCTTCGCACGCCTCAGCCTGTGGACGAACCCGTTCTGGGGGCAGGCTGGCGGGCCCAGGGTGCGCCACGACGTCCTTCCGCGTCCTGGGGGAACTACCGCGCCGCCATCTGTACTACCTCGACGAGATCCGTACTACCTCACCAGGATTCGCACTACCTCGGCGCCGGCCGTACTACCTCGGCCGGAGCGGTACTACCTCGGCACCACGGGTTCGACCTCGGCGGCGGCGTGGCGACTCCGGGCACGGCGACGGCCCGGCCGCTCTGCGCGAGCGTCCGGGCCGTCGTGTGACGAGGTCAGCGAGCGAGGATCACTCCTCGATCTTGCCCTCGATCTGCCGCTGGTAGGTGTAGGTGTTGTCGGCGCCGTACTTGTAGATGCCGATGAAGGCGGACGTCGGGTCGTTCGACTCGTTGAGCGGCCCGATGCCGGACTTGCCGACGTAGTGGATGTCGTCGCCGGCCTCGAGCGCCTTGACGCCCTCCTCGAAGGTCTTCACCTCGGTGCCGCCGTCGGCACCGGACACCGCGCGGATGTTCTTCGAGATGGTCTCGCCGTCCGTCGCTCCGCCCTTCACCGCGGCCAGCGCGGCGAGGACAGTCGCGTCGTACGACTCGGCGGAGTACGAGAAGTCCTCGAGCTCGCCGTCCTCGTTCTCGGAGTACCAGGTCGTGAGCTGCTCGCGGAAGGCGTCGTCCGCCTGCGCGCCGGGCAGCGTGCCCTGCACTCCGGCGAGGGTGCCCTTGTCGAAGGCGTCGCCGTAGTTGGAGAGGTTGCCGTCCACGAAGTACGTGGTGCCGTCGAAGTCCCAGCCCTGCGACACGAGCTCGTTGACGATCGCGGTGGTCTCCTCGAACGCGACGATCGAGATGGCGTCCGGCTTCTGCGCGAGCAGGTCGGTCACCTGGGCGCCGAAGTTGGTCTCGCCCGGCGCGAACTCGTGGCCCTCGCCGTTGCCGCCGTAGACCGCCTCGCAACCACCGGCCTCGAGCGCCTCCTGGATGTAGTCGCGCAGGCCGTTGCCATAGGCCTCGTTCTGCACGAGGAAGCCGACCTTGCAGTGGCCGTCGCCCATGATGAGGTCGGCGTGCGCCGGCCCCTGGACCGTGTCCGGCGGGGCGGTGCGGGCGAAGAACTCGCCGTACCCCGACAGGTCTGCCGCCGTGTTCGCGGGCGAGATCTGCATGACGCTCGCCTCGGCGAACTGGTCGACCACGCCGAGGGACACGGCCGACGACGCCGCGCCGATCACGACCGAGACACCCTTGCCGATGAGGTCGGTGGCGGTGCTGGTCGCCACCGAGAGGTCGGTGCTGTCGCCGGAGTCGCCCCACTCGACGCTCACGTCGTTGCCGAGGACGCCCCCTGCGGCGTTGATGTCGTCGATCGCGAGACCGACACCGGCGATCTCCGGCGGCCCGAGGAAGGCGAGGGTGCCCGTGACCGGCAGGATCGTGCCGATCTTCAGCGGCTCGGCGGAGCCGCCGCCGCCCTCGCTGCTTTCGCCGCTCCCGCCGTCGGACGAGGCGCAGGCTGCGAGGCCGAGGCTGAGGACTGCCGCGAGGGCCATGCCCTTGGCGGCCGTGGTGCGTCGGATCATGCTGTTCCCCTTTTGGAGGTAGGACATTCGCGGCTCAACACCGCATTCAGTGCCGCTGAACGTAGCGAGACTGTATGTCGCGGACGTGTCGCGCGGGTCCCTCCCGGCAGATCGTGACGAACCTGTAACCTGCGTCACACCCGGCCTCGTGAGCCCCCGCGTCAGGCGCGGAACTGCGTGAACGACGCGGTGGCCGGGTCCGCCCCCGTGCGCCCCTCGACGCCGGCCTCCAGAGCGTCGATCGAGGCGACCTGATCGGCCGACAGCTCGAACGAGAAGACGTCCAGGTTCGTGGCCTGCCGCGCGGCCGACAGCGACTTGGGGATGACGATCCGCCCCTGCTGCACCGCCCACCGCAGCACGACCTGCGCGGGCGTGACGCCGAGCTCCGCCGCCGCGGCGACGACGGCCGGCGCGTCCAGGTCGGCGCCGCGGCCGAGCGGCGAGTACGCCTCGACGGCGACGCCGAGCTCGACGCAGCGCCGCTGGACCGCGGCCTGCTGGAACGTGGGGTGCACCTCGACCTGGTTCACGGCGGGCACGACGTCGGTCTCCGCGACGAGCCGGTCGAGGTGCTCCACCAGGAAGTTGGACACCCCGATCGCGCGCACGGCGCCCTCGGCGAGCAGCTTCTCGAACGCGCGCCACGTCTCGACGTACAGGTCCTTGCTCGGCACCGGCCAGTGGATCAGGTACAGGTCGACCTGGTCGACGCCGAGCGCGCGGCGGGAGTCCTCGAACGCACGCAGCGCCTGCTCGTACCCCTGGTCGCCGTTGCGGAGCTTGGTGGTGACGAAGACGTCCTCGCGGCGCAGCCCCGACGCGCGCAGCGCCGCGCCGACGCCCGCCTCGTTGTAATAGCCGGCGGCGGTGTCGACGTGCCGGTAGCCGAGCTCGAGCGCCTGCTCGACGTTGGCCTGGGTGCCGTCGTCGGGCACCTGGAAGACGCCGAGGCCGACCTGGGGGATCTCGACGTCGCCGGACAGGGGGAGGGAAGGCACGGAGGAAGTGGTCATGGCTCCTTTGTATCGGCCCCCGCCGACGCCGCGTCCACCGACGCGACCACCCTGTGGACAGCCGGTGCGGCAACACTGGTGCGCGTGCTCGCGCTCGCGTACCGTTGTCCCCGTTGCAGTGCCTCGCTCGATCCGGACGGTCTCCCGTCCGCGCCACGGCGATCGCGTCGGAAGGACTGATGCGGTCACCCGGCGGACCTTGGTCTCAAGAGTTGACGACGATTCACCGTGATGCGCGATCTCGACGGTCGAGGTCGTCGACACCTCTTGAAGGAGTAAGCATGGCCACCGGAACCGTGAAGTGGTTCAACAGCGAGAAGGGCTACGGCTTCATCGCCCCCGAGGACGGCTCGGCCGACGTGTTCGTCCACTTCTCCGCCATCCAGTCCCAGGGCTACCGGTCCCTGGACGAGGAGCAGCGCGTGGAGTTCGACGTCACGCAGGGCCCGAAGGGCCCGCAGGCGGAGAACGTCCGCCCGCTCTGATCTCACCGCCCGGCCGGCTGACGCCGGCCGCGTGAGTCGCACGGCCCGCACCCCGCTCGTCGGGGTGCGGGCCGTCGCCGTTCCCGGGAACGCCGGCCCCGACGCGATCGTTGGACCGTCATGGGATTCCTCGACCGACTCCTCGGCAGAACTCACGACGAGCGCTCGTACCACGGCGTTCCCGGCTGGCCCGACGACGCCCGGCCGCGCACCGGCGAGGCGCCGGGGAAGCACGGCTACGCGCCGTACCCCGGCCAGCAGCCCGCCGGCCGGCCCGGCACCGGCGCCCCCGCCGCCCACCGCGACCCCGACGAGGTGGCCGTCGAGCGCTACCGCTACCTGCTGCGCACCGCGCCGCCGGACGCGGTCGAGCAGGCGCACGCCGAGGCGTTCTCCCGCCTGACGCCCGAGCAGCGCCGCCGCGTGCTCGACGAGCTCGGCTCCGGCCTCCCGCCCGCCGAGCGCGCGACCTCGGACGACCCGCAGGCCCTCGCCCGCATGGCCACGCGCGCCGAGATGCGGAACCCCGGCACGCTGGAGCAGTCCTTCCGCGGCCAGGGCGGCTACGGCGCGCGCGGTCCGGGCTTCGGGTCGATGGTCGGCTCCAGCCTGCTCGGCACCGTCGCGGGCGTCGTCATCGGCTCGGCCGTCGCGAACGCGCTCTTCGGCCCGGCCTTCGGCGACCCTTCGCAGGACTTCGCCGGCGACGCGGGCTCCGACGCCGGGGCCGAGGGTGGCGACGCCGGGGGTGACGCAGGAGCCGACGCCGGTGGGGAGGCCGGGTACACCGAGGCCGCGGGCGCGGACCCCGGCTACGACGGTGGCGGTGACGCCGGCGGGTTCGGCGACTTCGGGGGCGACTTCGGAGGCGGCGACTTCGGGGGGTTCTGAGCCTCGTCGGCGGGTTTCGACCGGCTCAACCAGCGACCGCCCGCTCGCACAGCCCGAGGAAGGCGCCGAGGCGGCCGAGGCCCTCGGGGGTGTGCGGCAGGTAGTCGGTGAGCTCGGGCGACCTCACGACGATCGCGCACCACTGCCCGCGCGAGACCGCGACGTTGATCCGGTGCCGGGACAGCAGGAACCCGGTGCCGCGGGGCACGTCGTGGGGCGACGACGCCGCGAGCGTGACGATCGCGACCGGCGCCTCGGCGCCCTGGAACCGGTCGACCGTGCCCACCCGCACGCCCCCGAGCCCCGCGTCGTCGAGCGCGCGCCGCACCGCCCACACCTGGGCGTTGTAGGCGGCGAGCACGACGACGTCGCGCGGCTCGAGCGGGCGCGCGGGCCGCCCGGCGCCCGGGGTCCAGGACCGCCCGACGACGGCGGCCGCCTGCCGCACCACCTCCTGCGCCTCCTCGGGCGACGCGACGCCGCGGCCCTCGTGCCGCACGGGCACGTGGTGCACGCCCGGGGCCACACCGTCGAGCCGCCGGTCGGCCGCGGTCTCGTGGGCCTGCAGCCGGCCCTCGTACGCCAGCTGGGACACGGCCTCGCAGAGCGCAGGGTGCATCCGCCACGACCGCGAGAGGAAGTACCCGAGCCCCGGCGGCAGCACGTCGCGGCCGTCGACGAGCCAGCCGAGGGCGGACCGGTCGACGGGCTCGGGATGGCGCCCGCGGCTGACCTGCGGCAGCTGCTGCGGGTCGCCCAGGAGCAGCAGACGACGCGCGGATCGGGAGACCGCGATCGTGGACGCGAGCGAGAACTGTCCCGCCTCGTCCACGACCAGCAGGTCGAGGTCGTCGTCCGGCCAGCGGCCGGGGTGGGCGAAGTCCCAGGCCGTGCCGCCGACGACGCCGGGGCCGCGGCGGGAGAACTCGGCGAGGTCGTCCCCCGACAGCTCCGCGCAGGGCGACGCGGTGTGCCCCGAGCCGTCCGCCTGTCGCTTCTTGGCCACCCGGTCGGCGGGCACGCCCGCCTTCTCCACCACGGCGCGCAGCATGTTCTCCACGGCCGCGTGCGACTGCGCGACCACCCCGACGCGCCAGCCCTCGGCGACCAGCGCGGCGATCACGTGCGAGCCGACGTGCGTCTTGCCGGTGCCGGGCGGGCCCTGCACCGCGAGGTACGAGCGGTCGAGGTCGCGGGTCGCCGCGAGGACCGCGGCGGTGAAGTCGCCGCCCGGGACGTCGGGCAGCGGGACGCCGCCGGCCAGGCGCGGGGGGCGGCGGCGGAGCAGGTCCGCGGCCGGGCCGTCGGGCAGCGCACGGTCGGCGTCCCAGGCCGCCAGCGCGCGCCCTGCCACCTCCTCGAGCGCCTGCTCCTGCGGGTCGGCGCGCGGGCCGCTCGACGGGGTGAGCGCCATCGGCAGCGCGTCGAAGGTCTCGGCCCCGACGCGCACCTGCTCGCGGAGCAGCAGCACGTCCCGCTCCCCCGCGTCCGTCGGGCGGCGCACCGCGTCGACGATCGTCGCGCCGCCGTGGAAGCCGCGCACGGCGTTCGCCGGCACCGTCACGGCGTCGGGCGCGGGGGCGTCGTAGAGCACGAACGGCACGGAGCCCACGCCGAGCTCCGAGCCCTCCGACAGGCGGCCGACCAGCTCCAGGACCCGCGCCGGCGCGCGCCGCCCGTCCTCGACGAGCCAGTCCTGGACCACTGCCGCGCGTTCCACGTGAAACGTGTTCCGGCGGCCCTGCCACTCGTCCGGCGGCAGCTCCAGCCGCGAGTAGTGCTCGTGCCAGAACGGCTTGCTCTCCCGGCGCCAGTAGCCCAGCGACGCACCGATCATCGCGAGCGCCTGCGCCTCGTCGTCGCGGGCACCGCGGTCCTCGCCGACCCGGTCCCGCACCGCGGCCTCCAGGGCCAGGCGCCGCTCGCGGGCCTCGCGCGTCGCCGCCTGACGGGGCGTCTCCTCGGCCGGCACGGCGCCGGCCTCCTCGGCGCGGTCGGCGGTGGCGCCGGCCGCCGCCGCGGGGGCGCCCTCGCGCGCGTCGACGACGTCGGCGGCGGAGCGCAGCCAGTCGAAGAGCCGCAGCGTGGAGACGCAGTCGTACCGGTTGTAGTCGGCGATGTCGCGCAGCAGGGCGTCGGCCTCGTCGTGCCGGCCGGCGTCGCGCAGGGCCGTGTACTCGGCGTACGCGACGATGGACGCGGCCGCGGTGGTGACGTCGCCCGACCGCAGGTCGTCGCCCATGTACAGCGGCTCGAGCTTCTTGATCGACTTGGAGCGGTCGGAGATCCGCAGCGACGACCGCACGACGGCGTAGAGGTCCACCAGCACGCCGTCGCGCAGCAGCTGGTCCACCTCCTCCTCGTAGACGCCGTGCCGGGCGGCGATGGACAGCAGGTGCACCCGCTCGTACGACGCGTAGTGGTACACGTGCAGGTCCGGGTACCGCCGCCGGCGCTCGGCGAGGTAGTCCACGAAGTCGACGAGCGCCTGCCGCTCCTGGGCGAGGTCGTGGGCCCAGAACGCGCGGAACGGTGGCGCCTCCCCCTCGACGTCGGGCCGCTCCACCAGCCCGAACAGGTAGTCGAGGCCGGTCTGCTGCCCCCACTGCTCGCCCTGCGGGTCGGACCACAGCGGGTCGCCCTCGAAGTCGAAGAAGACGTCGCCCGGGCTGGGGGGCGGGAGCCGGCGCACGGCGGACGTGTCCGGCAGCTGCCACCGGATGACGGCCGGCTCGCCGTGGTCGTCGTAGGCCACCTCGCCGTCCCACTCGCCCGTGCCGAACGCCCCCGTGCCGAGCTGCAGCCGCGCCTGGTCGCGCACGCGCTCGAAGCTGCGGGCCGGCATGCCCGCGGGCGGCTCCTCGGCCTTCGCGAGCTCGTCGATGGTCGTGATGCCGCCCGCGACGAGGCGCGCGCGCTGCTGCTCGTAGACGCCGCCCACCAGCAGGACGTCGCGGTGCTCCGCCGCCTGCTCGGCGCAGGCGGGGCACCGGCCGCAGGCGGTGAACCGCTCGTCGACCCACGCGAGCGGCCCGTCGTCGGCGCGGTGCGCGGCGACGACCTCCCGCAGCCGTGCGCGTCGCTCCTGGAGGACGGGCAGCAGCTCGGCGAGCCGGTGGGAGCTGGTGACGCGGGTGCCGAGCACCAGGTGCACGGCGTCGGTCGGGTCGACGTGCGCGGCGGCGAGCTGGTCGGCGTACGCCGCGAGCTGCAGCAGCGCGGTCACCTTGGCCCGCCGCGCCAGCTTGGTCTCGAGGACGGCGTAGCGCGGCAGGACGCCGGCGGCGTGCTCCCCCGGGCGCCCCGGACCGACGTCGGGGTCGCCCAGCGGGTCGCGCACGAGGAAGTCGGCCCGGCCGTGGAACTCGCCGTCGAAGAAAGAGGCCTGGGCGACGACGTCCGCCCCCGACTCGATCGCCGCGAGGGTCGCGCCGTGCGCTGCCTCCAGCCCGTCCCGCGTGAGCCGCGCCGGCGCCCCGACCTCGACGACGCCGCCGGGACCGCCGTCGGAGCGCCCGAAGCGGGCCACGTACTCGTCCAGGACGCGGCGCTCGTGCGCGTCGCCCAGCGCGGCCGTCCGCTCGAGCATCACGTCGGCCTCGCGCTCGCGCCGCGGCACCCGGCCGAGCAGCTCGTCGAGGCGGCGCAGCAGCCGGAACTCGCACCCGGCGGCCACGACCAGGTCGCTCGCGGAGTGCACGACGACGGGTTCGCCGGTGCCGTCGGTGCTGCGGTCCGCGTCCAGGAGGAACATGTCCCCGGTCTACCAGCGGCGACCGACACGCCTCACCGATCGTCCTGGGCGCTCGTGGGGCGCTGGTCCGCCCAGGGATAGCGCCAGACGAGCGTCCACCGCTCGTTCCCGGCCTTGCATGCAAGTTGGATGCAAGCGTAGGTTGCCCCGGGTGACCGTCCCCTCGACACCCGCGCCCACCCCGCCGACCCTCAGCGCCGCCGAGCGCGCGTACCAGCACACCAAGGCGAAGATCCTCTCGGGCGAGGCGGCCGGCGGCGTGCTGCTGTCGGAGGGCGACGTCGCGGCGGAGCTCGGCATCAGCCGCACCCCCGTGCACGAGGCGTTCCTGCGGCTCGACGCCGAGCGGCTGCTCGCCGTCGCGCCGCGGCGCGGGGCCGCCGTCGTGCCGATGGCCCCCGACGAGGCGCGCGACGTGCTGGAGATGCGCGAGGCCGTCGAGCGCTCCACCGCCCGCCGCGCGCTCGCGCACGGGCGTCCCGCGCCCGCCGTCGTCGACGAGCTGCGCGCGCACCTGGACACGCAGCGGCGGGCGGCCGCCGCGGACGACGTCGAGGCGTTCGTCGTCGCCGACTCGGCGTTCCACGGGGTGCTCGTGCGGGCGTCGCGCAACCAGACCGCGATCCAGTTCATGGGGCTGCTGCGCGACCGGCAGCTGCGGCTCATGTTCCAGCACCTGCAGGTCGGGGCGGACGAGGTCTCCGCCGCGCTCGCCGAGCACCAGGCGATGCTCGCCGCCGTCGAGCAGGGCGACGCCGACGCGTACTGCGACCTGCTGCACGACCACGTGCGCCGCCACCGGGGCATCCTGTGAGGCGCCCGTGGCTCGGCGCGTTCGCCGCGCTGTTCGTGTCGTCGTGGGCGGGCAACCAGTTCACCCCCGTGCTCCTCATGTACGAGGAGGTGCAGGGCTACGGCGACGCCACCGTCAACGCGTTCCTCGGCGTGTACGTGCTCGGCCTTGCTCCCGCGCTGCTCGTCGCCGGGACGCTGTCCGACCGGTACGGCCGCCGCCCCGTGATGCTCGCGGGCACGGTGATCGGCATGGCCGCCAGCGCGGTGCTGGCGTTCGGCGCGCTCGGCCCCGTCCCGATCTACGTCGGCCGTCTGCTCGCCGGGATCACGGTCGGGACGGCGACGTCGGTCGGCACGAGCTGGATCAAGGAGCTCTCGCAGGTCCCGTACGACCGCGCCGCGGACGCCGGCTCGGGCGCGCGCCGCGCGTCCCTCGCGTTCACGCTCGGGTCGGGCGTGGGCGCGCTCGTCGCCGGTGCGCTGGCGCAGTGGGGGCCGTGGCCCGAGGTGCTGCCGTTCGTGGTGCACGTGGTCGTCACGGCGCCGTTCCTCCTGGTCGTGCTCCGCACGCCGGAGTCGAACGCGTTCGGCGGCGAGGCCGGGCCGTGGTGGCGCGGCCTGCGGGTGCCCCCGGCGGGGCACCGCCGGTTCACGCGGGTGGTCGCGGTCGTCGCGCCGTGGATCTTCGTCGTCGCTGCGCTCACCTACGGGTACGCGCCCGTCCTGCTGCGCGACCAGACGCAGGGCTTCGGCGTGGCGTACGCCACGTTGCTCACCGTGGTCGCGCTCGGCGTGGCCGCCGTCGTGCAGCCTGCCGCCAAGCGGCTCGACGCCGTCGACTCGGCCCGCGGGCTGGCGGTCGCGGCCGGGGCGCTGACCGTCGCGGTGGCGTGCGTCGGGCTCGTGGTCGCGTCGGGCTCCCCGTGGTGGGGCGTGGGCGCCGCCGTCGTGGGCGGCGCGGGCATGGGGATCGGCCTGTCGTCAGGGCTCCTGGAGGTGCAGCGCATCGCCGGGCCGCGCCATCTCGCGGGCCTCACGGGCGTCTTCTACGCCGTCGCGTACGCCGGCTTCCTCACGCCGGCCGTCATGGCCGCCGTCACACCGCCGTTCACGACGACGCAGCTCTTCGCCGTCCTCGTGGCGCTCGGCGCGGTGTCCACGGGCGTCGTGGTCGCGCACTACCGCAAGCACCTCCCGGGGGCCTGACCGGGGCGTCCACGCCGGTCCGCGGAGCGGGCACGCACGGCGGGCGCATGGACCGACGAGGGCGGTTTCCGCCATAGTGGGTGCCGCTCGACGACGGAGGAGTGTCATGGCTGTGCGTTTCAACCCGCCACCGGGGTGGCAGGTACCCCCGGGGTTCCGGCCCGACGCGGGGTGGGTTCCCGACCCCGCGTGGCCGCCCGCACCCCAGGGCTGGGAGTACTGGGTGGACGACGCCGCACGCCCGGCCCGGCCAGAGACCCCCGCCGAGGCGACCACGGTCATGGCGCCCGTGCCCGCCGCCGTCGCGTACGCGCCCGCCGCCGCGACCACCGTCGCGGCCATGCCCCCGCTGCCCCCGCTACCTCCCCAGCCTCCCCAGCCGCCGCTGCCCCCGTCGTCCCCGGCCGCGCACGGCGCTCCCGTCGCGACCGTCTCCGCACCGCCTGCCCCGCCGCCCGCGGCGATCCCGGCCGCCGCTCCCCCGTACGGCCACCCCGCCGCCGAGGACGACCGCGGAGCGGTCGCGACCGTCTCCGCCGCGCTCCGCACCGTCGGCGACCGGATCCGCACCAGCAGCGGCCGTCGCGCCGAGCGCCGGGCCTCCGACCGGGCCGCCGAGGAGGCCGAGGCCCCGGCCGGTCGCTCGCGGTCCGGGTCCCGCGGGCGCGGCAAGCGGGGCGGCCCGCTGATCGCCGGCGTCGCCGTCGCCTGCCTGGCGCTCGGCTGCATCCTCGGCGTCTCCATCTCGATGGTGCGCAGCTCCGACGCCGCGCAGGCCCTCGTGGACGCCGACCGCATGGAGGCCGCGGCCGAGCAGGCCCAGGCCGAGGTGGACCAGCAGCGGAAGGACCTCAGCACCCAGAAGGACGACCTCCAGAAGCGCGAGCAGGCGCTGAAGGAGCGCGAGCAGGCCGCCGAGGCCAAGGAGACCGAGCTCGCGAGCCAGAAGAAGGCGTTCGAGGACCAGCAGGCGCAGAAGCAGCAGCAGGTCGAGCAACAGCAGCAGCAGCAGCAGCAGGACTCCGCCTGGTTCTATTGGGACTGCAACGCCGCCCGTCAGGCCGGCGCCGCGCCCATCCAGAACGGCCAGCCCGCCTACCGTGGCGCGCTCGACCCCAACGGCAACGGCATCGCCTGCGAGGACGGCGAGTAGCCGCCGGGCCTCACCGGTCGACCGCGACCTCCGCGGTGGCGCCGTCGGAGAAGGTCAGCTCCGCGGTGGTCCGCAGCGATGCCTCGCCCGGCGCCCAGACCGCCCACCAGCCGTCCTGGACGGTGGCCTCGACGCGCTCGCCCGAGGTGGTGGTGAGCGCGAAGGACACGACGTCCGCCCCCGCACGCCCGTAGGCGGACGTGAGCGCGCCGTCGCCGGTGTCCCCCTCGGACCAGGACGCGGTGCCGGCCTGGACGGTCGTGACGTCGCGCGGCCCGGGCTCGGCGGGCTCGGAACCCAGCACGGCGTCGCCCGCGACGACGTCGGTCGCGCCGGAGGCCTGCGTCGTGACCAGGCACTCGCCGGTGGCGCCGTCGCCCGTGAGCAGCACGTACGTGTAGTCGCCGCGCTGCTCGGCCAGGACCGGGCTGATCGGCACCTCGTCGATCTGCGGGCCGTCGTCGCCCTCGGCGATCCGGTGCGCCACCGTGCCGCACGCCTCGGCGTCGGCCCCGACCTCGGCCGGCGGGACGGCGGCGGGGACGGCCGTCCACGACGCGTACGCGGCCGGCGACCCGGGCCACCACACCGTGGCGACGCCGGCCACCGCCAGCACGGCGGCGGCCGCCGCGCCCGCCAGGGCGGCGGGGCGCGCGCGACGGCGGATGGGGGTGGCCCGCCGCGCGGTGCCGAGGATCGCCTGGAGCGCCTCGTCGTCGGGGCGGCCCGGCGCGCGGAGGTGGCGCGCGGGGTCGAGGTCGGCGAGCTCCGCCATCATGGGGGACTTCATCGCGACTCCTGGAGGTTGCGCAGCACGTCGGCGGTGTCGGGCTTCAGGCCCGAGTAGGCCAGCAGCCGCTTCCGGGCCCGGGTCAGGCGGACCGAGAACGTGGACGGCCGGACGCCGAGGACCTTGGCGCCCTCGACCGCGGTGAGCCCGTCCCACGCGACGAGGGCGATGACCTCCCGGTCCGCGTCGGAGAGCATCTCCCACGCCCGGCGCAGGTCGGTCCGGTCGGCGGCGAGGTCGTCGGTGCCCTCCTTGCCCGCTTCCGGCTCCCGCTCGAGCCGCACCCCCAGGGCGCGCCAGCGGCCGTGGGTGCGCAGGTGGGTCGCGAGCACGTTGCGGGCGACGCCCAGCAGCCACGGCTTCGGGTCGTCGGGCACGTCGCCGAGACGGCGCCAGGCGACCAGGAACGTCTCCGACACGACGTCGTCCACCAGTCCCGCCTCCACCCGACGCGCCACGAATCGTGTGACCACCTCGTGCTGCTCCACCCACATCTGCGTCAGCAGCTCACGGGCGCGGGCGTCGTCCACGATGAAACCTTTCCGTCCTACCAGTGGAGTTGCCGCCAACCCCCCGAGTGCTACACCGTAGTCACCGCGCCAGTCGACGACGACGCCGCGATCGCGCGCCGGAGCCCAACCGAGGAGCGACATGAGCCGAGGCAGGACCGTCAGGAAGAACATCGCCGCAGGTCTGGGCGCCGCCGTCCTCGCGCTGGGGGTGGCGCTCACGGCCGCGGCCCCGTCGCAGGCGGCGACCACGGAGGAGAACCTGCCCGGCGTGCCCGCACCCGGCAGCCCCGCGAGCGAGTGGGAGACGTGGGCCGCGCAGGAGCGCGCCGACGCCGAGGCCACCGACTGGAAGGCCGACTCCGAGGCTCGCGGGTGCACCCTGCAGGACGTCACGATCACCGACGAGGTCGACCGCGACTACAACCTCGCGATGGGCGCGCCCGCCGACCTGGCGACGCACCGCGTCGACCTGCTCGAGGACTGCGGCGACGCCGCGACCGCCGTCGCCGACGGCGCGACCACGGCCACCCGGTCCGCGACGTCCGGGGCGAGCACTCTGGCGCTGCCGTCCGGCAACCGCTGCGCCTCCACCTCCGGCCCGGGCACGATGTGCCTGTCGAAGAGCAGCGGCCGCATCTACGCGTCGTGGCAGTACCGCGGTTCGGGCTCCGTGACCGGGTTCCTGCGCATCTACCAGGTCTCGTCCGGCGCGAGCGGCTGCCCCACCGGCACCACCTGGCTGACCGGCGCCAGCAGCACGTGGAGCAACGGCGACACCCGCACCATCTCCAAGACGCGCACGTCGGCCGGCGGCTACTCCGCGCACATCTGGAAGAAGGTCACCATCGGTCACACCGACTGGGGCGGCGTCTGCTCCGTGCTCTGACCGACCGGCCGACGACGAAGGAGGCTCGATGACGAGCGACCGGCTGGGCGTGGCGATCTTCGCCGTGTGGACCGTGGTGCTGGTCGCCGTCCCCGTCGTGACGATCGTCCTCGCCCTCCGTCGACGGCGACATGTCGGCGCCGGGCTCGTCGCCGTCACGGTGCTGGCGTTCGCCGTCCTCGGCGTGGGCTGGTGGCTGGTGCTGTCCCCCGTCGTCGTCGACGGGACCACGTGCATGTCGGGGTCCGCGGCGGCGGGCCTCCTCGACGACGGCCTCGACATGACCGAGTGGGCGGTCCCGCCCGCGGACCGCCTGGCGTGCCGTGACCTCGCCCGCCAGATCGTCGGCGGGTGGGCCGCGGCGGCGCTCGCAGCCCTGGCGGTCTGGATCGTCGCCGTCGCGCGGGCGCCGCGCGGGGCGACGGCGTCGTCGGCCCGGTGAGCCCGTCGACGGCGCGCGCCGGCTTCGACGGGCTCGGCCGGCGGGCCGTCAGAGCACGTGGGCCAGGAAGTCCCGCAGCCGCGGCTCGGACGGGTTGTCCAGCACGTCGGCGGGCGCGCCCTCCTCGACGATGACGCCGTCGTCCATGAAGACGACGTGGTCGGCGACCTCGCGGGCGAAGCCGATCTCGTGCGTGACGACGATCATCGTCATGCCGGAACGCGCCAGGTCCTGCATGACGGCGAGCACCTCGCCCACGAGCTCGGGGTCGAGCGCCGAGGTGGGCTCGTCGAACAGCATGAGCTCCGGGTCCATGGCGAGCGCCCGCGCGATGGCGACGCGCTGCTGCTGGCCCCCGGACAGCTGCGCCGGGTAGAACGCCGCCCGCTCGGCGAGCCCCACCCGGTCCAGCAGCTCCAGGCCCCTGCGGCGGGCCTCCGCCTTGGACAGCCCGCGCACCTGCACGGGCGCCTCCATGACGTTCTCCAGCGCCGTCTTGTGCGGGAACAGGTGGAAGCGCTGGAAGACCATCCCGATGCGGGAGCGCTGCTTCGCGATCACCTTGGGGTGCAGGCGGTGCAGCACGCCCTTGTCGTCGCGGCGGTAGCCCATGAGGTCGCCGCCCACGTGGATGGAGCCGGCGGTGATCTCCTCGAGCTCGTTGACGCAGCGCAGCAGCGTGGACTTGCCGGAGCCGGACGGCCCCAGCACCACGGTCACGGAGCCGCGCGGGACGTCGAGGGAGACGCCCTTGAGCACGTGCACGGCGTCGTGGCCGCGGCCGAACACCTTGTGCACGTCGCGGACCTCGACCATGGTCTCGGCGGTCCCGGGGGCCTCGGCCGACGCGGTCATGGGGTCACCTCCAGGAAGGGGTCGTCCTTGGTGGTGCCGGACGCGCCGATGAGGTCCTGCTTGCGGGGCTTGCGCCCTCCGCGCGGGCCGCGCCCGCCGCGACCGGTGCGGCCGCCGTCGAACCCGCGGCCGTAGTACCGCTCCAGGTAGTGCTGGCCGATCATGAGCACCGACGTGATGAGCAGGTACCAGAGCGCGGCCACGATGAGCAGCGGGATCGGCTGGAAGATGCGGCTGCCGATCTGGTTGGTGGCGTACGTGAGCTCGAGCGTGAACGGGATCGCCAGCACCAGCGACGTCGTCTTGAGCATGGAGATGGTCTCGTTGCCCGTGGGCGGCACGATGACGCGCATCGCCTGCGGCAGCACGATGCGGCGCAGGATCTTGGCGTCCTTCATGCCGAGCGCCTTCGCGGCCTCGGTCTGGCCGGGGTCCACCGACGACAGGCCGGCGCGGACGATCTCCGCCAGGTACGCGGACTCGTTGAACGCGAGGCCGATCAGCGCCGCCCAGAACGCCGTGATGACGTCCTGGGTGGTGAACGTCCAGAACTCCGGCCCGAACGGGATGCCGAGGGACAGCCGCGGGTACAGCACCGACAGCAGGCCCCAGAACACGAGCTGCGTGTAGATCGGGGTGCCGCGGAAGAACCAGATCCAGAACCACGACACCGACCGCATCACGGGGTTGTCGCTGCGCCGCATCACCGCCAGCAGCACGGCCAGCACGATGGCGATCGCCATCGAGCCGAACGTGAGGACGAGCGTCCAGCCCACGCCCCGCACGACGACGACGTCGCGCAGGTAGAGCCAGACGGTGTCCCACCGGAAGTTGGGGTTGGTGACGAGCGCGTTGACCGCCATCGCCACGAGGACGAGGACCACCACGGCCGACACCCACCGCCCCGGCCGGGGCACCGGCCGGGCGTGCAGGGGCTCCGGCAGCTGGCCGGACGGTCGGTCTTCCATGCGGGTCAGCCTGCCGGGTTCAGCTCGGCCGTGTCGAGCACGGCCGCGCCGGAGCCCCAGGTGTCGGCGACCTGGGCGAGCACGCCGTCGTCCATGAGCTTCTGCAGCCCGGCCTGGACGGCCTTCGCGAGCTCCTCGTCGTCCTTGGCGACGACGACGCCGTACGGCGCGGCGTCCGTGATCTCGCCGAGCGCCTCGACGGAGCCGCCGGTCTGCTCGACGGCGTAGGCGATGATCGGCGAGTCCGCGTACATGGCCTGCAGCTTGCCGCCCGCGAGGTTGGTCGTGACGTCGGACTGCGAGTCGTAGGGCAGCACGTCGACGGCGTCCTTGCCCTCGTCGGTGCAGGTCGTGCTGATCTCGGCCAGCTCGTCCTGCTGGATGGTGCCGGTCTGCACGCCGACGCTGACCCCGCACAGGTCGTCAGGGGTCACGCCGTCGGGGTTGCCCTTCGCGACGGCGAACTGCGAGCCGGCGGTGAAGTAGCTGACCATGTTGACCGTCTTCAGGCGCTCGGGCGTGACCGAGAACGCCGACATGCCGGCCTCGTACTTGCTGCCGATGGCCGGGATGATCGAGTCGAAGCCCGCGTTCTCGACCTGCAGCTCCAGGCCCATCGTCTTGGCGAGCGCGGTCGCGATGTCGATGTCGATGCCCACCGGCGTCGTGCCGTCCGCGTCGAGGAACTCCACCGGCGCGTACTGGAGGTTGGAGCCCAGGGTGAGCGTGCCGTCCTCGGCGACGGCGTCCGGGACGAGCGCAGCGACGGCGTCGTCCTTCTGGATCGCGTCGAGGTCGACGGCGGCGGAGGTGCTGTCCTCGGACGCGCCCGGCGTCTGGCCGAGGTCCTGCGAGGCCGTGGTGCAGCCGGTGAGGGCGAGGGCGGCGACGGCCGAGGTGACGACGGTCGCCGCGAGGGTGTGGCGGGTGCGCATGGTGGGCTCCGAGGATCGTGCGAGGGGTCGATGCATGAGTATGCAGCCCTAGGAATTATTCTCCAAACCGGCTGGTGATCGGGAGGTCGTCACCCCAGTGTGCGTCTGCGAGTACGGTCGGGGCCGATGTCGCCCACCTCGCTCGCGCTCGTGCTCGCCGCCGCCGTGCTCCACGCGATCTGGAACGTCGCGGCCAAGCGTGTCACCGGCGACTCGCGCGTCTTCGTCTGGCTCTACGCCACGGCGTCCGCCGTGCTGTGGGCGCCGGTGGGGCTGGTGATCCTCGCCCGCGAGGGCTGGCCGGACCTGGGTGCGCTGCTGCTGGCGGGCGCGGTCTCCGGCGTGCTGCACAACCTGTACGGCGTGGCGCTCAACACCGGCTACGCACGCGCCGATCTCGGGATCGTCTACCCGACGGCGCGGGGCACGGGGCCGCTGCTGACGATGCTCGTCGCGCTGGTGGTCCTCGGCGAGCAGGCGGACGCCGTCCACGTGGTGGGCGGCCTCGTGGTGATCGCGGGCGTGGCGGTGGTCGCGAGCTCGGGCGCGTCCGGCGTCGACGCCTCGCGCGGCCTCGCGGGCGTGCGCTGGGGCCTCGCGACCGGCGCCGCCATCGCCGCGTACACGCTGTGGGACGGTCACGCCGTCACGACGCTCGCGCTCGATCCCGTGGCCTACTTCGCGTGCAACGCCGTCTGGCAGTCGCTCACGCTGGCGCCCATCCTGCGTGACCGCGGCCGCCGCGCGGAGGCCGTCCGCATGAGCCGGCGGCACGTGCGCGAGATCGCGCTGGTCGCCGTGCTGTCCCCGCTGGGCTACATCCTCGTGCTGGTCGCGATGCAGACGTCGCCGATCGCGCTGGTGGCGCCGGCCCGCGAGTCGAGCATCGTCATCGGCACCCTCCTGGCCTGGTGGCTGTTCAAGGAGCCGCGCCCCGCCGTGAAGATCGTCGGTTCTCTCGTCGTGCTGGCAGGCATCGGGCTGCTGGCCGTGCCCGCCTGACGACGGGGCGCCCTGCCTGCCCGACATGCCGCGGGGACGTCCCGGCTCTACGCTCCGAGCATGATCAGGTTCCTGCTCCGTACGGCCGTGTTCCTGCTGGCGGCGGTGGTGGGCGTCCTCGTCGCCGCGGGGATCTTCGCCGCCTTCGACCTCGAGACGTTCTCCATCAACTGGTCCGAGCCGCTGGGCTTCGTCCTCGCCGTCGTCATCTTCGCCGTGGCGCAGGCGATCATCTCCCCGTTCCTCACCAAGGCGGCCCGGAACAACGCCCCCGCGCTCGTCGGCGGCGTCGGCCTGCTCTCGACGTTCGTCGCCCTCATCGTCGCGGTCCTCGTCACCGACGGGCTCGACGTCGGCGGCGTCGCCGGCTGGATCGTCGGACCGGTCATCGTGTGGCTCGCCGGGATGCTCGCGGCGTTCATCCTGCCCCTCTTCCTGCTCAAGGAAGGCGTGGAGAAGGTCCGCGAGAACCGCGAGGACGACTGACCCGCCGGGGCCTGCCGAGGTAGGACGGATTTCGCCGAGGTAGTACGGGCGGGCCGCACGTGGGTGCGGCCCGCCCGTACTACCTCGGCGAAATCCGTACTACCTCGGCGTGGGGGTGGGATCAGGTGTCGCGCTCGGTGATCGCGTCGTCCTCGCGGCGGTCGTCGTCCCCGCCCGGCGGGAAGTCGGCCCGCTCGGGGCGGGCGCGCAGGACGAGGATGCTCACCAGCAGGCCGCCCCAGACGACGGCCAGCGACAGCACCATGAGCAGGATCGCGTCGGCGTTCATCGGGCCGCCCCCTTCGTCGTCGTGGTCGCCGTGACCGGCGGGTAGGCGGGCCAGGCGACGAAGTCGTCCGGGCTGCGCCGCCAGCGCGGCAGCGTCAGCAGAACGGCGCCGACGACGAGGACCACGAGCGTGCCCCACCCGACGTACAGCAGGTACGTCTCGTCGTAGCCCTCGTACCCGTTCTGCACGAGGTCGACGATGCGCGAGACCAGCATGTACGCGAGCACGGCCGGCACGATCGCCCCGACGCAGACGTACCACCAGCGGCCCACCTGCACCGTCGAGACGGCGTTGAGGTGGTAGCGCAGCTCGGGGCTCGTGCGCAGCAGCCAGACGAGGAACACGCACATGAGCACCGCGGACGCCACGATGCCGATGTTGTTGGACCAGTTGTCGATCGTGTCCAGGGCGATGAGGCCCGTCGTCGTCGAGAACCCGACCACGGACAGCACGGCCGCCACGCCGCCGATCCACAGCACCGCCTGCCGGCGGGTGAGGCCGAACTTCTCCTGGAAGCCTGCCGCGACCACCTGCAGGATCGAGATGAGCGACGTGAACCCGGCCATCGCGAGCGACCCGAAGAACAGGGCGCCGAACAGGGGCCCGGCCGGCATCTGCGAGACGACGGCGGGGAACGTCACGAACGAGAGGATCGGGCCGGTGATGCCCTCGAGGTCCGCGACGGCGACGCCCTGCTCGTGCGCGAGGAAGCCGAGGGCGGCGAACACGCCGATCCCCGCCAGCATCTCGAAGCCCGAGTTGGAGAACGCGACGACCAGGCCCGGCGACGTGAGGTTCGCCCTGCGCTTCCGGTACGACGAGTACGTGATCATGATGCCGAAGGCCACGGAGAGCGAGAAGAAGATCTGCCCGTAGGCGGCGATCCACACGTTCATGTCGCCCAGCGCGCCCCAGTCGGGCGTGAACAGGGCGTTGAGACCGTCGGTGGCGCCGTCGAGGAAGATCGCCCGCACCACCAGCACGCTGAACGCGACGACCAGCAGCGGCAGGAAGATGACGTTGGCCTTCTCGATGCCCTTCGCGACGCCGCCCACGAGGACGACGATCGTCGCGACCCACACCAGCAGCAGCGGGATCAGCACCGCGGGCACGAAGTCGAGCGTGAACCACGCGCCGCCGTTGGCGACGTCGGACAGCTGCAGGTAGTCGCCGGTGAAGAAGCCTGCGGTGTCGTCGCCCCACTTCAGCGTGAAGGAGTAGACGAAGAAGCTCAGCGCCCAGCCGATGATCGCCGCGTAGTAGATCGCGATGACGAAGCAGATCATCACCTGGAACCAGCCCAGGGTCTCGAGCCACTTCTTCACCCGGCGGAACACGGTGGGCGGGCCGCCGCGGAAGCGGTGCCCCAGCGCGTAGTCGAGGAAGAGGATCGGGATGCCCGCCGTCAGCAGCGCGATCACGTAGGGCACCAGGAAGGCGCCACCGCCGTTCTCGTACGCGACCCCGGGGAACCGCCAGATGTTGCCCAGCCCGACGGCGGAGCCGATCGCGGACAGGATGAAGCCGACCTGCCCGGTGAACTGCTCCCGGGGGGGCGAGGTGTCAGTGGTCGTGGTGCTCACAGGCGTCGAACCTCCACGGTGAGGGGCGTCACGTCAAGCGTGTCTCACAGACCGATGCTGCCCGACCGCCCGGTCCGTGGCCAGCCCTCGCCGCGGCGGGTCCCCGCCGGGGTCAGCCCGCGAGCAGGCGACCCACCAGCCCGCCGTGCAGGCGGCCGTCGGGGTCGAACCGCGCGGCCAGGCGCCGGAAGTCGTCGAACCGGGGGAACAGCGCCGCCGTCGTCGGTGCGTCCAGCGTGCTGACCTTGCCCCAGTGCGGCCGCGCCCCGAGGGGCACCAGCGCCTGCTCGACGGCGGGCAGCACGGCCCGCACGTCGTCCTCGCGCGGCACCCACGTGAAGTGGAAGCCCACCGACGGCTCGTCGAACGGGCTCAGCCACAGGTCGTCGGCCGCGACGGTGCGGATCTCGCTGGTCTGCAGCAGCGGCGCGACCGTCGGGCCGAGGCGGCGCATCGCCTCGATCGCGGCGACGGCGTGGCGGCGCGGCAGCAGGTACTCCGACTGCACCTCGTCGCCGTTCGACGGCGTGAACTCGAGCTTGAAGTGGCTCAGCCGCTCGTGCCACGGGCCGTCCACGCCGAGCTGCTCGGTGCACGCCGACGGGTCGACGCCAGGCAGCGGGTGGACGGCCACGTCCGACCAGCGCAGGACGTCGGGGGCGAGCCCTCGGACCTCGGGCCGGTCGGCGCGGGCCACGGACTTGAACCACACGTGCCGCACGGCCGGCTCGTCCCAGCTCGTGAAGGCGCTCACCGAGTACGCCGCCGAGGTGATGGCGTCGAAGCTCGCGAGGTACGTGTCCCACGGGACGTCCGCCGCGACGTCCTGCCGCACCACGTATGCCGGGACGGTGCGCAGCTCGACGCGCGTCACGACGCCCAGCGCCCCGAGCGACACGACCGTGCCGGGGAAGACGTCGGGGTCGCTGTCGCGGGTGATGCGCCGCAGCTCGCCGCCCGGCGTCATGATCTCCAGACCCTCGACCGCGCTCGCGAGGCTCTGGTTCGCGTCGCCGGAGCCGTGCGTGGCCGTGGCGACCGCGCCCGCCACGGAGATGTGCGGCAGGGACGCCAGGTTGCCCAGCGCGCGGCCGGTCGCGTGCAGGGCACGGGACACCTCGCCGTAGCGCAGGCCCGCGTTCACGGACACGACGTCGCCCTCGTCACCGCCGTCCGGCGTCAGCGGCTCCACCGCGGGCCGGCCGTCGTCGAGCCCGTCCACCTGGACGTGCACGCCGTCCGTGTCGGCGACGTCGTTGAACGAGTGGCGCGACCCCAGCGCGCGCACCGGGCCGCCGGCGGTGAGCACGTCGGCGAGCTCCTCCAGCGACGCGGGGCGCACGACGGAGCGTGCGGAGTACGTGAGGTTCCCGGCCCAGTTGAGATGCACGGGACCACCCTGCCATCCGGGCAGCAGGTTCGGCGGCCCGGTCCAGGTTCAGCCCCGGTACACGTCGAGGTCGGCGACCGCCGCGTCCAGTGCGGCGCGCTCGGCAGGGGTCGGGTCGCGCAGCCACTGCACGTCGACGCCGCCCCGCCCGGCGCCCGCCGGCCAGCGCCAGCGTCCCGCCACCACGCCGTCCACCGCCACGCAGTGCACGAACGCGCCGGACCGGTCCGGCGGCGGCAGCGCCGGGTCGAGGACGACGTGGCGCGTCTCCCGGTAGGAGATCAGCAGCTCGTCGTAGGCCTGGAGCAGGTCGACGACGGGATCGTCGTCGACGCCGTCGCCCCCGCCGTCGCCACCACCGAGCCAGCGGTCCGCCGTCGCGGCCGTCGCGACGAGGACGAGGCCCTCGAGGTCCCCCGTGCCCGCGACCTGGACGACCTCGCCCGCCTCGGTGAGGGCGGCCAGCACGGGCCTGAGGTCGCGGACGGTGACGTCGGCCCACAGCCGCAGGTCGTTGAGGGTCGCGAAGCCGCGCCCTGGCAGGTAGCGACGCCACAGCTCGACGACGGCGGCCTGGGCGTCGAACCGCTCGCCCAGCGGCCCGTAGCCCGCGGGGACGCGGTCGTCGAAGGTCGCGTACGACTGGTGCTGCAGCTCCTTGCCGGCCGGCGGCGGCCCGCTGATCACGAGGCACCGCAGCTCCGCGTGCATGAGCATCTGGGTGAACGCGAGGCCGGGGGCGTCGGGGTCGAGCACGCCGTGGTCGACCAGCTCGGCCTTGATCTCCGCGCGCGTGCGCGGCCCGTCCGCGACGGCGGCGGCGACGGCCTCCGTGCCGGGGCCCAGGTCGCCGAGGTCCCACGCCCGCTCGGTGGACGCCATGAGCCTCTCGACGCGCGGCGCGCTGAGCTCGAGCAGCCAGCGCGCGTCGCGCGGCCGCACCAGGTGCCAGGTGGGGCGCAGCAGGTGGGTACGCAGCAGCTCGCCGTCGGCGAGCGCCGCGTTGAGGGCGGCGCGGCCGGGGCGCGAGGACGGCGCGACCCGCCGGGAGAGGCCCCACAACGCGGGCTGCAGCTCCTGCCCCTGCACCGCGAGGAGCGCGTCGACGACGGCGGTCGCGTCGGGCAGGCTCTGCCCGCGCAGGCCCGTGGCGGCAAGCCGCGCGGCCCGCACGACGGCGCTGTCGACCTGGACGCTCACCCGGTCAGCCGGCCCGACCTGCGGGCTCCGCCTCCGCCAGGGGGATGCGGCCGCCCATGCCGACCATGTCCAGCACCTCCGCGACCGCCTCGGACGGCTGGTACAGGCTCACGGACGTGCCCGTCTCCTGGCCCAGCATGTACACCTGCAGGATGAACGCGACCCCCGAGGAGTCGATGAACGTGACGTCCCGGGTGTCCACGACGATCGGTTGGGTCGTGCCCCGCGCCGCGAGCGCCGCCATCGCGTCGCTCGCCGCCTCGCGCAGCGCCGCGTCGACCTCGCCCCACAGGGTGAGGACGGTGGCCTCGTCGGTGGTCCGGGACGCGATCCCCGAGCTCGGCAGGGGTTCGCTGCTGCTGTCGATGTCCATGTGGTCGAGTTGCTCCCGTGCGTGGGGCCGTGCGGCCTGGGGACGCTGTCTGCGTCCTCTCCGTACAGCGAACGGCCCGCGTCGAGTGTTCCCCCGTCAGGCGGATTCGTCCAGCATCCGGTCAGTCCTGGCGGGTCGACGCCGGACCGGCCGGCGTCGCGCGGGCGGGCCCCGCCGGTCCAGGGTGGTCCAGGTCGGTGACGTCCGCGACCCGGGCGTCGAGGACGCGAGCAAGGTCACCTCCGTCGATCGTCGCCGAGACCCCGTGCCCGCCGCCCCCGACGGACACCGGCCCCGCCTCCGCGATGCGCGAGTCCGCGACCACCGGCCAGGCCGTGAGCGAGCCGAACGGCGTGATGGTGCCGCGTTCGTACCCGGTGACGTCGCGCGCCACCTCCTTGTCGGGCATCGACAGCCGGGACACCCCCAGCAGCGAGCGCAGCCGCGGCCACGCGATCGTGCGGTCGCCCGGCACCAGCACGAAGAGGAAGTCGCCGTCCCCGCGGCGCACCACGATCGTCTTGACCACCTGCGCCGGCGTGACGCCCCGCGCGGCCGCGGCCTCCGCGAGCGAGCGCACCGGGCCGTGCCGCACGATGTCGAACGCGACGCCCGACGCCTCCAGCGCCTCGCGCGTCCGCCGCTCGCCGGGGGTCTCTGCGGGCGGCGCGGGGGGCGTCACTCGGGACCCGTCGACACGACGAGCGTCACGGTCGACCCCGACGGCAGGGTCTCCTCCGTGCCCGACTCCCTCCGGACGACCACGCCTTCCGGCTGGTCGTCGCTCGGTTCCTCGACGACCTCCACGACGAAGCCGGCGTCCTTCAGACGCTGCACGGCCACGGCCTGCTCCTCGCCGACGACGCCCGGCACCTCGACCTGCTCCGGCTCCTCGGGTCCCGACGACACGACCACGCGCACGGCTGCGCCGCGGTCCACCGGTGTCCCGGCACCGGGCTCGGTCCGGATGACGTGGCCCTCGTCGACCGTGTCGCTGTGCTCCTCGACGACTTCCGGGGCGAGGCCGACGTCCTGCAGCGCCCGCTTGGCGGAGCCCGCGTCGCCCTCGACCGCCGGCACCTTCACCTGCGCCGGACCGCTCGAGACGACGATCGTCACGGTGGCGCCGCGGTCCACGCTGGAGCCCGCGACCGGGTCCGTTCCGACGACGTCGCCCTCACGCACCGCGTCGCTGGCCCGCGTCGCGACGCGCTTCGCCGGCACCAGGCCGGCGTCGGTCAGGGCCTGCCGTGCACCCGCCTCGTCCTTGCCGGCGACCTTCGGCACCGCCACCTGCTGCGACGCCTGCTCCGGGCCGCTCGAGACGACGAGGGTGACCGTGGAGCCGGTCCGGACCTTCGTGCCCGCATGCCGGGTCGTCACGACCGTGCCCTCGGGGACGTCGTCGTCCGCGCGCGTCACGGTCGTCACCTCGAGTCCCAGCGCGTGCAGCTTCTTCTTCGCTGCAGCGAGGCTCTGGCCGGCGACGTCGGGCACCGTGACCTTCGCGGGCGTGGCGGGCCGATCGGACGAGTCGCCTCCCTTGCCCGGGTCCGTGGTCCCGCCGTCGGACGTGGAGCCGGGCTTCTTGCCGCCCTTCTCGACCGCCCCGTCCTTCGCCGTGCCGGCCGCGGACTTCGTGCCCTTCCCGTCGTTGCCGTCCTTCGCGTCCTTGGCGTTCTTGTCGGCACGCTCGGCCGGGGCCGTCGGCCCGCCGCCGCCCGCGACGTCGTCGGCCTTCCACGCCCGGTCGGGGATGGGGCCGGCGGCGAAGAACTCAAAGTGCCACGGCTCGGGCTTCGAGCCGGTGGAGCGCGCCCAGGACGGGTTGTCCCAGCCGTAGTCCGGCCCGTGCACGCGCATCCACGCGTGCTCGGCGGACGTGAAGGTGGAGATCGGGTAGCCCAGGTCGACGGCGAGGCCCCAGCCGTGGTTCGACGTGCCCGGCGTCGCCGCCAGCCAGCCCTTGGTGGCCTTGACGCGGATCTGCAGCTCCAGCGAGCGGTACGAGTCGGTCATCGGGATGGGCACCCCGAACTCCTTCTCGTACTCCTTGCTGAGCGCGGAGAGCTGCTCCGCGGCGTCGCAGCGCAGCATGTGCCCGGGCGCGAAGTCGAGCGGGCACAGCGCCGACGCCGGGATGCGCCCGTTGGCGTAGCCCGCCGTGCTCCGGCCGTAGCGGTCGACCACCTCGAGCAGGCTCGCCGTCAGCGTGGCGCGCGCCGCGACCGTCCCGTCCGCCCCTGCCGGCAGGATGCCCGCCTCGAGGGTCGTGGTCGCCGGGTCCAGCAGCGTCGCCAGGCGCGTGGCCGCGACGACGAGGTCGTCGAACGTCACCTCGTCGCCGTCGTGCCCGCTCTGGTCCGCGGCCTGCTCGTCCGGTTGCACGGCGTCCGGCTGCACGGCGTCCGGCTGCACGGGATCAGGCTGCTCGGCGCCGGACCGCTCCCCCGTGGCCACAGGGTCGGGCTCGTCGGCGGGGTCGATCGCGGCGGGGTCCGTCGCGATCTGGCGCGCGACGGCCACGGCCCGCGGCTCGTCGGCGGGCGTCGTCTCGGCGGGCCCGGTCACGTCGGGCTCGGTCGCGGGGGCCGGGAGCACGGGCGAGGGCACCTCGGCGTCCGCGGCCGCGAAGGGGCGGTCGGACGACCTGGCGGACTGCTGCGCGAGGTACGTGCTGAGCAGCATGCCGAGCTCGGCGGCGGCCTGGTCCACCGCGGGCGTCACCTTCCGGCCGGCGTCCTGGCCGGCGAGCTCCGCGCGCTCGAGGACGCCCAGCACCTCCTGGAGCGTCGTCGGGCCGGTCGACTCCGGCGTCCCGACCACGCCCACGGAGACGCCCTCGCCCACCGGGCTGCCGGCTCCGACGTCGGGGGTGTGCTGGTCGGCGGCGAGGGTCTGGAGGCGGCCGTCGTTCCACGGGAGGCCCGCCACGGGGGCCGCGAGAAACCCCGCCGCGACCACGCACGTCGCCGTCGCCGTCGCGAGCAGCCTGCCGACACGCGCGCCCCGTCCGGTGTCCCTCGGAGACCTCACGACGACGAACCTCCTACATCGGCACTGCTCAGGCGCTCGGATCCTGCCACACCTCGGCGTCGTCGTGTGACACAGGCGACAGGACCGTCCCTTCACTGTGCGGCACGCGCCACGCTCCTGCCACCCCTGCGACGAGAGTTCACGCGACGCTCATCCGCACACCATGACCGGAGCGCCCTGATACGCCCCCGCCCGCAGGGGACGTCGCGCGGCAGACTGGACGCATGACCACCGTCGACCTCAACAGCGACCTCGGCGAGGGGTTCGGGCGCTGGACCCTCGGCGACGACGAGGCGATGCTCGACGTCGTCTCGTCGGCGAACGTGGCGTGCGGCTTCCACGCCGGCGACCCGGCGTCGATCCGTCGCACGGTGGGCCTGGCCGCCGCCCGCGGCGTCGCCGTCGGGGCGCACGTCGGCTACCGCGACCTCGCGGGCTTCGGGCGCCGCGACATCGACGTCCCGTCGGCCGAGCTGCAGGCCGACGTCGTCTACCAGGTCGGCGCGCTGCAGGCTCTCGCCGCCGCCGAGGGCACCCGCGTCACCTACGTGAAGCCGCACGGCGCCCTGTACAACCGGGCGGCCGTGGACCGGCGCGTGGCGGACGACGTCGCCGCCGCTCTCGCCTCCGTCGACCCGTCCCTCGTGCTGCTCGGGCTGCCCGGCACCCTCTCCCTCGCCGCCGCCGAGGCCGCGGGCCTGGCCACCGCGGCGGAGGCGTTCGCCGACCGCGCCTACACGCCTGCCGGCACGCTGGTGCCCCGCGGCGAGCCGGGCGCCGTCCTGCACGACCCGGACGTCGTGGCCCGGCGGATGCTGCGGCTCGTCACCGAGGGCGTGGTCGAGGCCGTCGACGGCAGCGTGGTGCGCGTGGCCGCCGACTCCGTGTGCGTGCACGGCGACACGCCCGGCGCGGTCGCGATGGCCCGCCGGGTGCGAGCGGCGTTCGACGACGCGGGCGTCACCCTCGCCGCGTTCGCCCCGGCGACGTCGAGGGCCTGAGCGTGGGCGGGCCTGAGCGCGTCCCGCCCGTGCGTGTCTTCTCCGTGCGTGTCCTGCCCGTGCGCGACGACGCCCTGCTCGTCGAGGTCGACGACCTCGCGCAGGCCCTGGCGCTCCACGCGTCCCTGCGCGACGACCCCGTGACGGGCGTCGGGCAGCCCGTGCCCGGCGCGCGCACGCTGCTGGTGCCGTTCGACCCGTGGCGGCTGCCCGCGGCCCGTCTCGCGGACGAGCTGCGCGCGCGGGCGGCCGCGGCCGGCCGCGCCGCCGACGAGGGGGCCGGGGAGCCGGCGGGAGCAAGGCTCGTCGAGATCCCCACCGTGTACGACGGCGAGGACCTGGCCGACGTCGCACGCCTGCTCGCGTGCAGCCCGGAGGAGGTGGTGCGGCGGCACGCGGGGGCGTCGTGGGTGGTGGGCTTCGTCGGCTTCGCCCCCGGGTTCGCGTACCTGACCGGGGACGACGAGACGCTGGTCGTGCCGCGGCGGGAGTCGCCGCGCACCCGGGTGCCCGCGGGCTCGGTGGCGCTCGCCGGGCCGTACTCGGGCGTCTACCCGCGCTCCAGCCCGGGCGGGTGGCAGCTCGTCGGTCGGACCGACGTCGTCACCTGGGACGCCGACCGCGACCCTCCCACCCCGTGGGCCCCCGGCGACCGGGTGCGGTTCACGGCCGTGCGCGCGGCGGCCCGCGGCGCCGGGCTCGCTCACGACGGCAGTTCGGGCCCGGCGCGGCAGTCCGAGCTGCCGCCGCGAACCGAGACTGCCGGGCCCACGACGTCGGGCAGGGGTCTGGAGGTGCTGGAGGTCGTGACGCCCGGGCTGCAGGCGCTGGTGCAGGACCTCGGCCGACCCGGGCTGGCGCACCTCGGCGTGTCCGCGTCCGGCGCGGCCGACCCGCGCAGCCTGCGCGCCGCGAACCGCGCGGTGGGCAACCCGGTCGGGGCGGCCGCCGTCGAGGCCGTGGGCGGCGGGCTGCGGCTGCGCGCCCGCACCGACGCCGTCGTCGCGCTCGCCGGGGCGGACGCGGACGCCGTCGTGCACCGCGGCGGCGACCCGGACGACGCCCGCCGCGCACCCCTGGCACGGGCGTTCCGCCTGCGCGCCGGCGACGAGCTCGCGCTGGCCGCCCCCGCCCGCGGCCGGCGGACGTACGTCGCCGTCCGCGGAGGCGTCGCCGCGCCGCCCGTCCTCGGCTCCCGCGCCACCGACACCCTCGCCCACCTGGGCCCCGCCCCCCTCGCCCCCGGGACCCCCCTGCGTGGTGAGCGCGATCTCGGGGCCTGTTCGCGACCGAAGAGTCCCCGGAGTCTTGCTCACCACGTCCTGGCGGTGGCGGTGGACGACGTCGGGGCGCCGGACGTCGCGGCGCTGCCCGCGCCGGGCGAGGTCACGACGCTCCCCGTCGTGCTCGGCCCGCACGACGACTGGTTCGCGGACCCCGCCGCGCTCGTCGACCAGGAGTGGCGGGTGACCGACCGTGCGGACCGGGTGGGGCTGCGGCTGGACGGAGCACCCCTGACCCGGGCGGCCGGCGCGCAGGGGCGCGAGCTGCCCAGCGAGGGCTGCGTGACCGGCGCTCTGCAGGTGCCGCCGGACGGCCTGCCGGTGCTGTTCGGCGTCGACCACCCGCTCACCGGCGGCTACCCGGTGGTCGCGTCCGTGGCGTCGACGCACCTGTGGCTGCTCGGCCAGCTGCCGCCGGGGGCGCTGCTGCGGTTCGTGCCGGTCGCGCCTCATCCGTTCGGCTGACTTCCGGCGAGCCCGGCAGGCGATGTGGCGGTCCGGTGCCCGGAACCACGATGGATCCGACGCACCGACACGCCGGGACACCCACCGCCGTCCCGGGCACGAGGGAAGGACACCCCATGAAGCTCACGACGTCGACGAAGCCCGCCACGATCGCCGTCTCGGCCCTGATCGCGCTGGGGGCGCTCACCGCCTGCAGCACGGGCGAGGCCGACGCCGCGGCCCGTTCCGAGACCGCCGCCACGCAGGAGGCCGCGGCGGCCGACGAGGCGCAGACGCCGTCCGACGTGCTCGCGTCGACCGCGTGGGAGACCACCGGCGCGACCGACGCCGAGGGTGACGACGTCCCGCTCGACGACGACGACGTGAGCGCCTTCGTCGGCTGGGCGTACTTCGACGCCGACGGCACGTTCACCATGTACGACCTCGACGACAGCCCGAAGATGCAGGGCGACTGGACGGTCGACGAGGAGGGCACGACCCGCCACATCGTCGCGAAGGACGACGCCGGCGAGGTGCAGTTCGAGCGCGACTCGGACATCGTCACGCTCACCGACGAGGAGTTCACCTACCGCGTGTTCCCCGAGGAGGGGAACACCGACGTGTACTACGACATCGTGCACACCCCGACCGACCACGAGGAGCCGGCCGCGTCCTGAGCCGCCGGCCTCCCGGCGAGCGCCCGCCCTCCCCGGGGAGCGGGCGCTCCGTCGTCGCGGCTCCGGTCAGGCGCGCTCGGCCGCGAGCGCCCCGACGCCGGCGACCACACGCGCGACGCCGAACCGCAGGGCGTCGTCGCGGTCGCCCGGCTCGGCGTCGGAGAAGGCCGCCACGGTGAGCGGGTAGTCGTCCGCGTGCTCGGCGAGGACGGGCCCGAGCCCGGCGGTGAGATCGGCCTCCGGCGACGCGCCGCGCGGCTGCTGGCGCACGAGGGACATCACGTGACCGACCAGGAGCGCGAGCGTGTCGAGCCTCTCCGCGCCGGTGAGCGGCAGGTCCCCGAACGCCGCAAGGCCGGCCTCGAACCAGGCGAGCTCGACGGGGCCGGGCACGTGCGGCCGCTGCGCGAGCTCGACCGACCAGGGCCGCGCGAGCGCCCGCGCGTGGACGCTGCCGGCCCAGTCCGTCAGGGCGGCCCGCCAGTCCGCCCCCGTCGCCGCGGACGGCGCGGCCCCGAGCGCGGCGTCGAGCAGGAGCGCGTCCAGCTCGACGCGGCCCGGCACGTAGCGGTACAGCGCCATCTTGGTGGTGCCGAGGCGTGCGGCGACGGCCTGCATCGTCACCGCGTCGAGCCCGTGGGCGTCGGCGATCTCCGTGGCCGCGGCCACGATGCCGTCGACACTGAAGCGCGGCTTGGGCCCGCGGCGGGCCGGCGTCGCGCGCCGCCACAGCAGCGCGACGACGTCGTCGGTACTCGTCGCGCCCGTCCCGGCCCCCCGATGGTCGGCGCCCATCGCTCCCCCTGCCTCCGGCGGCTGCCGGTCTCGCGCGCCCTGAAGTATTTGCGTCCATCGTACGCGGATGCTTACTGTGTCTCTGGGACGCAATTAAGCCTCGGTCACCGAAGGAGCAGTCCATGTCCACCTCGAAGATCCTCGTCTCCGGCGCGAGCATCGCCGGGCCCGCGCTCGTCCGCTGGCTCGGCCGCAACGGCTTCGACGTCACCGTCGTCGAGAAGGCCCCCGCGCTCCGGCCCGGCGGCCAGGCCGTCGACTTCAAGGGCCGCACCCACCGCGACGTCCTGGACCGCATGGGGATCCTCGACGACGTGCGCGCCCGCCAGACCCCGCGGACCGACTGGCGCATGGTCGACGCCCGCGACCGGGTCCGCGCCGTGATCCCGGGCGAGTTCGTCGGCGGCGACCTGGAGGTCCTGCGCGGCGACCTCGCCGCCGTCCTGCACGAGCACACCGCCCGCGACGCCGAGTACGTCTTCGGCGACGAGATCGTGGGCGCGACCGAGACGACGGACGGCGTGCAGGTCGCGTTCGCACACCGGCCGAGCGAGCGGTTCGACCTGGTGGTGGGCGCCGACGGCGTGCACTCCGCCGTGCGGCGGCTCGCGTTCGGCCCGGAGGAGCAGCTCGTCGAGTCGCTCGGGTACTGCTACGCCGTCGCCGACGCCGCGGCGCCGCTCGACGGGCTGGAGACCCGGCGCCCCGACGGCCGCGCCGTCGCCTACGGGTACAACGAGCCCGGCCGGCTCGCGCTGCTCGGCGGGCAGAAGGCGCCGAGCCTGTTCGTCTTCCGCGCGCCGGGCGGCGGGGCACCGTACGACCGCCACGACGCCGCGTCCCAGCGGGCGTTCCTCGAGGCCGCCTTCGCCGGCGCCGGCTGGCGCGTGCCCGCCGCGCTCGACGCCGTCCGCCGGGCCGACGACCTCTACCTCGACGCCCTCGCGCGCACCCGGATGACGTCGTTCACGCGCGGGCGGTTCGCGCTGGTCGGCGACTCGGGGCACGCCAACACCCTCGGCGGCTTCGGGACGGGCCTGTCCCTCGTCGCCGCCTACGTCCTCGCCGGCGAGCTCGTGGCGGCGCGCGGCGACCACGAGACCGCGTTCGCGGCCTACGACCGGCGGATGCGCAAGCCCACCCGGGTCGCGCGGACCGGCAACGCGGGGCCGTTCCTGGCACCGCCGACGAACGCGCGCATCCGGATGCGGGACCGGACCTTCACCACGCGGTGGATGTACCGCTCGATGCTGTGGATGACGGACGTGTTCGCGACCGACACCAACGTCCCGGCGTACGCCCTGCGCTGAGCGTCGCGCTCAGACCCGGCGCGCCAGCAGGCTGAACGCGTTCGGGACGCGGCCGTCCCAGGCGGCGGCGTCGATGCCGTCGGGGCGCCAGAACGGGTCGGGGTGCTCCTCGAGGTGCTCGATCTCGAACCCGCCGCGCAGGCAGTCCATGACGGTCTCGGCGAGCGTGCGCTGCCGCTCCACCGCCCCGTGGCCGGGGAACGTGTCGTTGACGTGCGACGCCTCGAAGTACCCCCGGTCAGGGCGCACGCGGAGCTCGTCGGCGTCCCACGCCCACAGCGGCACCAGCGGGTGGGCCTCGTAGACGTAGAACCGCCCGCCCGGCCGCAGCAGGCGGCGCACCTCGGCGAGGAAGGCGGGCAGGTCCGCGACCCAGATGAGCGCGCCCTTGCCGGTGTAGACGAGGTCGGCGCACGCGTCGTCGAGGCCGCTGTCCGGCAGCGTCGCGCGGGTGTACCGGCAGGGCACGCCGAGCTCGTCGGCCCGGCGCTGCGCGCTCTCCACCGGCGCCGGGCTGTAGTCCAGGCCGTGCACGGACCGCGCGCCCAGCCGCGCCAGGGCGACGTCGTCCAGGCCGTGGCCGCTCATCGGGTGCACGACGTCGGCGCCCCGGACCAGCTCCCCGATCGCGGCGACCTCCGCGGGCAGCAGCCGGGCGGTCCTGGCCTGCGCGAGGTGCTCGTCGTACTCGTCGGTGTACTTGCGCGAGGCGACGGCCCACGCGGCCCGGGTGTCGTCGTCGACGGAGTCCATGCGGGGCAGCCTGGCACGGCCGACCGCCGCCACGCGCCGGTTTTTCCGAGGTGGCGGGGCCACGCCCGTAGGGCTTCCGTCAGGGTGCGCCCCGGCGCCGTATGGATCCCGTGAGGACGGGGTACACGGGCTTCCGACGGGTGTTGCATCGTCGTCGGCACCCGGGAAGGGCGCCCGGCCCGACCCTCTCCGGAGGCCGGCCGTCGGAATCGAAGTGGGGACGTGCTGGTGCTTGACGTCGTCTACGTGCTGGGCGTGATCGCCCTGTTCGCGCTGGTCGCCGGGATCGGGAAGGCGGTGGAGAAGCTGTGATCGTCGTCGAGCTCCTCGCCGCCGCTCTCGGCGTGGCCGCGCTGGTCTACCTCGTGGTGGCCCTCGTGAAGCCGGAGAAGTTCTGATGGGCTGGGTCGGGGCGGTCCTCGCGCTCGGGACCGTCGCCCTCGTCCTCGCGGTCGTCCACCGGTCGTTCGGCGACTACATGGCGACCGTGTACACCACCCCTCGCGACTGGCGCGTCGAGCGGGGCCTGTACCGGCTGCTGGGCGTCGACCCGCGCTCCGGGCAGACGTGGCAGGCGTACGCGCGCGGCGTCCTGACCTTCTCCCTCGTCGGGCTGCTGCTCGTCTACGCCCTGCAGCGCACGCAGCAGTGGCTGCCGTACTCGCTGGGGCTGCCCGCCGTCGCGCCGGACCTGTCGTTCAACACGGCCGCGTCGTTCGTGGGGAACACGAACTGGCAGTCGTACTCGCCCGAGCAGACCGTCGGCTACACGGTGCAGCTCGCCGGGCTCGCGGTGCAGAACTTCGTCTCCGCGGCGGTCGGCATGGCCGTCGCCGTGGCGCTGGTGCGCGGGTTCGCGCACCGCCGCAGGGGGACGATCGGCAACTTCTGGGTCGACCTGGTCCGGGGCTCGCTGCGCATCCTGCTGCCGCTCTCGGTGGTGGGCGCGGTGGTGCTGATGATCGGTGGCGTCGTGCAGAACTTCGACGGCTTCACCGACGTCACGACCGTGGCCGGCGGCGCGCAGAGCATCCCCGGCGGGCCGGTGGCGTCGCAGGAGGCCATCAAGCTGCTCGGCACCAACGGCGGCGGGTTCTTCAACGCGAACTCGGCCCACCCGTTCGAGAACCCGACGGCGTGGACGAGCGTCGTCGAGGTGCTCCTCATGCTGGCCGTCCCGTTCTCGCTGCCGCGCACGTTCGGCCGGATGGTGGGCGACCTGCGGCAGGGGTACGCGATCCTCGCGGCGATGGGCGTGATCTTCGTGGCGTCGTTCGCCGCGCTGACGGCGCTCGAGTCCGCCGGGAGCGGCACCGCCCCGCAGCTCGCGGGCGGCGCCATGGAGGGCAAGGAGGCGCGGTTCGGCATCGTCGGGACCACGCTCTTCGCGACCACCAGCACGACGACGTCGACCGGCGCCGTGAACGCGATGCACGACTCGTTCACCGCGCTGGGCGGGATGATCCCGATGCTCAACATGATGCTCGGCGAGGTCGCGCCCGGCGGCGTCGGGTCGGGCCTCTACGGCATGCTCGTGCTGGCCGTCATCGCGGTGTTCGTCGCCGGCCTGCTGGTGGGCCGCACGCCCGAGTACCTGGGCAAGAAGATCGGGCCCCGCGAGATCAAGCTCGCCAGCCTCTACATCCTCGTCACCCCGACGCTCGTGCTGGCGGGCACCGCGCTCAGCTTCGCGATCCCGGCGGTGCGCGAGAGCGTCGTCTCGACGACGATCTGGAACCCGGGCGTGCACGGCATGTCCGAGGTCCTGTACGCCTTCACGTCCGCGGCCAACAACAACGGCTCGGCCTTCGCCGGCATCACGGCGAACACGCCCTGGATGAACACGGCGCTCGGCGTCGCGATCCTGCTCGGGCGCTTCGTGCCGATCGTGCTCGTGCTCGCCCTGGCCGGGTCGCTCGCCCGGCAGGACAAGGTGCCCGCCACCGCGGGGACCCTGCCCACGCACCGCCCGCAGTTCGTCGGGCTGCTCGTCGGGGTCGTCGTCATCCTCACCGCGCTCACCTACTTCCCCGTTCTCGCGCTGGGTCCCCTGGCGGAAGGGCTCGTGTAACTCATGACCACCCTGATCGATACCCCGTCGTCCCCCGCTCCCTCGTCACCGGAGGCCGCCCGCACGCCGGGCGGGGTCTTCACCTGGGCCCAGGTGCGGGCCGCCCTGCCGGGCGCGTTCCGCAAGCTCGACCCGCGCCAGATGTGGCGCAACCCCGTGATGTTCGTCGTGTGGGTCGGCGCCGCGCTGACCACCGTGCTCGCCGTCGTCGAGCCGTTCCTCGGCGGGCCCGTGACCTCGGGCGGCACCGTCGTCCCCGGCTCGTTCACGGCCGTGATCGCGCTGTTCCTCTGGCTCACCGTCGTGTTCGCGAACCTCGCCGAGTCGGTCGCGGAGGGCCGCGGCAAGGCCCAGGCGGACACGCTCCGCCAGACCCGCACGGCCACGGTCGCGCACCGCGTCGCCGCCTACGACGACGCGGCCGACCCCGAGGCCCTGCACGCCGCGCTCGCCGACGTGTCGTCGGCCGACCTGGACCTCGGCGACGTCGTCGTGGTCGCCGCCGGCGACCTCGTGCCGGGCGACGGCGAGATCGTGCGGGGCATCGCGTCCGTGGACGAGTCCGCCATCACCGGCGAGTCCGCGCCCGTGATCCGCGAGTCGGGGGGCGACCGGTCCGCCGTCACCGGCGGCACGCGGGTGCTGTCCGACCGGATCGTCGTGCGCATCACCTCGAAGCCGGGCGAGACGTTCGTCGACCGGATGATCGCGCTCGTCGAGGGCGCCAGCCGGCAGAAGACGCCGAACGAGATCGCGCTGAGCATCCTGCTCGCGTCGCTGTCGATCGTGTTCGTCGTCGTCGCGCTCACCCTGAACCCGATCGCGTCGTACGCGGCGAGCCCGGTGAGCGTGGCCGTGCTGGTGGCGCTGCTGGTCTGCCTCATCCCGACGACGATCGGCGCGCTGCTCTCGGCGATCGGCATCGCCGGGATGGACCGCCTCGTGCAGCGCAACGTGCTCGCGATGTCCGGCCGCGCCGTCGAGGCCGCCGGCGACGTCACGACGCTGCTCCTCGACAAGACCGGCACCATCACCTACGGCAACCGGCAGGCGAGCGAGTTCCTGCCGCTGGCCGGCGTCGACGCCCGCGACCTGGTGCGCGCCGCCGCCCTGTCGTCCCTCGCGGACCCGACGCCGGAGGGCGCGTCGATCGTGGCGCTCGCCGTCCGGGCCGGGGTGGACGTGGGGAGCCACGAGAGCACCGCGGTGCCCGGCGAGGTCGTGCCGTTCACCGCGCAGACCCGCATGTCCGGCCTCGACGAGCCGGACGGCACGCAGATCCGCAAGGGCGCCGGCAGCGCGGTCATGGCCTGGCTCGCCGGCGGCGGCGCCCCCGCCGCCCCGGTGGTCGCGGAGGTGGAGGACGCCGTCGAACGGGTCGCACGGTCCGGCGGCACGCCGCTGGTCGTGGCGGTCCGGGCGCCGGGCGGGGCCGGGCGCGTGCTCGGCGTCGTGCACCTCAAGGACGTCGTCAAGGAGGGCATCGCGGACCGGTTCGCCGAGCTGCGCGCCATGGGCATCCGCACCGTGATGGTCACCGGCGACAACCCGCTGACCGCCGCGGCCATCGCCGCCGAGGCCGGCGTCGACGACTACCTCGCCGAGGCCACGCCGGAGGACAAGCTGGAGCTCATCCGGCGCGAGCAGGAGGGCGGCAGCCTCGTCGCGATGACGGGGGACGGCACCAACGACGCCCCCGCCCTCGCGCAGGCCGACGTCGGCGTCGCGATGAACTCGGGCACGTCGGCAGCGAAGGAGGCCGGCAACATGGTCGACCTCGACTCCGACCCCACCAAGCTCATCGACGTCGTCCGCATCGGCAAGCAGCTGCTCATCACCCGCGGCGCGCTGACGACCTTCTCCATCGCGAACGACATCGCCAAGTACTTCGCGATCATCCCCGCGATGTTCATGGGCGTGTTCCCCGGCCTCGAGGCGCTCAACGTCATGGGCCTGAGCTCGCCGTCGTCCGCCGTGGTCTCCGCGATCGTGTTCAACGCGCTCGTCATCGTGCTGCTCATCCCGCTGTCCCTGCGCGGCGTGCGGTACCGGCCCATGGACGCGTCGAAGACCCTCGGGCGCAACCTCCTGGTCTTCGGCCTCGGCGGCATCGTCGCGCCGTTCGTCGGCATCTGGCTCATCGACCTCGTCGTCCGCCTCGTCCCCGGTTTCTGAACAGCACAGTGTTCTGAGCAGAGCAGGAAGAAGGAACAGCACCATGAACGCCACCACCCGCAGCACCGGCCGCACCCTCGGGGTCGCGGTCCGGGCGATGATCGTCCTCACCCTGCTGCTCGGCGTCGGCTATACGGCGGCGATCACCGGCGTCGGGCAGCTCGTGCTGCCGGCGCAGGCCGACGGCTCGCTCGTGCGCGACGGCGACGGCACCGTCGTCGGGTCGGCCCTGATCGGCCAGGGCTTCACGGACGCGGAAGGGGCGCCCCTGCCGCAGTACGTCCAGCCGCGGCCGTCGGCCGCGGGCGACGGCTGGGACGGCGCCGCGTCGTCCGGGTCGAACCTCGGCCCCGAGAACCCCGACCTCGTCGCCGCGATCGGGGAGCGGCGCGCGGCCGTGGCCGCGCTCGAGGGCGTGGACCCGGCGGACGTCCCGGCGGACGCCGTCACCGCGTCCGGGTCCGGGCTGGACCCGCACATCAGCCCCGAGTACGCCGACCTCCAGGTCGCGCGGGTCGCCGCCGCCCGCGGTCTGTCCGAAAAGGAGGTCTCGGACCTCGTCGCGAGGCACACTGAGGGTCGCGCCCTGGGATACCTCGGGGAGCCCGTGGTCGACGTGCTGGAGCTCAACGTGGCCCTCGACGAGAGCACGGCCGAGCTCGGGAGGTGAGCATGGGTCGCGGCAGGTTGCGCGTCCTCCTCGGCGCGGCGCCGGGCGTGGGGAAGACCTACGCCATGCTCGAGGAGGGCAAGCGGCTGCGCGACGACGGCCGGGACGTCGTGGTCGCGCTCGTGGAGACGCACGGGCGCGCCGCGACGGCCGCGATGGCGGCGGGCCTGGAGGTCGTGCCGCGCGCGTCGGTCGTGCACCGCGGCGTCGAGCTCACCGACCTGGGCCTCGACGCCGTCCTCGCGCGGCGGCCGGACGTCGCGCTGGTCGACGAGCTGGCGCACACCAACGCCCCCGGCCTGGCGCACGCGAAGCGGTGGGAGGACGTCGACGCCCTGCTCGACGCCGGCATCGACGTCCTCTCGACCGTCAACATCCAGCACATCGAGTCGCTCAACGACGTCGTCCAGAAGATCACCGGGGTGGCGCAGCAGGAGACCATCCCCGACGCCGTGCTGCGCGCCGCGGACCAGATCGAGGTCGTGGACCTCGCCCCGCAGGCGCTGCGCGACCGCCTCTCCTCCGGCGTCGTCTACCCGGCCGAACGCGTGGACGCTGCGCTGTCGAACTACTTCCGCCTCGGGAACCTCACCGCGCTGCGCGAGCTCGCCCTGCTGTGGCTGGCCGACGAGGTCGACGCGGCGCTGCAGCACTACCGCACCGAGCACGGCATCGACTCCACGTGGGAGGCCCGCGAACGCGTGGTCGTGACGCTCACCGGCGGGCCCGAGGGCGAGACGCTCCTGCGGCGCGGGGCACGGATCGCGGCGCGGTCGGCCGGCGGCGACCTGCTCGCCGTCCACGTCACCAGCCAGGACGGGCTGCGCGGCGCGACCCCGGGCGCGCTCGCCCGGCAGCGGATGCTCGTCGAGGAGCTCGGCGGCACCTACCACCAGGTGGTGGGCGACGACGTCCCCACGGCGCTCGTGGAGTTCGCGCGCGGCGTCAACGCGACGCAGCTCGTCATCGGCGTCTCCCGCCGCGGCCGCCTCGCCGCCGCCCTCAGCGGGCCCGGCATCGGCGCGACCGTGACGCGCGAGGCCGGCAACATCGACGTCCACATCGTCAACCACGCCGCCGCGGGCGGTCGCACCCGGCTGCCGCGGATGGGCGGCGCCCTGTCGGCGAAGCGCCGCCTGGCCGGCTTCCTGCTCGCCGTCCTGGGCGGGCCCTTGCTGACGTGGGGGCTCGTGTCGATCCGCAGCGAGGAGTCGATCGTCTCCGACGTGCTGTCGTACCAGCTCCTGGTCGTCGTGGTGGCGCTGATCGGCGGGGCGGGGCCCGCGGTCTATGCCGCGATCCTGTCCGGGGTCACGCTCGACTTCTTCTTCGTGGAGCCGATCCACACCATCACCGTGGGCGAGCCGCTGCACGTCGTCGCCCTCGTCCTCTACGTCGTCACGGCCGTGCTCGTGAGCGTCGTCGTGGACCGCGCCGCCCGCACCACGCGCGCCGCCCACCGGGCCGCCGCCGAGTCGGAGGTGCTGGCGACGGTCGCCGGCAGCGTGCTGCGCGGGCAGGACGCCGTGCAGGCGCTGGTGAGCCGGGCGCGGGAGGCGTTCGGTCTCACCGGGGCCCGCCTCGTCGCCGGCGGCGCGGTGCTGGCCGCGGACGGCGGGGACGACCCCACGGGCCCGCGCACGACGATCGACGTCGGCGACCGCGCCGTCCTCGAGCTGTCCGGGGGCGACCTCGCGGCCTCCGAGCGCCGCCTCCTGAACGTCATCGCGGTCCAGCTGCAGGCCGCGCTGGAGCGCAGCGACCTGGCCGAGGTGGCGAGCGAGGTGGACCAGCTCACCGAGTCCGACCGCGTGCGCAGCGCCCTGCTGTCCGCGCTGAGCCACGACCTGCGCCGCCCGCTGAGCTCCGCCGCCGCCGCCGTGAGCGGGCTGCGCTCCGCCCGCGGCGCGCTGAGCGAGGCGGACCGGGACGAGCTGCTGGTGACGGCCGACGAGAGCCTCACCGCGCTGGCCACCCTGATCACCGACCTGCTCGACGTGAGCCGCCTGGAGGCGGGCGTCCTCGCCGTCTCGACCGCGCCCGTCGAGACCGCCGACGTCGTGCTGCCCGCGCTCGACGAGCTCGGCGTCGGCCCCGGCGAGGTGGAGCTGGACCTCGACCTCACGGCGCCGAGCGTCGTCGCCGACTCCGTGCTGCTGCAGCGCGTGCTGGTGAACCTGCTGGCCAACGCGCTGCGGCACTCGCCCTCCGGGCGGCGGGTGCGGGTCTCGACCAGCACGTTCGCCGGCACGGTCGAGATCCGGGTGGTCGACCACGGCCCCGGCATCCCCGCCGACCGGCGCGAGGACGTGTTCGTGCCCTTCCAGCGGCTCGGCGACACCGACAACACGACCGGCCTGGGGCTCGGCCTCGCGCTGTCCAAGGGGTTCGTCGAGGGCATGGGCGGCACGCTCACCCCCGAGGACACGCCCGGCGGCGGCCTCACGATGGTGGTCGCGCTCCCGGCCGCGGTCGCCGCGCCGCACGACCAGCCCGACCAGCCCGACCAGCCCGACCAGCCGGAGGCGACCGCCCCATGAAGATCCTCATCGCCGACGACGACCCGCAGATCCTGCGCGCCCTGCGGATCACGCTCACCGCGCAGGGGTACGAGATCGTCACGGCGACCACCGGGACGCAGGCGATCGCCCGCGCCATCGACCACCGGCCCGACGTGTTCATGATCGACCTGGGCATGCCGGAGCTGGAGGGCATCGACGTCATCCACGCCGTCCGCGGCTGGTCGGACGCGCCGATCCTCGTGGTGTCGGGGCGCACCGGCGCGGCCGACAAGGTCGAGGCGCTCGACGCGGGCGCGGACGACTACGTGACGAAGCCGTTCTCCATCGAGGAGCTCCTGGCCCGGATCCGCGCTCTCACCCGCCGCGTCGCGCACGAGGACTCCGACCCGGTGGTGCGGTTCGGCGACGTCACGGTGGACCTCTCCGCGCACAGCGTCACGCGCGCCCGTGACGGGCAGACGGAGCACGTGCGCCTCACGCCCACCGAGTGGCAGATGCTCGAGCGGCTGGTGCGCAACCCCGGCAAGCTCGTCACCCGCCAGACGCTCCTCACCGAGATCTGGGGGTCGGAGCACGTGACCGACACCGGGTACCTGCGGCTGTACGTGGCGCAGCTGCGCAAGAAGCTCGAGCCCGACCCCGCCGCCCCGCGCTACCTCGTCACCGAGTCCGGCATGGGCTACCGCTTCGACCCGGACGGCGGGGAGTCGTGAGGATCGGGCTCGTCCCCGTATGCGTCCCGTGAGGTCCGGGTCCCGCGGGACCGCCCCGCAGTAGACCGGAGGCATGAGCCTCACGACGCTGTTCACCACCCTGGTCCGCACCCGCCGCCCCGCGCTCGAGGGGTGGCCGGAGGGCACCGAGCTCACCGGCGACGACGTGCTCGTCGACCGCACCAGCCTGGCCCGGCTCGCCGAGCACTACCCGACGCCGCGCGTCTACGTCCCGGTGGGTGCCGACGTCACCCGGGTCGACCGCTACTGGGGCGACCCCACGGCGCGGACGGTCGTCCTCGCCCGCGTGCTGGACGCCGTCCCGCGGCTCGGGGACGACGCACGACAGGCCTGGCTCGACGCCGACCTCGGCGGGTGCGCCGTCCTGCTCGACCGGGCGCGGCTCGTGGGCCGGGCGTCCGCGGAGCCTCGGCGCCCGTTCACCGTGCACCCGGCCCCGGGCCGCGGCGGGCCGGTCGTGCTGCTGCCGCGCGACCTCCGCCGCGGCGACGTCCTCGCCGTCCCCTGCGCCGGGCTGGTCGACGCCGCCGACCTCGCCCGGTAGCCCGCCCGGAACGCGCCGGAGGCCCGGCGGGTCTTCCCCACCGGGCCTCCGTCACGTGCTGCGGGCCGTCAGGCCTTCGCGCCGGCGCCCACCGGCTCGCGGCCGGCGCCGTCCTGCGCGGTCTCGGCCTGGGCGGCGTCGTCCTGCACGTCGTCCTGCGCAGTCTCGTCCTCGTCGAACAGGTGCTCCGACGACGCGGCGCGGTACTGCTCGAGGTCGAGGATGCCCTCGCGCTTGGCGACGATGGTCGGGACCAGCGTCTGCCCGGCGACGTTCACCGCGGTGCGGCCCATGTCGAGGATCGGGTCGACGGCGAGGAGCAGGCCCACGCCCGCCAGCGGCAGGCCCAGCGTGGACAGCGTGAGGGTCAGCATGACCATCGCGCCGGTGAGGCCCGCGGTGGCGGCCGAGCCCACCACGGACACGAACGCGATGAGCAGGTAGTCGGTCAGCGACAGGTCGATGCCGAAGATCTGCGCCACGAAGATCGCGGAGATCGCCGGGTAGATCGAGGCGCAACCGTCCATCTTCGTCGTCGAGCCCAGCGGCACCGCGAACGACGCGTACTCGCTCGGCACGCCGAGGTTCCGCTCGGTGACGCGCTGCGTGACGGGCATCGTGCCCACGGACGAGCGGGAGACGAACGCGAGCTGGATCGCCGGCCACGCGCCCTTGAACCAGGCGATGACGCCGAGGCCGTTGGCCTTGAGCAGCACCGGGTAGACGACGAACAGGACCAGCGCGAGGCCCACGTAGATCGCCACGGAGAACGAGGCGAGCGAGCGCAGCGACTCCCAGCCGTAGGTGGCGACGGCGTTGCCGATGAGGCCCATCGTGCCCAGCGGCGCGAGGCGGATGATCCACCACAGCACCTTCTGCACGATGGCGAGCGCGGACTTGTTGAACGCGAGGAACGGGTCGGCCTTGGCGCCCGACTTCAGCGCGGCGATGCCGATGACCAGCGCGACGACGAGGATCTGCAGCACGTTGAAGCTGATGCCGGTCTCGGCGCTCAGCGCGCCGTCGGCCCCCGCCTCGACCGACGTCTTCGCGCCCAGGCCGAGCACGTTGGTCGGGATGAGGCCGTTGAGGAAGTCGAGCCACGTGCCGGTGCTGGACGGCTCGGCCGCCTCCGCCGTGGTGAGCGTCGTGTTGTGGCCCGGCTGGAACACGAGGCCCAGGCCGATGCCGATCGCCACGGAGATCGCGGCGGTGATGGCGAACCAGAGCAGCGTCTGGCCGGCCAGGCGGGCCGCGTTGGTGACGGAGCGCAGGTTCGCGATCGACGCGACGATGGCCGTGAAGATCAGCGGCGGCACGATCGCCTTGAGCAGGGTGACGAACGACGAGCCGATGGTGTCGAGCGTCGTGGTCAGGCCGTTGGGCGTCTCGCCGTCGGCCTGCGGGCCGAGGGCCAGCGCCAGCCAGCCGAGCAGCACGCCCAGCGCGAGGCCCAGCAGGATCTGGACCGAGAACGACGGGAAGCGCAGGCCCTTGCGTTCGCGCGGCTGCGCGCCGGGGACCTTGGTTGCGGAAGACACAGGTGAACCTTTCGCCTCGGGCGCCCGAGGGCGCCTGGGTGTGGACGACGGCGGCAGGCGGTCGTCCGGATGATCAGGGGGTGCACGAGGGTGCGGGGGACGCGGGCTCGGGGCCGCGTCGTGGAGCGGCGTCGTCGGCGTCGACGACGGTCACCGTGGGGTCAGCGACGCGGGAGGTTCACCGACACAGCGCGCTGGCGACGCGACGGAAGTCGACGTCGAGACGCGCGGTGAGGTCGGTCCTCGCGGGGACGCTGACGGTCACGGGAGCTCCATGCACGATCGAAGGTGGCCGGATCCGGCGATCGAATGATCGACGTGATCGAACGTAGGTATCGAACCCACGAATGCCAGACCCTAGCAGCGGGATACCACGATGCCCAGGGGGTCCCCCGGGTGTGTGAGGCACCTCATGGGAGTCGTACGGTCGGCAGGTGACCTCCGCTCCCCTGCCCCACGACCCGCTCTGGCCGCGCGCCGGCTCCTGGCCTGCACCGTCGCCCGGGGCCCCTGCCGACCTGGCCCTGATCGGCGTCCCCACCTGGCGCACGTCGCTGTCGACGACGGGCGCGCACGCCACGCCCGCCGCCGTGCGGGCCGCGCTGCGCCGGTACAGCCCCGCGCTGATCCGTGGCGCCGACGGCGCGCCCGTCGACCTGGGCGAGCCGGCCGTCGTCGACCACGGCGACGTCGACGAGCCGGACGGGCCGGACGGCGAGGCCCGCGCGCGAGCCGCGGTGCGGTCGGCGCTGGCGGGGGCGCGCGCCGTCGTCGCGCTGGGCGGGGACAACGCGCTCACGGTCCCGGTGGCCCTCGGCGCCTGGGGGGACGACGTCGCGACCGCCGGCCTGGTCACCGTCGACGCGCACTACGACCTGCGCGACGGCGTCTCCAACGGCTCGCCCGTACGGCGGCTGATCGAGGCCGGCCTGGACCCCGCGCGCGTCGTGCAGATCGGCATCGCGGACTTCGCCAACTCGGCGGCCTACGCCCGCCGGGCGCGCGACCTGGGCATCACGGTCGTGACGCTCGACGAGGTTCGTCGGCAGGTCCACGAGCGAGGTCCCGGCGGGCCGGGCGACGTCGTCCGCGCGGCCCTGGACGTCGCAGGCGCCGCGGGCGGGCCGGTGCACCTGGACGTCGACGTGGACGTCTGCGACCGCTCCGTCGCGCCCGGCTGCCCCGCGTCCGTGCCCGGCGGGCTGGCGGCCTGGGAGCTGCGCGCCCTCGTCCGCGCGGCCGCCACCGACCCGCGCGTCCGCTCCGTCGACCTCGCCGAGGTGGACGCGACCGCCGACGCCCCCGACGGCCGCACCGTCCGCCTCGCCGCCCTCTGCGTGCTGGAGGTGCTGGCGGGCCTCGCCCTCCGCGAGGTAGTACCGAACCCCGCGAAGTAGTACCAATCCTGCCGAGGTAGTACGGACAAAAACCGCACATCCCCCAAGTCCTGAGGGCAGGGCGCTACCTCGCGGATTCTCGTACTACCTCGCGGAGGTGCGTACTACCTCGGCAGGACTGGTGCTACCTCGCAGGGTGGCCGTCCTTCCACACCGCGTGCACGAGCGGGACGCCGGGACGGTAGGCGAGGTGCGTGCGGGACGGGGCGTCGAGGACGACGACGTCGGCGCGGGCGCCGGGCGCGAGGTGCCCGACGTCGTCGCGACGCAGCGCACGGGCGCCGCCCGCGGTCGCGGCCCAGACGGCCTCGGCGACGGTCATGCCCGTCTCCCGCACCGCGAGCGCCACCATGAGCGGCATCGAGCTCGTGTACGACGAGCCGGGGTTGCAGTCGCTGGCCAGCGCGACGACGGCGCCCGCGTCGAGCAGGCGGCGCGCGTCGGGGTACGGCTGGCGCGTGGAGAACTCGACGCCGGGCAGCAGCGTCGCGACGGTTCCCTGCGCTTCCCCACCCCACGACGCCGCGAGCGCCGCGACGTCGTCGTCGGACAGGTAGGTGCAGTGGTCGACGGCGGCGGCGCCGAGGTCGACGGCGAGGCGCACGCCCTCGCCCGGCCCGAGCTGGTTCGCGTGCACGCGGACGCCCAGCCCGGCGGCGGCGCCCGCCTCCAGCACGCGGCGCGACTGCTCCGGGGTGAACGCGCCGGTCTCGCAGAACACGTCCACCCAGCGCGCGTGCGGGGCGCACGCGGCGAGCATGTCGCCGACGACGAGGTCGACGTAGCCGTCCGGGTCGTCGGAGAACTCGGGCGGCACCACGTGCGCGCCGAGGAACGTCACCTCGTCGGTGACCTCCCGGGCGAGGCGCACGGCCCGCTCCTCGTCGGGGACGCTCAGCCCGTAGCCGCTCTTGGTCTCGAGGGTCGTGGTGCCCTGCGCGAGCGCCTGGTCGACGTGCCGGCGCAGCACCGCCCGCAGCCCGTCGTCCGACGCCGCGCGCGTGGCCGCGACCGTGGTGCGGATCCCGCCGGCCGCGTACGGACGGCCGGCCATGCGCGCCTCGAACTCCGCCGACCGGTCGCCGGCGAACACCAGGTGGCTGTGCGAGTCCACGAAGCCGGGCACGACCGCGCGCCCCTCGACGCCGACGACGCGGTCGGGCGCACGCCCCAGCGCCGCCTCGACGCCGTCGGCGCACGCGCTCTCCGGGCCCGCCCAGGCCACGCGCCCGCCGTCGAGCAGCAGCGCGGCGTCCCGGATCACGCCTGTCGGGTCGACTACCGGGTCGACGCCGACGGCCTCGGGGGCGTTCGTCGTGAGCTCGCCGATCCCCAGGATCAGCGTGGCCGGGTGCGAACCGCCCGGGTGCTCCACCTCGCGCATGCCTACGACTCTCGCATCGGCACGCGGAGCCCGCCCCGCGACGCCGCGGCCGCTGCGTCGTCGTACCCGGCGTCGACGTGCCGCAGGACGCCGAGCCCCGGGTCGTTGGACAGCACGCGCGCGAGCTTCTGCGCCGCCAGGTCGGTGCCGTCCGCGACGGACACCTGCCCGGCGTGGATGGACCGCCCCATCCCGACGCCGCCGCCGTGGTGCAGCGACACCCAGGTGGCGCCGGACGACGCGGCGGTGAGCGCGTTGAGCAGCGGCCAGTCGGCGATGGCGTCGGAGCCGTCGGCCATGCCCTCGGTCTCCCGGTACGGGGAGGCGACGGAGCCGGAGTCGAGGTGGTCGCGGCCGATGACGACCGGCGCGCTCACCTCCCCGGACGCGACGAGGTCGTTGAACGCCAGCCCCGCACGGTCGCGCTCGCCGTGGCCGAGCCAGCAGATGCGGGCCGGCAGGCCCTGGAACGCGACGCGCTCCTGGGCGGCGCGGATCCAGCGGTGCAGGTGGTCGTCGTCGGGGAAGAGGTCGAGGACGGCCTTGTCGGTGGCGGCGATGTCACGCGCGTCGCCGGACAGCGCGGCCCAGCGGAACGGGCCCTTGCCCTGCGCGAACAGCGGCCGGATGTAGGCGGGGACGAAGCCCGGGAAGTCGAACGCCCGGTCGAAGCCGCCGCGGCGCGCCTCGTCGCGGATCGAGTTGCCGTAGTCGAACACCTCCGCGCCCGCGTCGAGGAAGCCGACCATGCCCTCCACGTGCCGGGCCATCGACTCGCGCGCCCGGTCGGTGAACTCCTCCGGCTTGGCGTCCGCGCAGTCGTGCCACTCGTCGACGGAGACCCCCACCGGCAGGTACGACAGCGGGTCGTGCGCCGACGTCTGGTCCGTGACCACGTCCACCGCTACGCCCCGACGCAGCAGCTCCGGCACGACCTCCGCGCTGTTCCCCTCGACGCCCACCGACAGCGCCCGGCGCCCCGCCTTCGCCGCCTCGACCCGCCGGACGGCGTCGTCCAGGTCGTCCGCGACCTCGTCGAGGTAGCGCTCGCGCACGCGCCGCTCCAGGCGCGACCGGTCGACGTCGACCACGAGGCACACGCCGCCGTTGAGCGTGACGGCCAGCGGCTGCGCGCCGCCCATGCCGCCGCACCCGCCGGTCAGCGTGAGGGTCCCCGCGAGCGTGCCGCCGAACCGCTTGGCGGCGACGGCCGCGAGCGTCTCGTACGTGCCCTGGAGGATGCCCTGCGCGCCGATGTAGATCCACGACCCGGCCGTCATCTGGCCGTACATCGTGAGGCCCTGCGCCTCGAGCTTCCGGAACTCCGGCCACGTGGCCCAGTCGCCCACGAGGTTGCTGTTGGCGAGGAGCACGCGCGGCGCCCACTCGTGCGTGCGCAGCACGCCCACCGGCTTCCCGGACTGGACGAGCAGCGTCTCGTCGTCGGCCAGCGTCGTGAGGGTGCGGACGATGGCGTGGTAGCTCGGCCAGTCGCGCGCCGCCCGGCCGGTGCCGCCGTAGACGACCAGGTCGTCGGGGCGCTCCGCCACCTCCGGGTCGAGGTTGTTCATGAGCATCCGCAGCGGCGCCTCGGTCTGCCAGCTGCGGGCGGTGAGCGTCGTGCCGCGCGGCGCGCGCACGGGGACGGGGGTCCCCCGGTCGTAGGACATGGCGTGGGACATCGTCGTCTCCTTCGGGAGTGGCTCGGGGGTTCGGGAGGGTCAGCGGAGCGGGCCGACGGCGGCGCTCGCGGCGGCGACGACCTTGCCGTCGGCCACGAGCCGCGTCACGGCGTCGATCTCGGGGGCGAGGAACCGGTCCGGCCCGGGGCCGGGGACGGCGGCGCGCAGCAGCGCGTGGACGGCGCCGGTGCCGGCGGCGGGCGACAGGCCCGTCGCGGGGGTGCAGCGCAGGTCGAGGGCCCGGGCGGCGGTCATGAGCTCGACGGCGAGCACGCGGCCCAGTTCGTCGACGGCGCGGCGCAGCTTGCGTGCGCCGGCCCAGCCCATGGACACGTGGTCCTCCTGCATCGCGGACGACGGGATGGAGTCGACGCTCGCCGGCGCGGCCAGCCGCTTGAGCTCCGAGACGATCCCGGCGGCCGTGTACTGGGCGATCATCAGGCCGGAGTCGACGCCCGGGTCGTCGGCGAGGAACGCCGGCAGGCCCTCGTTGCGCGCGACGTCGAGGAACCGGTCGGTGCGCCGCTCGCTCATGCTCGCGACGTCGGCCACGGCGATCGCGAGGAAGTCGAGCACGTACGCGACGGGCGCGCCGTGGAAGTTGCCGTTCGACTCGACCCGGCCGTCCACCGTGACGACGGGGTTGTCGATCGCCGACGCGAGCTCACGCCCCGCGACCGACGCCGCGTGCTCGACGGTGTCCCGCGCGGCGCCGTGCACCTGCGGCGCGCAGCGCAGCGAGTACGCGTCCTGCACGCGGGTGCACTCCGGGCGGCCGTCGGCGTCGAAGGTCCGGTGGCTCGCCACGACCGGCGACCCGGCGAGCAGCGCCCGCAGGTTCGCGGCCGACGCCGCCTGCCCCGGGTGTGGCCGCATGCCGACCAGGTCCTCGGCGAACGGCGCGTCCGAGCCGAGCAGCGCCTCGACGCTCGACGCCGCGGCGACGTCCGCCGTCGCGAGCAGGCGGTGCAGGTCGTCCAGCGCGAGGCACAGCATCCCGAGCATGCCGTCGGTGCCGTTGATGAGGGCCAGGCCCTCCTTCTCGCGCAGCTCCAGCGGCGCGATGCCGGCCGCCGCGAGCGCGTCGGCGGCGTCGACGGCGCCCCCCGATGCCGTCACACGCACCGGGCCCTCCCCCAGCGCGGCGAGCGCCACGTGCGCCAGCGGCGCCAGGTCGCCGGAGCACCCGAGCGACCCGTACTCGTGCACGACCGGCGTGATGCCGGCGTTGAGCATCGCCGCGTACGTCTCCGCGACCACCGGGCGGGCGCCCGTGCGGCCGGTGGCGAGCGTCGCGAGCCGCAGCAGCTGGAGCGCGCGCACCACCTCGCGCTCCACCTCGGGGCCGCTGCCCGCGGCGTGCGAGCGCACCAGCCCGAGCTGCAGCTGCGCCCGCTTGTCGGTGGGGATGTGGCGGCGGGCGAGGGCGCCGAAGCCGGTGGAGACGCCGTAGTGCGGGCGGGCGTCGTCGGCGAGGTCCTCGACGACGGCGCGGCTCGCGGCCATCCCGGCCAGGGCGCGGTCGGTGAGGTGGACCTGCGCGCCGTGGCGGGCGACCGCGACGACGGCGTCGACGGTCAGCGGGTCGCCGCCGACCTCGACGACACGGTTCTCGGCGACGGCGCGAGCGGTGGTGACGGTCATGCCGCCAGCACACACCGTCCGCGGCGCGCTGGACACGGGTTCCGGCGAGGTTCAGTCTGGGATCCCAGACAGGACGACCGCGCGCGAAGGAGGCCCGATGGCGGACGTCCCGGCGGCGCGCAGCACGCTGCGGGTGCTGACCTACCTGGCCGCGCAGGCGGGCCCGGTCCCGGCGGCAGCGGTCGCGCAGCACCTGGGCCTGCCGCGGTCCACCGTCTACCACCTGCTGTCCGTGCTGGTGGACGAGGGCTTCGTGACGCACCTGCCGGAGGAGCACCGCTACGGGCTGGGGACGGCGTCGCTGTCGCTCGGGTCGGCGTACGCGCGGCAGGCGCCGCTCGCCCGGCTGGCGCGCCCCGTCGTCGCGCGGCTGGTCGAGACGACGGGCGAGAGCGCGCACCTCGCCGTGCTGCACGGCCGCGAGGTGCTGTACCTCGTGGAGCAGCGCGCGCCGCACCGGCCGAGCCTCGTGACCGACGTCGACGTCCGCCTGCCCAGCCACCTCACCGCCAGCGGCCGCGCGGTGCTGGCCCTGCTGCCGGCCCCGCAGGTGCGGGCGCTGTTCCCGTCGGCCGCGGCGCTCGCCGACCGCACCGGCGTCGGCCCGCGCACGCTGCGCGACCTGCGCGAGGTGCTGCGCGACACCCGCCGTCGCGGCCACGCCACCGAGGACGGCGAGGTCACGACCGGCCTCGCGTCCGTCGCGCACGCCGCCCTCGACCACACCGGCCGCCCGGTGGCGGGCGTGGCGCTGACGTTCTGGTCCGACGACGTCGACGCCGCGCGTCGCGACGAGCTCGCCGCCGCGGCCGGTCGCGCCGCCGCCGAGATCAGCCGCCGGCTGGGCGCCCGCTGACCCCGCCGCGCGCATCGAGCGCGGGTCAGTCGAGCCACTCCTGCGCGGCGGCGACGAGCGTCGCGACGCCGAGGTCCAGCGTCGGCTCGGGCTCGGGCGCGAAGAACGGCGAGTGGTTGGACGCGACGCCCTCGGGGAGCCGGCCGGCCGTCAGGTCGACGCCGGCGAACCGGGCCGGGTCGAAGCCGCCGAGGAACCAGTACACGAGCGGCGCACCGGCGTCGGTGGCGAGCTCGCCGACGTCCTCCGACGCCGCCATCGGCGGCAGGGTCAGGACGGCGGGCCGGCCGCCGGCCGACTCGATCAGGCCCCGCTGCCCCTCCAGCGCGGCGGCCAGCACCGGGCGGGTGCGCTCGGTCGCCACCGGGTCGTTGACCATGGCCGCGAAGGTGGTGATCGTCTCGACCTCGGGCGCCTCGCTGGCGCCGGACGCGACGGCCTCGGCCTCGACGATGCGGCGGATCGCACCGAGCACGCGATCGCGCACCGGCTCGGTGAAGGTCCGCACGTTGACGAGCAGCTCGGCGCGGTCCGGGATGATGTTGGGCTGGGTCCCGGCGTGGATCGCCCCGACCGTCACGACCGCCGAGTCGCTCGCCGCGATCTCGCGGGACACGACGCCCTGCAGCCGCTGCACCGTGGCCGCGGCCATGAGCACGGGGTCCACGGTGGTCTCCGGCATCGACCCGTGGCCCCCGCGCCCGTGCAGGGTGATCCGCAGCGAGTCCGTGGCCGACATCGCGACGCCCGGCGTCACGCTCACCACGCCGGCGGGCGTGGGCATGACGTGCTGGCCGAGCACGACGTCCGGCGCGCCGCCGACGGTCGCGTAGAGGCCGTCGTCGAGCATGGCCCGCGCGCCGTTGCCCAGCTCCTCCGCCGGCTGGAAGACGAGCAGCAGCGTGCCCGACCAGGCGTCCCGGCGCGCCGCGAGCTCGGCCGCGGCGCCGAGCAGGCAGGTGACGTGCACGTCGTGGCCGCAGGCGTGCATGACGCCGGTCTCCTGACCGTCGGCGGCCGTCGTGACCTGCGTCGACGCGTACGGCAGCCCGGTCCGCTCGGCGACCGGCAGCCCGTCCATGTCCGCGCGCAGCAGCACGCGCGGTCCCGCGCCGTTCGCCAGGACGCCCGCGACGCCTGTCCCGCCGATCCCCTCGTGCACGTCGTAGCCCCAGCCGCGGAGCCGGTCGGCCACGATCCGGGCCGTGCGGTGCTCGGCAAAACCGAGCTCCGGGTGGGCGTGCAGGTCGGTGTAGATCGCCGTCAGCTCGGACGTCGTCAGCGCGCTCATGGCGTCATCCTGCCGCCGCGGGGCGTCGCCGTCCTGGGCAGCCGGGACGGTCGCTGTGTGCAAGATCTCCACGGCCCTATAAGGGAATGTTCAGGTTGGCAGTGCAGAATCGTGGCCATGACGTCAGCGACGACGAGCACCACGAAGGGCAAGACGACGACCCGTCTCGCCGCGGCGAGCCTCCTCGCCCTCGCGATGATGCTCGGCGCGTGTTCCGCCCCCGCCGACGTCGAACAGTTCATCGCCGACGCGCAGAGCCAGGCCGAGGCCATCGACTCCGACCTGCAGCGCATCGAGGAGCAGGTGACCGGCATCCCCGACGAGCTCCGCACCGACGTCACGAACGCGATGGCCTCCGCCCAGGCCGCGACCGACGAGGCTCGGGAGGCGCTCGCGCGGGCCGAGAAGTCGCAGGACGGCGCGGTCGTCGCCCTCGAGGACGCGCAGGTGGCGCTCGAGGCGGCATCCGCCGAGGTCAAGCACGTGACGGACGAGGCGCGGGAGAACGGCTCCGACAAGGTGGCCGACCTGCTGTCCACCCTGCAGGAGCAGATCGACGCCCTGCGCGGCGAGACCGAGAACGCCGCCGCCTGACGCGGCGGCGCCCTCGGGCACGCGGAGGGTCACGCTAGGCGGGCTCGCCGAGACGCAGCATCACCTTGCTGGAGCCGGTCGACCGGTCGGCGGCGACGGCGAGCGCCTTCTCGGCCTCCTCGACGTCGAAGACGTGCGAGACGACGGGCGACACGTCGAGCCCCGCGGCCATCGCGTCGATCGCGTCGGTGATCTCGTCGATGAACCGGTAGGAGCCGACCCAGGTGATCTCCCGGGTGACGAGGTCGCCGAGCGCGGCAGTGACCTCGCCGCCGGGCAGGTTGCCGACCTGCACGAGCGTGCCGCCGCGCGCAGTCGCGCGCAGCACGCCCGCGAGGGCGCCCGGCGCACCGGACGCCTCGATCACCACCTCGACGTCCTCGGGCAGGGCGTCGCCCTCGGAGAGCACGCGGACGTCGTCCGCCCCCATGCGGGAGGCGACCGCGGCCGACGCCGACGCGACGTCCGCCGCGACGATCCGCGCCGCCCCGGCGCGGCGGGCGGCCGCGACGACGAGCGCCCCGATCGGGCCGCACCCGTTGACGAGCACCTGCCGGCCGCGCAGGTCGCCGGCGCGCGCGACGGCGTGCATGGCGACGGCGAGCGGCTCGGCGAGCGCCCCGTGCTGCGTGCTCACACCGTCGGGCAGCGGGCGCAGCTGGTCGGCGCGCACGACGACCCGCTCGGCGAACCCGCCGTCGGTGTGCGGGTCGAAGGCCGCGGAGCCGAGGTACCGCACGCGGGCGTGCAGGTTGGTCCGGCCCGCGAGGCGCGCCGGCAGCGGCTCGTCGCCGACCGGCGTCGCGGGGTGCACGGCGGCGCGCAGGCCGACGTCGACGCGGTCGACGCCAGGCCCCGTCGCGACGACGTGCCCCGCGATCTCGTGCCCGAGCACGAGCGGCACGCGCAGCACCGCGGTGCCGGAGACGCCGTTCCGCCAGTACGACAGGTCCGACCCGCAGACGCCTCCCCACTCGACGGCGAGCAGCACCTCGTCGGGACCGGGGACGGGGTCGGGGCGCTCGTCCACGCGGACGTCGCCGGCCCCGTGCACCACGACGGCCCTCATACCGCGTCCTCCAGCCGCACGAGGTCACGCCCGCGCACCTCGGGCGCGATCCGGGCCGCGACCAGGGTGATGAGCGAGTACGCGACGAGCATCGCCGCGATCGGCCACCAGTGACCCGTCAGCGCGGTGAGGCTCGCCGCGACGACCGGGCCGATCGCAGTGGCGAGGATTCCGCCGAGCTCCTTGGCGAGCGCGAGCTGCGTGAACCGCGTGCGCGCGCCGAACAGCTCGGCCATGGTGACGCTCTCGAGCGAGAACAGGCTCAGCACGGCGACGTTCAGCAGCAGCGCCACGGCGACGACGACGAGCACCGGGTTCCCGGTGGTGACGAGCAGCATCCCCGGCACGGCGACCAGCACGGACAGGATCGTCATCGCCGTGTACACCGGGCGGCGGCCGAAGCGGTCGCCGAGCAGACCGACCACGGGGATGGTCACGAAGCCGACGAGCGAGCCGATGGCGATGGCCGTGGTGCCCACCGACTCGTCCACGAGCACGGTGGTCGCGATGTACCCCACGAGGAAGGTCTGTACGAGCCCGGAGTTCCCGGCCTGGCCGAAGCGCAGGGCGAGCGCCAGGAAGAAGGCCTTGCCCTTGCGCTGGTGCAGCGCGGCCTCGAGCGTGCTGCGCTCGCCCTCCGTGCCGGCGGCACGGTCGGCGGCCGCGAGCTCGTCGCGGGAGAGGGCCACGCCGTCGACGACGTCGGACCGCTGCTCGAACACCGGGCTCTCCTTGAGGCGGCGGCGCAGCCACACGGCGAAGATCATGAGCACGAAGCTCAGCAGGAACGGGAGCCGCCAGCCCCAGGACAGGAGCTGCTCCTCGCTCAGCACGGCGAGCAGCAGCGCCCAGAGCGCCGATGCCGCGAGCGTGCCCGAGTTGGTGCCGAGGCAGACGAGGGACGCGATGAGGCCGCGCTTCTTCGCCGGAGCGTACTCGGCGAGCATCACCGTCGCCCCCGCGATCTCCGCCCCGGCGCCGAAGCCCTGGATCATCCGCAGCGCGACGAGCAGGATCGGGGCCCAGATGCCGATGACGGCGTGGGTGGGCAGGGCACCGATGAGCGTGGTCGAGACGCCCATGAGCGTGATGGTGATGACGAGCACCCGCTTGGCGCCGATGCGGTCGCCCATCCGGCCGAAGTAGATCGCGCCGGCGAGCCGCGCCACGTACCCGACGCCGTAGGTGCCCATCGCGGCGATGAGCCCGATGGCGGGGCTGACGTCCGGGAAGAAGATCCGGTTGAACACGATCGCGGCGGCGAGCGAGTAGAGCTGGAAGTCCATGAACTCCATCGCCGTGCCGAGCCATCCGGAGACGGCGGCGCGGGTGAGGTCCTTGGTGGACCGCTGCCCCGGAGGGCTGGTGGTGGACTCGTGCGTCACGGTCTGCTCCTTCGCGTCGCCGACCGTCATGGTCGACCCTCGTGGCCGGCGGCTGCGCCGGCAGGGTGCGCGGCACCCACTTTCATGGCAGTACTGGTATACAAGTACTGGAACGTCAGTCTGTCAACCGGCGGTACGCACGGGGAGGTCGATTAGAGTGGCGGCCATGAGCCTTCCGGGCGGTCGTCGGACCGCACGCCGCGCGGTCCACGAGACGCTGCGCCAGAAGGTCGTCACGCTCGAGCTCCCCCCGGGATCGGCGCTCTCCGAGAACGAGCTCGCGGCGAGCCTCGGCGTCAGCCGCACCCCGGTGCGCGAGAGCCTCCTCCTGCTGTCCGAGGAGGGCTTCGTCCAGGTGTTCCCGCAGGTGGGATCGTTCGTCTCGCGCGTCGACCCGCAGCGCGTCGCCGACGCCCAGTTCGTCCGCGAGGCGGTGGAGCTGGCGTCCCTCGCGGCCGTCCCGGACCCGCCGGGCGACGACGCCGTCGCCGCCCTGCACGAGAACCTCGAGCAGCAGCACCGGCCGGGCATCGACGTGGAGGAGTTCTTCCGTCTCGACGAGGAATTCCACCGCGGGCTGCTGGGCCTCTCCGGCCACTCCAGCGCGTGGAGCACGGTGGCCTCCGCCAAGGCGCACCTCGACCGGGCCCGCCGCCTCGGGCTCAACGAGACCCCGCCGGACGCGTTCGTCGCCCAGCACCAGCAGATCCTCGACGCGCTCGTCGCGGGCGACCGCGCCACCGCGCACGACGTCCTGCGTTCCCACCTGCGCGCCGTCTTCGACGACATCGAGCAGGTGCGGGCCCGCTCCCCCGAGCTCTTCGCCTCCGACGCCGGCTCGGTGCCGGTGCGCCGCAGCGTCGCCGTCTGGACCTGACGCCCCGGGGTCAGGGGCAGCCGGCGTCAGTCCGGGTCGCTCGGGTCGATCGGCAGGTGGTGGTCGAGGTTGACCGTGCCCCTCCGCCAGTACCCGGAGACCTGCACCTGCTCGGCGGGGAGCCCCAGCTCGCGCCGGAGGTAGCGGCGCACGGGGACCAGGTCGTCGGCCTCGCCGAGCCCGACGAACAGCTCGTCGGGCTCCAGCCCACCCAGGGAGCGGACGGCGTCCGCGAGCTGCCCCGGGCCGTCGGTCCGGTAGAGGATCTCGACTGCCGCGCCGTCCAGCTCGCTCTCGACGTGCGCCTCGTCGACGTCGTCGCCGATCTCGACGATCGCGGTCACCGGCACGTCCGCCCCGACGGCAGCCACCCAGCGGGCGAGGGCAGGCAGGCCGGTCTCGTCGCCGGCCAGGGTCAGCCGGCCGATCCCGTCCGGCACCCCGACGCTGCCGCGCGGCCCCGCGAGGACGACCTCGGCGCCCACGGCCGCCCGGGACGCCCAGGCGGACGCCGGCCCCTCGTCGCCGTGCAGCACCCAGTCGATGTCGACCTCGGCCACCCCGTCGACCGTCCGCGTGGCCCGCACGGTGAGGTCCCGCGAGATGGAGACGACGCCGGTCGGCCGCTGCAGCCCGCCGTCCGCGGCCAGGGTGGGGGCGTGCAGCTCGCCGGTGGCCGGGTCGGGCAGGAACACCTTCACGTGGCCCTCCGGGCCGGGCGCCCGCAGCGCCGCGAGCGACGTCGGGGCGCCCGGGTCCGCGCCGTCGACGTCGCGGAACGTGGTGCGGCGCAGCGTGCCGGTCAGCTCGGTGACGGCGTGCACGCGCACGCGGCGGGGGACCAGGCCGAGGCGGGTGCGGGGTCGCGTGAACACCCGTCGATTCCACCACGACGATCAGTTCGGTACGGAGCAGATCTGTTCGGCACAGTCCCGTGCCGAACAGATCCACTCGTTGCCGAAGTGACGGTCCGGCCGGCTCAGCCGAAGAACACCCGCAGGTCGGCGACGACGTCGTCCGGCACCTCCAGCGCGGCGTAGTGGCCCCCGCGCGAGAACTCGGACCAGTGCTGGATGTTGGAGTTGTCCCGCTCGGCGAGGCTGCGGATGGTCTGGAAGTCGTCCTTGAACACGGCCACTCCGAGACGGCCGGTGCTCACGACCGGCTCCGCCCCGGTCCGCTGCTCGGAGTAGTGGTAGCGGGCGGCGTTGGCGTAGGTGTTGGTCAGCCAGTACAGGCTCGCCTGCGCCAGCACCTGGTCGGCCGAGACGAGCGCGGTGCCGTTGCCGAAGCTCTCGAACAGCTCGGAGTAGGCCAGCGTCGCCACGGGCGAGTCCGCCAGGCCTGCCGCGACGGTCTGCGGACGTGACGCGTTCATGGTGTTGTACGCGCCCACGGACTGGAACCACTGCATGTGCCCGAGCGCCGCGTACTCCTTCGGCCCGAAGCCGTCCATCTCGCCCTCGGCCCCGGAGGGGAACGAGAACAGGTGCAGCACGTGGGCGCCGAGGAACCCGTCGGGCTCGGCGACGGCGAGCTCGCGGGAGATCATCGCACCCGCGTCGCTGCCGTGGATCCCGTAGGCGCCGTACCCGAGCCCTCGCATCAGCCCGTCGTACAGGCTCGCCACCTGGGACATCGTCCAGTCCCTGCCGTTCGGGGCCGGCGCGACCGGGGTCGAGAACCCGAACCCGGGCATCGACGGCACGACGACGTCGAACGCGTCCTCGGCACGCCCGCCGTGGGCGACGGGGTCGACGAGCGGGTCGATCATGTCGAGGAAGTCGAGCACCGAGCCGGGGTAGGTGTGGGCGAGCAGCAGCGGCGTCGCGCCCGGGTGCGGCGAGCGCACGTGCAGGAAGTGGATCGTCTGCCCGTCGATCTCGGTCGTGAACTGCGGGTAGGCGTTGAGCCGTGCCTCCACGGCGCGCCAGTCGAAGGCCTTCCAGCGCTCGACCATGTCGCGCAGGTACGACTCGGGGGTGCCGTACTCCCACGAGTCGCCGGGGGCGGCCGGCGCGAAGCGGGTGCGCTCGAGGCGCTGCTGCAGGTCGTCCAGGTCGGCCTGCGGGACGTGCACGGCGAAGGGGCGGAGCTCGAGGGTGGCGGCTGTCGAGGTGGTCGTCGAGGTCATGGCGTGCTCCCGAGATCGTGGGCCGGGCGTTCTCCCCAGCTCCTGACACCCACCGTAGACAGGGTTCCGGAATACTTCTTTCCGTTATTCTGACCTCGTTCCGACGAGTTTCTGAACGCGTCTCCCCTGTCGCCCCCGGAGGCCCCGATGGGCTCTGCATCCGCACGACTTCTCGCCCTGCTGGGGCTGCTCCAGTCCCGCCCCGACTGGTCCGGCGCGGAGCTCGCCGACCGCCTCGACGTCACCGACCGCACCGTGCGCAACGACGTCGCGCGCCTGCGAGAGCTGGGCTACCCCGTGCACGCCGTGCGCGGCCCGGGCGGGCGCTACCGGCTCGGGGCGGGGGCGCGGCTCCCCCCGCTGCTGCTCGACGACGGCGAGGCGGTCGCCGTCGCCGTCGGGCTGCGCGCCGCGACCGGCACCGCGGGCTTCGAGGAGTCCGGTCAGTCCGCGCTCACCAAGCTGGAGCAGGTGCTGCCCGACCGCCTGCGGCGCCGCCTGGCCGCGATCCGTGACGCGAGCACCACGGGCCCTGAGAACACCGGCTCCAACGTCGCGGACCCGGGGATCGACTCGGGCACGCTGTCCGCCGTCGCCGACGCGATCCGCGACCACCAGGGGCTGCGAGCTCTCTACCGCGACGAGCCGGTGGAGCTCGAGCCGTACCGCCTGGTCTCGTGGCAGCGCCGCTGGTTCCTCGTCGCGCGGAGCGTCGGCCCCGCCACAGGCCCCGGGGCCGACGCCTGGGCACCCTTCCGCGTCGACTGGCTGCGGCTGCGCACGCCGGGCGGAAGGCGGTTCCGGCCGGAGCCGTTCCCCGGCGACTTCTCGGAGTTCGTGGTGCGCGAGGTCGCGCGCACGGGCTGGGCCGTGCACGCCCGCATCGTGGTGGACGCCCCCGCCGAGGAGGTGCTGGCCCGCATCAACCCCGCCGTCGGCACCGTCGAGCCGCTGCCCGACGGCCGCAGCGTCCTCGTCACCGGCGGCGACAGCGTCGAGGTGGTCGCCGTCTGGATCGGCATGCTCGGCCTCGACTTCCACGTCACCGAACCGCCCGAGCTGGTCGAGCACCTGCGCGTGCTGGCGGCGCGCTACGCCCGCGCCGTCCCGGGCTGACGACGTGCTCGACCTGCGCCCCGCGCTGCGTCACACTGTGCCGGTGAGCGATCCGCACCAGCCCGGTCAGCCGTACCAGGAGCCGAGCCCGCAGCAGCCCCAGCCCGGCTACGGCGAGCAGCCCTACCAGCAGCACGCGTACCCGCAGCAGGGCTACCCGGCCGGGCAGGGCCAGTACCCCCACGCGCCGTACCCGGCGTACCCCGCCTACGCGCCGGAGCCGCCCGGCAAGACGATGGGCATCGTCGGCTTCGTGCTCGCGTTCGTCATCGCGCCCGCCGGCATCGTGGTGTCCGCGATGGCGCTGTCGGAGTCGAAGAAGGTGGGCTACCCGAACGTCCTCGGCAAGTGGGGGCTGTGGCTGTCCATCGCGTTCACCGCGCTCTGGGTGCTGTACGTGCTGTTCATCGTGCTCGCGGTGTTCGGCGGCCTGTTCGCGTCGTTCGCCACGACCTCGACGCTCGACGGGTACGGGATGTCGGTCTGACCTGTCCGGTCACGTCAGCACGCGCACCGGCGCCCCCGCCGCCCAGGCGGCGACGTCCTCCACGGCCTGGCCGTAGAAGGTGCGGTACGTCGCCTCGGTGACGTATCCGACGTGCGGCGTGAGCACGGTGCGCGGCGCGGAGCGCAGCGGGTGGTCGGCCGGCAGCGGCTCGACGTCGTACACGTCCAGCCCGGCCCCGCCGATCCGGCCGTCGTGCAGCGCGGCGAGCAGGGCGTCCGTGTCCACGAGCGGCCCGCGCGAGGTGTTGACGAGCACGGCGGTGGGTTTCATGCGCGCCAGGTCGTCGGCGCCCACGATGCCGCGGCTGCGGTCGCTCAGCTTGTAGTGCACGGTGACGACGTCGGACGTCGCGAACAGCTCGTCCTTCGCGACGGCGCGCACCCCGGCCTCCTCGGCCGTCGCCGGGTCGAGGCGCTGGCTCCACGCGACGACGTCCATCCCGAACGCCTGACCGACGCGCGCCACGCGCGTGCCGAGTCGCCCCAGCCCGACGACGCCCAGCCGGCGACCCTCCAGGTCTCCGCCCACGGTGTGCTGCCACCCGCCGTCGCGCATCGCCCGGTCCTCGGCGGGCACGTGCCGCAGCACCGCGAGGATCAGCGCCCACGTGAGTTCGGGCGTCGCGTTCGCCGGGGACTCCGTGCCGCACACGACGACGCCGCGCTCGCGCGCCGCGTCGAGATCGATCGCCGCGTTCTGCCGCCCGGTCGTCACCAGCAGCCGCAGGTCGGGCAGGCGGGCCAGCCGCGCCGCGGTGAACGGCGTGCGCTCCCGCATCGCGACGACGACGTCGTACCCCGCGAGCGCCGCGGCCACCGCGTCGTCGTCGGCCAGCGGGTGGTCGAGGACGTCGACCTCGGCCCCCAGGCTCGCCCAGTCCGCGAAGCGGTGGGCGACCCGCTGGTAGTCGTCCAGGACGGCGACGCGCACGATGACCTCCTCGTTCGGCCCGGATCTCGGGCGGTGCCGACGTTACCCGCGCCACCGGGGTGGTCGGGGTACGACATCAGGCCGGCTGCGCCACGGCCAGGTTCGCCTCCCCGACGAGCTCCAGCAGCCGCGCGGCGGTGGGCTCGGCCGTCGGCGACGCGATGGCGGCGACCACCCACTCGGGCGTCCCGCGCTCGGGCAGCTCCAGCACCGCGAGGCCCGCGGCCTGCGGCTTGGTCGCGACGTGCTGCGGGACGACGGCGATGCCGAGGCCGCGCTGCACGAAGTCGAGCAGCGTGTGCACGTCGTCGACGCTCATCCGCACCCGTCGCTCGAGGTGCCGGGCGCCGAACGCGTCGTCGGCGAGCCGCCGGATGGCCCACTGCTCCCGGAAGTCGACGAAGTCGCGGTCGACGAGGTCCTCCCACGCGATCTCGGGGGCCGCGGCGAGCGGGTCGGTCGCGTGCGTGAGCAGCACGATCGGGCGGCGGCCGAGCTCGAGCCGGCGCAGGGACCCGAGGTGCTCGGTGGCCGCGACGAACGCGACGTCGAGGTCGCCCGCCCGCACCTGTGCGGTGAGCTCGCGCGAGCCGGCCTGGGTGAACTGGACGTCCACGAGCGGGTAGCGCAGGCGGAACCGCTCGAGCAGCGGCGCCACGTCGACCACGCCGAGGCACTGCTCGGAGCCCAGCCGGAGCCGACCCGAGAGCTGCTGGCTGGCGCGCACCACCGCGTCCCGGCCCGCCGACGCCTGCGCCAGCATCCGCCGGGCGAAGGGCAGCAGGGCGCGCCCGGCGTCCGTGAGGGAGACCTGGCGGGTGGTGCGCAGGAACAGCGAGGTGCCGAGCTCGCGCTCGAGGTTGCGGATCGCGGCGGACAGCCCGGACTGCGTGACCCCGCACAGGGCGGCGGCCCGCGTGAAGTGGCCCTCGTCGGCCACCGCGACGAGGTACTCCATCTGACGCAGCTCCATTGATCACTCCCAGTGCTGGAACCTATGAGGTCAAGTTGTTGGACTCATCAACGTCATCTTCCTATCGTCGGAGGCACCGACGACACAAGGAGTGCTGTGAACGCTCGCACGATCGGAAACCAGTCTGTCAGCGCGATCGGGCTCGGCGGCATGCCGATGTCCATCGAGGGCCGCCCCGACGAGGCGCGCTCGGTCGCCACGATCCACGCGGCGCTGGACGCCGGGATCACCCTGATCGACACCGCCGACGCCTATCACCTGCACGCCGACGAGGTCGGCCACAACGAGGAGCTGATCGCCCGCGCGCTGCGCTCGTGGGGCGGCGACGCGTCGAGCGTGCTGGTCGCCACCAAGGGCGGCCACCTGCGCCCCGGCGACGGGTCGTGGACGCAGGACGGCCGCCCCGAGCACCTCAAGAAGGCTGCCCGGGAGTCCGCCCGCCGCCTCGGCGTCGAGGCGATCGGGCTCTACCAGTTCCACCGCCCGGACCCCGCCGTGCCCTACGCCGAGTCGATCGGCGCGCTGGTCGAGCTGCTCGACGAGGGCGTCATCGTCCAGGCCGGCATCTCGAACGCGAGCGTCGCCCAGATCGACGAGGCGAACGACGTGCTGGGCGGGCGGCTCGCGTCCGTGCAGAACCAGTTCTCGCCCGCGTTCCGCTCCAGCCTGGCCGAGCTCGAGCACTGCGCGTCCCTCGGCGTCGCGTTCCTGCCGTGGTCGCCGCTCGGCGGGATCCGCCGGGCGGGCGAGGTCGGCACCGCGCACGCCGCGTTCGGCCGCGTCGCCGAGGCCCGCGGCGTCAGCCCGCAGCAGGTCACCCTCGCGTGGGAGCTCGCGCTCGCGCCCGTCGTCGTCCCCATCCCGGGGGCGTCACGACCGGCCAGCGTCGAGGACTCCGCGCGTGCCGTCGACCTCGTCCTCACGGCCGACGAGCTCGCCGAGCTCTCCGGCTCCTGACCCGGCGCACCACCACCGCCGACCCACCTCTCCCCCGATCGAGGAGGATCCATGCGAACCGTCCCCCTGGGCAGCACCGGCCGCCAGGTCCCGAACGTCGTGCTCGGCCTCATGCGCATCCAGCAGCTGGACGACGACGCCGTCCGCGAGCTGGTCCGCACCGGCCGCGACGCCGGCATCGACTTCGTCGACCACGCCGACGTCTACGGCGACGACCTGCACGGCTGCGAGCGCCGCTTCGCCGAAGCCATGCGACTGACGCCGTCCGAGCGCGAGCAGCTCACCATCCAGTCCAAGGCCGGCATCGTGCGCGAGGGGCCGTACTTCGACTTCTCGTACGAGCACCTGGTCGAGTCGGTCGAGGGCTCCCTCCAGGCGCTCGGCACCGACCACCTCGACGTGCTCCTGCTGCACCGCCCCGACGCGCTCGTGGAGCCGGACGAGGTGGCGCGCGCGTTCGACCACCTCGAGTCGTCCGGCAAGGTCCGCTCGTTCGGCGTCTCCAACCACACGCCCGGCCAGATCGAGCTGCTGAAGAAGTCGGTGCGCCAGCCGATCGTCGCGAACCAGCTCCAGCTCTCGATCACGCACGCGCCGATCGTGGCGCAGGGCGTCGCGGCCAACATGGCCGGCGAGGACCAGTCGCTCACCCTCGACGGCGGCGGCATCCTCGACTACTGCCGCCTGCACGACATCACCGTGCAGGCCTGGTCGCCGTTCCAGGCCGGGTTCTTCACCGGCGTCTTCCTCGGCTCGGACGACTACCCCGAGCTCAACGCGGTGATCGACCGCCTCGCCGCGAAGTACGACGTGCCGCCCATCGCGATCGCGGTCGCGTGGATCACGCGCCACCCGGCGGGGATGCAGGTCGTGCTGGGGACGACGACGCCGGAGCGCGTCGCCGGCGCGGCGCAGGGCTCGGACCTCCCGCTCACGCGGGCCGAGTGGTACGAGCTGTTCCGGGCCGCCGGGTACCGCGTGCCCTGAGCGCCGACCGGCCGGGACCCGTCACCCCTCGACGGGTTCCGGCCGGTGCACCCCGCGCGGTCGGTAGCCGAGCTGGTCGGCCAGCCCGGCGAGGTCGGCGAGCAGCCACACGATCGCCAGCCACATCTCCGTACCCTGCAGGCCCGGCGTCGTCGCCGGGGTACCGGCGGTGGACGGGTGCGCAGCCCGGAAGGCGAAGCCCTCGCCGGCCGACCAGCGGCGCAGCGCCTGTGCGAGCAGGCCCCGCGCCAGCTCGACGACCTCGTCGCCGCGGTGGCCGGTGCCGCGAGTGAGCCACAGCGGGTGGGCGACGTCGAGCACGTCGCACGCGTTCTGCCGCTCCGGCCGGAAGAACCGCGGGTCGCGGGCGTGCTCCAGCACGGTGTCGACCACGCGCTCCGGGAACGGCACGGGCAGCCCGAGCTGGGCGAACGTGCCCCGCGACGCCCGGTAGTAGCCGTTGACGACCTGCAGCAGCCCGTCGGGCCCGCCCGGCGTGCCCCACGTCCCCGTGCGCGGGCTCGCCCGGGTGAGCAGCCACCCGAGCAGCGCCTCCTGCGCCCCCGGCTTGCCCGCGACGCCGGCGCGGCGGTTCCAGTGCATCGCGGTGCCGAGGATGTCGACCCAGTGGCCGGCCGACCACGCGCCGGCCTCCCAGTCCTGCCGCTCCAGGCCGTCGACCACGTCGCCCGGGGTCGCGTCCGCCACGACGGCGATCGGGTGCGCGAAGGCGCTGCCCAGGAGGTCGAGCGCGTACCCGACGGACAGGACGTGGTAGCCGGCGGCGGGGTCGAACAGGCCCGGGCGGGGCGGCACGGGTGCGAGGTCGGCCCCGAGCTCGCCGACCATGCCCGTGGCCGGGTCCTGCCAGGACCGCAGCCGGGCGACCTGCTCCTCGGCCGGCAGCTGCGGCGGGGGACCGCCGAGCAGCAGGTCCGCGATCTCGACGGCGTCGCACTGGGCCCGGACGGTGGGCGCCGTGCCGGGGGCGTCGACGAACAGCCCGGTCGCGGGGTCCCAGCAGCGGTCGAGCAGCGACCGGGCCTGCTCGCGGGCCGTGTCGGCGAACTCGCGCACCTCTCGCGCGAGCCCACCGGCGGCCGGCGCCGCGGCGGCCTGCGGCACCCGCCAGCGGATCAGCCGCGCCGGGTTGCCACCCACGACGGCGCCCGCCGGCACGTCCTTGGTGACGACCGCCCCCGCGGCCAGCACCGCCTTGTCCCCCACGGCGACGCCGTCGAGCACGACGACGTGGGAGCCGATCCACACGTCGTCGCCGACGGTGATCCCCGCGGAGGTCAGCGGCTGGCGGTGCACCTCCGTGTCCGGGTCCGTCGAGTGGTTGAAGCCGAGCACGGACGTGTGCGAGCCGATCCGGACGGCGTCGCCGAGGCGCACGTCGCCGCGCACCACCGTGTACGGGTTGAGGGTGCAGTCGCGGCCCGCCCGCAGGCTGCCGCTGACGTACGCGCCCGCGGCGACGTAGGTGCGGTCGCCCAGCTCGAGAACCTCGTTCGTCACCGACGCCTGCTCGGACACGAAGCACCGCTCGCCGAGCACGTACCCGCGCTCGCGGCAGAGCTCCGCCTGCAGGGCGAGCTGGCGGTCGCGCCGTTCGTCGTCGGCGTCGGCCCAGAACCGCCAGGGCGTGAAGTCGAGCGCGCTCCGGTCGAGCTCGGCCGTCACCGGTTCCTGCGTGTGCGTTCGCACGGTCATCTCGACTCCTGCTCGTCGGGCTTCGTCGGCCGCCGTCGGCTCGGACGTGCACGAGTGTCGGACGGCAACCCCCCGCAGACACCGTCGTCGGCTAGAAATGAACAGACTCGAACAAGCAGTTCCGGCTCCCCAGGAGGCATCGGTGGCACCCACGCCCGGCCCGGAGCTCAGCACGGCGCGGCGCGAGCACATCATGCGGGAGCTGCGCACCCACGGGACCGTCGCGGTCGGCGCGCTCGCCGCCCAGCTCGGCGTGTCCGCGATGACGGTCCGGCGCGACGTGAACGCGCTGGCCGCGAAAGGGCTCCTCGTCCGCGTGCACGGCGGCGCAGCGCTGCCGGAGCCGTCCGCGGGCGTCGCCCCGGCGCCCGCGCCCGAGCCCACCGCCCGGGGCTCGCGGCTCACGATCGGCCTCGTCGTGCCGCAGCTCGACTACTACTTCCCCCGGGTCGTGGCCGGGGCGCGGGCCGCCGCGGCGCGCGCCGGGGTCCGGCTCGTCATCCGCACCACGGCCTACGACCCCGACGAGGACCGTCACCAGTGCCGGCGGCTCGCGGAGGCGGGGGTGGACGGGCTCGTCGTGACGCCCACGCTGGACGGGCCGCTCGTCGGCGAGCTCCTGGGCTGGCTCGACCGGCTGCGCACGCCGGTGCTGCTCGCCGACCGCCGGCCGCCGGAGATCAGCCCTTTCAAGAGCCTGGAGTGGGTGGTGTCCGACCACGCGTCCGGCGCGGCGACCGCGGTGTGGCACCTGCACGCCCAGGGGCACCGGCGCATCGGGCTGCTGTCGATCGCGGGGACGACGACGTCGCGCGCCCTCGGCCACGGGTGGCACGACGCGCTGCGCACCCTGGGGATCGACCCCGACGAGCGGGTCGTCGGGCACAGCGACGGCTTCGACCGCCCGGGCCGCGCCGAACGGCTCGCGTCGACCCTGGACGAGATCCGGCGCACGGGCACCACGGCCCTGCTGCTGCACTCCGACCCGTTCGCGCTCACCTTCGCGCAGTACTGCCAGGACCTCGGCGTCCTGGTGCCCGACGACCTCGCGATCGTCGCGTACGACGACGAGGTCGCCGAGCTGGGCGACCCGCCGCTCACCGCCGTCCGGCCCCCGACGTACGACGTCGGGCGGCTCGCCGTGGAGACCATGGTCGCCCGGCTCACGGAGGGCGACCGCCGCCCGACGCACCGCCTGCTGCTCGACCCGACGCTCACCGTCCGCGCGTCGAGCGTGCGCCCCCGGCGGTGACCGCGGGGCTCCGCATACGCTCCCGCAACATGACGCCTGGTGGGCTGGAGCGATGACCGTCCCCGTGCCCGCGCCCCGCTCGCGGCTCCTGCCCCTGCTGTTCGCGGCGTACCTCCTCCTGCTCGCCTGGACCGTCCTCTGGAAGCTCGACGTCCCCCGGGTCGGCGAGGCGGGCCAGCGTGTCGTCAAGCTCGTGCCGTTCGCGGCCACCGCCCACGCGGGCGCCAGCGAGCCCGTCGAGCTCGTGCTCAACCTCCTGCTCTTCCTGCCCTGCGGCGTCTACCTCGGGCTCCTCGCGCCGTCCTGGCCGTGGTGGCGGGTCGTGGGCGCTCTCGCCGGCGCGAGCGCGCTCCTCGAGACAGCGCAGTACGTCCTCGCCGTCGGGAGCTCGGACGTCACCGACGTCGTCGTCAACACCGCGGGCGGCCTCGCCGGGCTGGGCGTCGTCGTCCTCGTGCGCCGGTCGCTCCGGGCCCGGACGGCCGCGGTCGTGACGCGGTGGTGCGCCGCCGGGACGGCGCTCGCGCTCCTCGCGGCGGGGCTCTTCGTCGCCTCGCCCGTGCGCCTCACCGGGCCGCCTCCGGGCGACGTCGTGGTCGGGTGTGAGGACGGCGCGGCGGGCGGGCACGAATCACCTTGCCGAGGTTGAGAGAATGGGACGTCGTGAGCACCGAGCCCAGCCCCGCACCGCAGTCGTCGTCGGACGACGGCGGTGCGCGTCGTCCCCAGGACCGGGGGCACGGTCGGGGTCGCGGGCGGGGCCGAGGGCGCGGTCGCGGGCAGGGGCGCGGCCCCGGGCAGGCGGGCCCGCGCCGCGTCAGCCGCGAGCAGCTCGAGAAGGCCGCCGCTTTGCGCGCCGCCGTCGAGGTGCCACCCATCGTCTACCCCGAGCAGCTGCCGGTCTCGGCGCGCCGGGAGGACATCGCCGCCGCGATCCGCGACCATCAGGTCGTCGTCGTCGCGGGCGAGACGGGGTCCGGCAAGACGACGCAGCTGCCGAAGATCCTGCTGGAGCTCGGGCGCGGCCGGAAGGGCCAGATCGGGCACACGCAGCCGAGGCGGATCGCGGCGCGCAGCGTCGCCGAGCGCGTCGCGGAGGAGCTGTCCACCCCGCTGGGCGGCGTCGTCGGCTATCAGGTGCGGTTCACCGACGAGTCGAGCGACGAGACGCTCGTCAAGGTGATGACCGACGGCATCCTGCTGGCCCAGATCCAGCGGGACCCGGACCTGCTCGCCTACGACACGATCGTCATCGACGAGGCGCACGAGCGGTCGCTCAACATCGACTTCCTGCTCGGCTACCTGTCCCGGCTGCTGCCGCGCCGCCCCGACCTCAAGCTCGTCATCACGTCCGCGACGATCGACTCGGAGCGCTTCGCCGCCCACTTCTCGCCGTCGCACCTGGCCGAGATCGGCGGGGCGCCCGAGGCCGTCGTCGACGTGCTGCCCGACGCCGCCCCCGTCGTCGAGGTCACCGGGCGCACGTACCCCGTCGAGATCCGCTGGCGCCCCCTGTCCCCGGACACCGACCCCGACCAGCCCAAGAAGGCCAAGGGCGAGGAGAAGGACCTGGTCACGGGCATCGTCGAGGCCTGCGACGAGCTGATGCGCGAGGGCCCCGGCGACATCCTCGTGTTCCTGTCCGGCGAGCGGGAGATCCACGACGCCGCGGACGCCCTGGAGGGGCACCTCAAGGACCGCGTGCGGGACGCCAGGCGCCCCGACCACGTCGAGATCCTGCCGCTGTACTCGCGGCTGTCGGCCGCGGAGCAGCACCGCGTCTTCCAGTCGCACCCGGGCCGCCGCATCGTGCTGTCGACGAACGTCGCGGAGACGTCGCTGACGGTGCCGGGCATCCACTACGTCGTCGACCCGGGCACGGCGCGCATCTCGCGCTACTCCAAGGCGACCAAGGTGCAGCGGCTGCCGATCGAGCCGATCAGCCAGGCGTCGGCCAACCAGCGCTCCGGGCGCTCCGGCCGCGTGGCCGACGGCGTCGCGATCCGGCTCTACTCGCAGGACGACTTCGAGAACCGGCCGGAGTTCACCGAGCCGGAGATCCTGCGCACGTCGCTGGCGTCCGTGCTGCTGCAGATGATCAGCGTCGGCGTCGTGACGACTCCCGACGACGTGGCGAAGTTCCCGTTCGTCGAGCCCCCGGACACGCGGGCCGTGCGCGACGGCGTGCAGCTGCTGTCCGAGCTGGGCGCGCTGGAGACGACGGACGGCGCGACGCGCCTCACCGACGTCGGCCGCACGCTCGCGCAGCTGCCGATGGACCCGCGCCTGGCGCGCATGATCATCGAGGGCTCGAAGCGCGGCGTCGCGCGCGAGGTCGCGATCGTCGCCGCGCTGCTGTCCATCCAGGACCCGCGCGAGCGCCCTTCGGAGTCCCGCGCGCAGGCCGACCAGCTGCACGCCCGGTTCACCGACCAGTCGTCCGACTTCCTCACCGCGCTGAACCTGTGGGAGTACGTGCGCGGCCAGCAGCACGAGATGGGCTCGTCCGCGTTCCGCCGGATGTGCAAGGCCGAGTACCTCAACTTCCTGCGCATCCGCGAGTGGCAGGACGTCGTCGCGCAGCTGCGCGAGATGGCCAAGCCGCTCGGCATCGACATGTCGTTCAGGCCCCGCGCGGCGTCCTCGGTCGAGGACGAGGCGGTCGAGGTGGACCACCGCCTCACGTGGGACGACGACACCATCCACCGGTCGCTGCTGGCGGGGCTGCTCAGCCAGATCGGCATGCAGGACACCGGCGAGATCAAGGCGTCGTCGGTGGCGCACCTGCGCGGCGAGGCCCGCGCCCGCGCGCTGCGCCAGGCCGCCAAGCGCGCCCGCAACGAGTACGTGGGCGCGCGCGGCGCCCGGTTCGCGATCTTCCCCGGCTCGCCGCTGAGCAAGAAGCCGCCGGAGTGGATCATGGCCGGCGAGCTCGTCGAGACGTCCCGGCTGTGGGCGCGCGACGTCGCCCGCATCAAGCCCGAGTGGGCCGAGGAGCTCGCGGGCCCGCTCGCCAAGCACACCTACTCCGACCCGCACTGGTCCACCAAGCAGGGCGCGGCCATGGCCACGGAGAAGGTGCTGCTGTACGGCGTGCCGATCGTCGCCGACCGGCCCGTGCTCTACGCCAAGGTGGACCCGGAGGCCGCGCGCGAGATGTTCGTGCGGCACGCGCTCGTCGAGGGGCAGTGGACCACGCACCACCAGTTCTTCGCCGAGAACCGGCGCCTGCTCGCCGAGGCGGAGGAGCTCGAGGCGCGCTCGCGGCAGCGCGGGCTCGTCGCCTCGGAGGACGACCTCTTCGCCTTCTACGACGAGCGCGTGCCCGACGACGTCGTCAGTGCCGCCCACTTCGACCGCTGGTGGCGCACGGCGCAGCGCGAGACGCCGGACCTGCTGACGTTCACGCTCGACCAGCTGGTCGACGCCGACGCCGTGGACACGTCCGAGTTCCCGGAGACCTGGACGCAGGGCGAGGTCACGTTGCCGCTGACGTACCAGTTCCAGCCCGGCGCGGCGGCCGACGGCGTCACCGTGCACGTCCCGCTGTCGATCCTCAACCGGGTCGCCCCCGACGGCTTCGACTGGATGGTGCCGGGCCTGCTCGACGAGCTGTGCGTCGCCACCATCAAGTCCCTGCCCAAGGCCGTGCGCGTGCAGCTCGTCCCCGCGCCGGACGTCGGCCGCGCCGTCGCCGGCTGGCTGCGCGCGAACACGCCGTCGTGGGAGGACATGACCCGCGCCGGCGACATGGCCGAGCCGTTCCACGCCGCGTTCTCCCGTGCCGTCCGCGCGCTGCGCGACGTCGTCATCCCCGACGACGTCTGGGACGCCGAGCGCGTCGAGCGGCTGCCCGCGCACCTGCGCATGACGTTCCGGGTCGAGGACGCCGCCCCCGCGGGCGCGCGGGACACGACGAAGGGCGCACCGAAGGGGAAGGGCCGGAAGGGTAAGGGCCGTCGCCCCGCGCCCGTCCCGCTCGACGAGTCCAAGGACCTGCTGTCGCTCCAGAAGCGGCTCGCCGCGCAGGCCGAGGCCGCCGTCCGCGCGGCCGTGAAGGGCGCCGTCGGGCTGGCTCTGGAGGAGGCGCGACGCTCGGCGGGCACCGCCGCGTCCGCGCCGTCCGCTCCGACGCCGGGGCGCCCCGCGCGGACCGCCCCCGCGCCGACCGCGACCGGCGGCGCGAGCGCCGTCGTCCCCGAGCAGACCGGCCTCACGACCTGGCCGGAGGGCCTGCCCGACGGCGCGCTCCCCGCGAGCGTCTCGACCGACCTCGGCGGCGGGGTGGTGGTGCGCGGTTACCCCGCGCTCGTCGAGGAGGAGGACGCGAAACGCGCGCCGTCGGTCGCGCTGCGCGTGCTCGCCGACGCGTCCGGCCGCGACGCCGCGCACGCGCGCGGCGTGCGCCGCCTGCTGCTGGCGGAGACGGCGCTGCAGGCGGGCCGCATCACGTCGCGCTGGACGTCGAAGCAGTCGCTGACGCTGGCGGCCGCGCCGTACCGGAACACCGAGGCGCTGGTCGGCGACCTGCAGCTCGCCGCCGTCATCGCCCTGACCAGCCCGGACGCGGAGAAGGCGCCGGGCACCCCGACGGGCGGCCCGGTCGCCACGCAGGTCCGTGACGCCGAGGCGTACGCGGCGGCGCGCGAGTTCGTCCGCCGGCACCTGGAGGACGAGGTGCACCGGGTCGTGGGGCACGTCGTCGCCGCGCTGGCCGCCTGGCGCACGATCGAGGGCGAGGTCCGCGCGTCGTCGTCGCTCGCGCTGCTCAACACGCTGCAGGACATCCGCGACCACGTCGCCGGGCTGATCCACGACCGGTTCGTCGCGCAGACGCCGCCACGCCGCGTCCCGCACCTGGTGCGCTACCTGCGCGCGGCGTCGTACCGGCTGGAGAAGGCGCAGACGAACCCCGCGCGCGACGCGGAGCTCGCCTGGCGCGTGCACGACGTCGCCGAGGCCTACGACAAGGCCCGCGCCGCGTACGCCGCCGGCCCCGCCGACCCGGCCCGGGCGGCGGAGCTGGCGGACGTGCGCTGGCTGATCGAGGAGCTGCGCGTCTCGCTGTTCGCCCAGCAGCTCGGCACGGACGGCGCCGTCAGCGAGAAACGCATCCGCAAGGTGCTCAGCCCGAACGGCTGGTGACCCGGCCCCGACGCCGCGTCAGCTGCGGTAGGCCGCCCTCCCGTAGCCGCTGCGCGGCGCGGCCTCGCCCTTCGGCACCAGGAGCACCTGCACCGCCGTCGGCCGCGGGGTGTACGACGACGTGCCGGACGCCGCGCCGTCGTGCGCCCAGCCCAGCCAGCCGATGCCCTGGACGTACGTGCGGTAATAGAGGCGGTAGTGGTCCGCCATGCTTCCCGTGAGGCGCATGCGGTAGGCCGAGGTCGGCAATCCGTAGCCGGTCGACCCGGCCGTCCGGTCGTCGCCGACGTACGCCCGCCATCCGTCGCCCTTGACCTTGGCGGAGACCTGCACGCTGCCGGAGTACCGGCCGTCGAGGTCCACCCGCACGGCGTTGAGCCGCTGGGGCGCGCTGACGCTGCCGGCGCGCCCCGCCGTCGAGCCCCCGCCCATGGGCACGCGCCACACCTTGCTGGGATCCATGAACGCCTCGACGTGCACCTGCTTCTGCGTCGACCGCGAGTAGTAGGGTGCGTTGCCCGTCCCGGACGCCGTGGGCGTCTTCCCGTGGCGCAGTACCTTGATCTGCACCCCCTCGATGCGGCTGCCCCAGCCGATCGTGCCCGATGTGCCGCCGTTCGTCGCCCAGCCCAGCCAGCCGCGACCGGGCACGTAGACGCGGTAGAACACGTCGTAGTACGGCGACAGCGGCCCCGCCGTGTCGATGCGGATCGCCTCGAGCCGGCGCTTCCCGCCGATGCTCCCGACGTAGGGCACGTTGTCGGTCTTCTGGATCTTCTGCCCCGACCACCCCTGCCCCTGGACGTAGCCGCTGATCTCGAACCACATCGCGGAGTATTCGCTGGGGCCAAAGCTCGTGGCGTAGGCCCGGGATCCCGGCGTCGCCGACAGCATCTCGACGGTGTACCCGCTGCCGGGCCAGCCCGCCGTGTCGCCGTCGCGGGTGGTCCGGTAGGTGAACCGGTGCTCCCAGTCGAACCTCGTGAACTTCACGCCGTAGTCGACGTGCATCTCGTCGCGGTCGCCCACCAGGACGGACGACGACGTCACGGAGCGCGGCGTCATGCGCGGGCCGTGCGCGGTCACCCTCACCGAGAGCCGGTGGCCCTGATCGGTCGGGACACCGAAGTAGTCCTTCGTCGTCGCGCCCTTGAGCGCCTTGCCGTCGCGCAGCCACTGGTAGGTGTAGGACCACGGAGTGGGCGAGAACCCGGAGACCCGGGCCGTCAGGTCGGTAGTCACGCTGACCCTGCCGGAGTCCGAGCCGACCGAGACCTTGCCGCCGCTGAAGGGGCACGAACCAGCACACAACCGCGCCGTCGTGACGACGGGCGCGGCCCCGGCGAACTGCCGGTACTCCACCTGCAGGTCGCGGAAACCCGTCCCGAGAGCCGCCTCGTCGACCAGCACCGGCTCCGACATCGAGTCGAAGGTGGTGCGCCCGAGCTCCGCCCCCGTCGATGAGCGGACGACCGCGTCGCCCATCGGCAGCGATTGGCCGTCCCGGAGCCTGAGGTCGGCGGAGAGCCTGACGTTGACAGGGATGCGTCCGTCATCCGGCGTGGTGTCGTTCCCCACGCTGAGGGTGACAGCCGGCGCGGGGCTGACCGCGCTGCCTGCGGCGACCTGGAACCTCTCCGTTTCCCAGGCGCCCCGCAGCCCGGCGGCGTCGATGCCCGCCACCATGAGGAAATGGGTCCCGGGCGCCGAAGGGACGACGGGGATCTCGGCGGTCCCGTCCTCGCTCGCGTCGATCCGCGTCAGCTCGGTGGGCTGGGTGCCGCCCATGTCGGTGAAGCCGTACTCGAACGCGACCGCATCACCTCGCACCTTCGGGACGGCCACGAACGCCCCGGGGACGCCGACGCCTCCGCTGTCCCTGGAGGTGTACACCCCGGGCTTGCCGAGCACCGGGAGGACCTCCGGCCAGTGCGGGCCGCCGTGCAGCTCGAAGGCGCAGTCGAGCGCCTCCTCGGAGAGCCCCTCGGCCGACACGCCGCGCACCCGGTAGGTGTACCGCTCGCCCTCCACGATCCCGTACGTACCGCGGTCGAGACTCACGCGACCCCGCCGGTCGCGCACCTCGACCTGCGTCGCGTCCATCCGGACGTCGCCGTCCTGCTCGAGCACCTCGACACGTGCGGTCGTCACCTCGGCGTCGGCGAACGCGAACTCGAGGAGGACCGTGTCGTCGGCCTCGCCCTCGAACGTCGTGACCAGCGGCTCGGAACGGCACACCTCGCCGTTCACCGCCAGCACCGTCGGCGCAGGGGGCAACCCTGCGGCCGTCGCGGCCGTCGCGGGCCCGAGCCCTGCCGCCACGACCGCCAAGGCGCTCACGCCGACCCACAGCGGTCGTAGCCTCCGGGCCGTCCGTGTCAGACGCTCGCGCGCCAGCCCTCGCTGCTGCATCGTGCTCCCTGCTCCTGGCACAACACCCGGACGGCACCGTCCGAGGGCGAGGACGCACGCTCGCCGAGCGGGAGCATAGCGCCAGGTCAACGGCTGCTGGAAGCGCCCTGGGGAGCTGTGGTCGGCGCGATGGTCCGGGTCGCCGGTGCCGGCTTCTCGGTCAGCAGCAGGACGCCGGTGACCACCAGCGCGAGCGCGGTCAGTCCGTGCACGGCCAGCGCCATGACTGTCGATCCGCCGGTGGACAGGATGAGCGCGGCGTCGCTGAGGGGCACGAGGGTCCAGATCGTCAGCACCCAGCCGAGCGCGCGGCGCTGGCCCGTGAGCAGCAGCGCGAGGGGGACCAGCCCGGACGCGAGGTCGCGGGCACCCTTCGTGACGAGGAAGGTGGCCGCGTCGCCCTCGGGCCACACCGCCATGCCGAACTGCGGCGCGGTCGCCGCGGGGAAGAACAGGTAGCTGATGCCCACGTAGCCGATGCCGACGGCGAGCAGGACGGTGAGCGTGGTGGCGAGGTGCTTGCGGAACATGGCGGTCTCCAGGTCGGTGCGGGCGGGCGCGGTCGGGTGGGTCGGGTCAGCGGTGCGCGAGCGGGCCGAGGACGCGGACGGCGGCGCGGGTGACGGGCGACGTGGGTCGCATGACGTCGCGATAGCGGTGCAGGACGCCGGCCAGCGGGACCAGCCCGGCCCGGCCCTCGCGCTGCAGCCGGTCCATGGCGGTGAAGAACGCCTCGACGCGGCCGGCCGGGGTGCTGAGCCAGCGCAGCACGGCCGGCTCGTCCCCCGGGTTCCACATGTGGTGGGCGGTGCCGCGCGGGACGACGAACGCCTCACCCGCCGCGTAGTCGCGCTCGTCGTCGGCGAACCCCACCCGGACGGTGCCCGAGAGCACCGTGAACTCCTCGTCGTGGTGCGGGTGCACGTGCTTCGGCGGGCGCTCGCCCCGCGGCTCGTAGGTGGCCTCCACCTCGAAGCGGTCGGTCGTGCTCTCGCGCACCACCAGGGACTCGGACCCGTTGAGCGTCAGCGTCGTCGCCATTACTCCTCCTCAAGTTACTTGTGTACGAGTGACTTGAGGCGAAGGTAGACCGCAAGTAACTCGCGCGCAAGCTAAAGTGCCGGGGTGGACGACAACGACCGCATCGACGCCCTGGTCCAGCAGTGGGCCGACCAGCGACCCGACATCGACCGCGACACGATGGCGCTGCTCGCGCGGCTGACCCGCGCGGCCGCGCTCGTGGACGCCCGGACCGAGAGCGTCGCGGCGGGCTACGGCGTGAACCGCGGCGACGGCGACGTCATGTTCGCCCTGCGCCGGTCGGGCGAGCCGTACCGCCTCTCCCCCACCAGCCTCGCCCGGGCGCTGCTCATGACCACGGGCACGATGACGGGCCGGCTCGACCGGCTGGAGAAGCGCGGCTGGATCGTCCGCGTGCCGAGCGCCCACGACCGGCGCAGCCTCGACGTCGAGCTCACCCCCGAGGGCCTGCGCCTGGTGGACGAGGCCGTCACGAAGCACGTCGCCGAGCAGCAGGAGGCGGTGTCCGCGCTCACCGCCCGTGACCGCGCCGACCTGGACCGCATCACTCGCAAGCTCGTCGCGCACCTCGGGGACCGGTGAGCAGCCCCATGCCCCCCACCCCGCTGCACGAGCTGCTCTGGTTGACGCCCCTCGAGGCGCTCGCCGTCGTCGTCGGCACCGCCGGCATGTACGGCGCGATGGTGCTGCTGGTCCGCGTCCTCGGCCCGCGGATGCTGACGGCGATGTCCAGCTACGACCTCGCGGCGGTCATCGCGTTCGGCGCCATCCTCGGCCGCGCGTCGCTCGGTGAGGTCCCAGTGCTCGGGGGCGGCCTGGTCGCGCTCGCGACGCTCGTAGGGCTGCAGGCCGCCACGGGGGCGATCCGCGTGCGTCGAGCGGGCGCGCGTGCCGTCGCGACCCCGCCCGTCCTGCTCATGGCCGACGGCGAGATCCTCCCCCGGCAGCTGCGTCGCGCCCACCTGACCGCGGAGGAGCTGCGCTCCCGCCTGCGGCTCGCCGGCGTGCACGCGTACGACGAGGTCGCGGCCGCACTGCTCGAACCCACGGGCGCCATCAGCGTGCTGCGGGCAGGGACGCCGATCGATCCCCTGCTGCTGAGCGGGGTGGTCGGCGCACACCTCGTGCCGGAGCACGTGCTGGCGCGCGTCGCCGGCACCCCCGGTCAGCAGGCGTCGTAGACGTACCCGTCCGCGCCGGCGGCGACGAGGTCCCGGTCGCGCAGGATCGTCAGCGGCGCGCGGTCGTCCCGCGCGCAGACGTCGTCGAAGGTCAGGCCCGCGTCGTCGAGGGCGTCGGGGTACTCCACCTGCAGCACGCGGTCGCCGTAGACGTCGGTGTACGCGGCGCACTCGTCCCACGCGGCACACTCCTCGGTGACGGCGAGGTCGAAGCCGAGCTCGTCGTGCGCGACCCGCGTGATCTCGGCGGCGTTCTTCTGCGCGACGGCGAGCCCCGCGCCGTGCGCCAGGTCAACATACGCGCGGGCCAGCGCGTACGCGCCCGCCTCGTCGATCTGGTCGAACCGCGTCCACGTGTCGAGGTTGTCGAGCTCGACGGCGTCGAAGCCGTCCTCCGCGCACCCCGTCACCACCGGCCCGAGCACCTCGAGGATCCCCGCGCGCTGGTCGGCGGTCGACGGGTCCAGCACGTGCTCGTCCGGCCAGTCCGGGTCGACGACGAGGTCGCCGTCGGCGTCGTGCAGCAGCAGCTCCTCGCGGTCCGCCCACAGGTCCGCCTGGTCGGGCTGCGTCTGGAAGCCGTTGACGTAGCAGACGGAGTACGCCGCGGGCAGCGGGTCGGCCGTCGCGTCGCGGACGACGACGTCGATCGCTGCCGGGCCGTCCCCCGCGCCCACCTCGTCGTACGCGCCGCCGAGCTGGTAGTCGAAGGTGCCGCTCGAGGGAGGCAGCGAGACTGCCGGCGGCGTCTCGGACGCCGCGGCCGAGGACGCCGCCGACGACGCCGGCCCCGGGGCGCACGCCCCCAGCGCCGCGAGCGTGAGCACGGCCGTGAGCACCGCCGTCGTCCGCCGAGCCTTTCCGCGTGTCACTGCCCGAGTATCACCTGGCCGCACCCGGTGGCGCGCGCCTACGGTCGGCCCATGCCGCTGCACGACGACGAGGTCCCCGTCACCGCCGACGACGTCCGCCGCCTGATCGCGGCGCAGCACCCGCGGTGGGCCGCGCTGCCCGTGACGCCGGTGCGGGAGTCCGGCACCGACCACCTGCTGTTCCGGCTCGGTGCGGACCTGGTGGCCCGGATGCCGAAGGTCGGGTGGTCCGGCGAGCACGCGCTCGCCGACGCGCGGTGGCTGCCGCGGATCGCCCCGCACGTCCCACTGACGGTGCCGGCGCCCCTCGCCGTCGGCGAGCCCGACGACGCGTACCCGTTCCACTGGTCGGTGGTGCCGTGGGTGCCGGGCGCCGCCGCGGCCGACCCGCTCGACCCCGCGACGGGGCCGAACCTCGACCCGGCGCGTGCCGCCGCCGACCTGGGCGCGTTCGTCACCGCGCTGCGCGCCGTCGACGCGACCGACGGCCCCGTGAAGGACGGCACCGGTCGGGGCGTGCCGCTCGCCCGGCTCGACGAGGCCGTCCGCCGCGCCACCGCGGAGTCCGGCGACCGCGTCGACGGGCCCGCCGTCCTCAAGGCGTGGGACCGCGCCCTGGAGGCCGCCGCCGACCCCGTTCCCGGCAGCTGGCTGCACGGCGACCTCATGCCGGGCAACCTGGTGGTCGCCGGCGGCCGCCTCACCGCCGTCATCGACTGGGGCGCGCTCGGCGTCGGCGACCCGGCGGCGGACCTGCCGCCCGCCTGGTGGCTGTTCGCCGGCCGCGACCGCGACGCGTTCCGCGAGGCGGCCGGGGCGGGTCCCGACGGCGACCTCGACGACGGCGCCTGGGAGCGAGGGCGCGGCTGGACGCTGGTGCAGGGCATCATCGCCCTGCCGTACTACTGGGACCGCTGGCCCGCGTTCGCGCGGGCCTCCCAGCGGCGCGTGGCGGCCGCCGTCGACGACTGACGGCCGGGCCTCACCGGAGGTCGAGCACGCGCTGCATCGCCGCCGGGACGGGCTCGACGACGGTCCCGATCCCGCTCGCGGCGATCCGCCGCGCCGCGCCGCTGAGCGGGCCGCCCGCGATGATGACGGCCCTCGCGCCGTCCTCCTCGAAGCTGGCCCGGGCCGCCCGCTCGAGCTCCAGGTCCTGCAGGTCGGGCTGCTCGGCGAGGGTGGTCGGGCCGGTGCGCGTCAGCCGGACGCCGGTGAACGTCGCCGCGACGCCGTGCCGGCGCACCATGGCCTCGAGCGAGGGCACCAGGCCCGGCGTGGTGGTCGCCATGCCGAAGCGACGGCCGCCCGCGGCGGCGGCCAGCAGAGCGGACTGCCCGATCCCGACGACCGGGACGTCGACGGCCGCCGCGAGCGCCTCCCGCCCGGGGTCCCCGAACGCCGCGACCACGATCGCGACGACACGGCCCTCGCCGTCGCGGAGGCCGCGCAGGGCCGCCTCCAGGACCCCGTCGGCCGACCGCTCCAGGTCGGCGGCGCCGACGATCATCGTGGGCCCGGACGCCGCGGTCACGCCGCGGACCTCCAGGCCGGCGGGTTCGAGGGTGGCCCGGGCGACGTCGACCATGAGCGCGGTCGTCGCCGCGCTGCTGTTGGGGTTGACCAGAAGCACGAGCGGGCGGCCTGTCTGCGACAACGCGGTTCCTCCAGGGGTGCGGCACGGAGCCCGAACGCTAGCCTGACTCCCGACACGGATGGCTGACGAGGGGCGGCGACAGTTGGCAAGGCAGGCTTCGAGCCGTCTGTACCGCAACAGCAAGCCGCTGCGCGACATCGTCGGGGACGCGCTCCGCGCCGAGATCTTCGACGGCCGGCTGCAGCCGGGTGACCGCCTGGTGGAGCGCGACCTCGCGGAGCGGTTCTCCGCGTCGCGCCACCCGGTGCGCGAGGCGTTGCGCATGCTGGCGCGGGAAGGCCTGGTCGAGAGCCTGCCGTCGCGGGGACTCGTGGTCAGCGGCCTGGGCGAGAAGCAGGTCTCGGACCTGTTCGGCATCCGCGAGGCGCTGGAGGTCCTCGCCGTCCGGGAGGCCACGGTGCGGATCGCCGCCGGGGAGCCGCACGGGCTCGGCGAGATCGTCGAGGCGGCGTCCCGGGCCATCGCCGACGGCGACGACGACGCGGCGCACGCGGCCAACGCCCGCTTCCACGACGAGATCATCGCGCTGGCCGGCAACGAGCTGCTGCAGGACATCCTCCAGCCGCTGCTCGGCCGGCTGCACTGGCTGTTCCGCCAGATCCTCGACCTCGACCTGGTCAACCAGGAGCATGCCGCCCTCTGCGAGGCGATGACGGCCGGCGACCCCGAGCGCGCGGCGGAGCTCGCCCGCGACCACGTCACGGCCTACCGCGCTCGGACCATGGCGTACCTGTTCGGCGACGACGCCGACCAGTCCTGACGCACGCCTGACGCCGCCGGGGACACACCACCGGAACGGGGCGGACACCCCGGCGTAACTTGGGCTCCCAAACTCTTGACAGATGGGATCCCGAGTTGCCACGATCGCCGCACAACTTCATGCACGGGTCCCGGCGGACGGAGACCGCCGCGACCCGTGACCGGTAGATCCGCACGATGCCCGCAACGACGCGGGCAGACGGCCGCCCGTCGCTCCCGTGCCACCTCGACGACGAGGTCACCCCGCACCGAGGCATTCGAACACCCGGTTGGAGAGACTCGCATGAACGCACTTCCGTCCACCGACGTCACCGACGTCCGGACCGACAAGAAGACCCTTCGACGCGTCGTCGGCGCCAGCGCCGTCGGCACCACGCTGGAGTGGTACGACCACTTCATCTACGGCTCGGCCGCTGCGCTCGTCTTCCCCCAGCTCTTCTTCCCCGAGGGCGACCGCCTGACCGCGACGATGCTGTCGCTCGTCACCTACGCCGTCGCCTTCGTGACCCGGCCGCTCGGCGCCGCGATCTTCGGCCACTTCGGCGACCGGTACGGCCGCAAGAACGTCCTCATCGTGACGCTCGTGCTCATGGGCACGGCCACCGGCCTGATCGGCCTGCTGCCGACCTACGCCAGCGTCGGCATCCTCGCCCCGCTGCTGCTCACGATCCTGCGGTTCGTCCAGGGCGTCGGCCTCGGCGGCGAGTGGGGAGGCGCGGCGCTGATGGTCGGCGAGTACAGCAGCTCGGGCAGGCGCGGCTTCCTCGGGTCGCTGGTGCAGATCGCGAGCCCGCTCGGCCTGCTCATCGCCAACGCGGTGTTCTCCGTGACCACCTACCTCGTCTCCGAGGACGCGTTCTTCGCCTGGGGCTGGCGCGTGCCGTTCCTGCTCAGCACGCTGCTCGTGGCCGTCGGCCTGTGGATCCGCTCGCAGGTGCAGGAGTCCCCGATGTTCGAGGAGGAGGCGTCCGACAAGGAGGAGAAGACGCCGCTGCGCACCGTGCTCACCGAGCACTGGCGCCCGCTGCTGATCGCGATCGGCTCCCGCGTGGGCAGCGACGTCGCGTTCTACGTCGTCAACGTCTTCATCCTCGTCTACGGCACCACCCAGCTCGACCTGCCCCGTCAGCTGCTCCTCAACGCCGTGCTCGCGGGCGCCGCGAGCCAGGCGCTGTCGATCCTCTTCTGGGGCCGGCTGTGCGACCGGCTCGGCCGCCGGCCCGTGCTCCTGCTGGGCGCGCTCGGGTCGATCGTGTGGGCGTTCGCGTACTTCCCGCTGCTGGGGTCCGGGAGCACGGCGCTGATCGTCCTCGCGCCGGTGGTCGGCAACTTCTTCATCGCCGCCATGTGGGGCCCTCTCGCCGCCTACGTGCCCGAGCTGTTCCCCACCAGGGTCCGCTACACCGGGGCGGGGCTCGGCTTCCAGAGCGCCGGCGTGTTCGGCGGCGCGGTCGCCCCGATCATCACGACCGCGATGATCGCCCGCTTCGACTCCTGGGTACCCGTCGCGATCTATCTCGCCGTGACGCTGCTGGTCCTCGTCGTCTGCGTGCTCCTCGCGAAGGAGACGGCCTCGACCGACCTGCGGGAGGTGGGCCGGTGACCGCTCCCACCGGTCCCACGGGTCGCGACGACGAGCGGTTCCTGCGCGCCGCCCTCGCCCAGGCCCGGCGCGCCGGGGACCGCGGGGACCTCGCGGTCGGCGCCGTGGCCGTCGTCGACGGCGAGGTCGTGGCCGCCGGCGGCAACGAGGCGGTCACGAGCGGCGACCCGTCCGCGCACGCCGAGGTCGTGGCGCTGCGCGCCCTCGAGGCCACCGGCCTGCCGGCCCGGGACGCCGTCCTCTACACCACCTTCGAGCCGTGCCCGATGTGCCTGGGCGCGTGCCTGGTGCACGGCGTCGGCGCGGTCGTCGTCGGCGGCACCCGGGTGCCCGACGACCGCGCCTGGGGCGGGTACACGCCCGCCGGGCTCGCCGCGCAGGTCGCCGACGGCGGCCCGCGCGTCGAGGTTCGCGAGGGCCCGCTCGCCGACGAGTGCCGCGAGCTCCGCGCGGCCTCCCTGCCCTGGGCCGACCCGGCCCGCGAGAGGAAGCACGCATGACGACGAGCCCGCCCGCCGCCCGCGACCTGGTCGGCTACGGTCGCGAGGGCGCCGCGATCGAGTGGCCCGGCGGCGCACGCGTCGCCGTCTGCCTGGTGATTAACTACGAGGAGGGCAGCGAGCTCTCCTACCCGGTCGACGGGCGCAACGAGGTGCCGCAGGAGTTCGACTACCCGCCGCTGCCCGTCCGCGACCTCGGCAACGAGTCGATCTTCGAGTACGGCTCCCGGGCCGGCATCTGGCGCCTTCAGCGGATCCTCGACGAGCGCGGCCTGCCCGCCACGATCCAGGGCTGCGCCGAGGCCCTCGAGCTCAACCCCGAGGTCGGCGCGTGGATCGCCGAGCGCGGCCACGACGTGTGCTGCCACGGGTACCGCTGGGAGAACGTCAGCGTCCTGGAGCGGGACGTCGAGCGCGAGCGCCTGCACATGGCCGTCGAGTCGATCGAGGCCTCCTGCGGTGAGCGGCCCCGCGGCTGGTACAGCCGGCAGCCCGCGTCGGTCAACACGCGCGAGCTGCTCGTCGAGGAGGGCGGCTTCCTCTACGACAGCGACTCGTTCGCCGACGACGTGCCGTTCTACACGCCCGTCCACGGGCGCGACCACCTGGTGGTCCCGTACTCGTTCACCCTCAACGACGGGCTGTTCCTGCCCGGCCAGTCCTACTCCAGCCCGGACTCGTTCCTGGACTACGGGCGGCGCGCCTTCGACCTGCTGTGGGAGGAGGGCGCCACCCGCCCCACGCTCATGAGCATCGGGCTGCATGCCCGGCTCATGGGGCAGCCGGCCCGGGCCCACGTGCTGCGCGAGCTGCTCGACCATCTCCTCGACCACGAGGGGGTCTGGTTCACCCGCCGGCTCGACGTCGCCCGGTGGTGGCTGGACCGCCACCCGACCGCCACCTCGCGACCCGCCTGACCCCCACGACCCCGACCCGACCCCCGAGCGAAGGAGCCCACCGTGGACGCAGTCACCCTCCTCACCCACGCGACCGTCGTCACCGTCGACCCGCAGAGGACGATCCACCAGGACGGCGCGGTCGCGATCTCCGGCCGCCATGTCGTCGCTGTCGGCATGACGACGGACCTCGAGGCCGCCTACCCCGGCGCGACGCGCGTCGACGCCCGCGGCCAGATGGTGCTGCCGGGCTTCGTCAACCTCCACGTGCACTGCGCGATCGGCGTCACCCGCGGGATCGGCGACGACATGGGCGGCGCGCCCATCTACCGACGCGACATCCCCCAGGGCGTGATGATGTCGCCCGACGACACCCTGACGATGTCGCGGCTCGGGGCGATGCAGGCCCTGGCGATGGGCTCCACGACCATCGTGGAGAACTACATCCACTCGGAGAGCAACGTCGAGGCGCTGGCCGAGGTCGGGATCCGCGCGGTCGTGAGCGAGCGGGTGCACGACGCGGACCTGTTCAGCGTCCGGCACGGGCAGTACACCTACGACGAGGCACGCGGGCGCCGCCTGCTCGCCGCGAACGCGCGGCTCATCGAGGACTGGCACGGGTACGACGACGGCCGGATCACGTGCCACGTGGGGCCGCACGGCCCGGACACCGCCTCCCCCGACCTGCTGCGGCGTGCGCGGGCCCTGGCCGACGAGGCCGGCGTCGGGATGTTCGTCCACCTCGGGCAGAGCGCGGGCGAGGTGGCCCAGGTCCGCGCGCTCACCGGCCGCGGCTCGGTGGAGCACCTCGCCGACGTCGGCGTGCTCGGCCCGGACCTGGTCGCCGGGCACTGCGCGTTCCTCGGCGACGGCGAGGCGCAGCTCCTCGCCGACTCGGGCGCCACCGTGTGCCACCTACCGGCGGTGAACGCGAAGAGCGGCTGGATCGCGCCGGTCCCCGAGCTCCGCACGCTCGGCGCCCGGGTGGGCCTCGGCACCGACAACATGGCGCACGACATGATCGAGGCGATGCGCTTCGCCGTCGCCATGAACCGCGTCGCGGCGGCCGACGCCGGCACGATCAGGGCGATGGACGCGCTCGAGATGGCGACGATCCAGGGCGCCCGGGCCCTCGGGCGCGAGCACGAGCTCGGGTCGATCGAGCCGGGCAAGCTCGCGGACCTGATCCTGGTGGACCTCGACGGCCCTCACGTGGCCCCCGTGCTCGATCCGGTCGCCTCCATGGTCTACGCCGGGCACGGCTCGGACGTGCGGTCCGTGCTGGTCGGCGGGCGGTTCGTGGTCCGCGACCGCGAGGTGCTCACCGTCGACGCCCGCGCCGTCGTCACCGACGCCCAGAAGCGGGCCGAGCACCTCTGGGCGCACGTGGCGGGCTGGGCACCCGCGGACGGGCCGACCGGGCACCGGTGCTGACATGACCGTCGCCACCCCGCCCCTCCCCACGCTGCCCGACGCCGCCGCGCGGCTCGCCGCCGGCGCGCTGACCAGCGCCGCGCTGGTGGATGCCGTCCTCGACGTCGCGGCCGCCACGGAGGGCGACGTGCACGCCTACGTCGCCCTCGACCCCGACGCGGCGCGCGCCGCCGCCCACGCCGCGGACGCCGCACCCGGGCCGCGCGGGCCGCTGCACGGCCTCCCCGTCGGCGTGAAGGACCTGATCGCCACCGCCGACCTGCCCACGCGGGCCGGGTCGGCGTCCTGGACCCCGCCCGCGCCCCCGCGGGACGCGGCGGTCGTGCGGGCGCTCCGGGCCGCCGGAGCGGTCGTCGTGGGCAAGCACCACACGCACGAGTTCGGCTACGGCACCAGCGAGCCGCCCACGCGCCGCCCCGACCGTCCCGACCTGTACGCGGGCGGGTCCACCGTCGGCGGCGCCGTGTCGGTGGCCGTCGCCTCGTGCCTGGCCGCGATCGGCACGGACGGCGGCGGCTCGGTCCGCAAGCCCGCCTCGCTGCTGGGCCTCGTGGGCCTCAAGCCGACTCACGGTGCGGTGAGCACCGACGGCCTGCTGCCCGGCGCCACCGCGAACGACCACGTCGGCTGGATCACCCGCGATGTGGCGGGGTCGGCGCTGCTGCTCGACGCGCTCACCACGCTCGGCGGCCCGCTGGGGCGCACCGTCACCGGGCTGCGGCTCGGCTGCCCCGGCGCCCTCTTCCGTGACCTGGAGCCCGGGATCGAGGCCGCCGTGCGCCGCTGCCTCGACCTGCTGGCAGCCGCGGGCGCAGAGGTGGTCCCGGTCGAGATCCCCGAGCTCGACCTGGCGGCCGACGCGCACGGCACGCTCGGCGCGTTCGAGTCGGCCGCCATGCACCGCGACGTCCCGGCGGCGGTGCGGGACGGGTACCACCCCGGCACGCGGCGCTTCCTCGACGAGGCCGCCCGCGTGACGCCGGAGCAGGCCGCCCAGGCCCGCACCGTCCGCGCCCGGGTGCGCGGCGCGGTCGACGCCGCGCTCGACGACGCCCGCCTCGACGTCCTGTGCTCCCCGACGCTCGCGCTCGGTGCCCTGCCCCTGGCCGCGATGCGGCCCGAGGCGGACCTCCCCCGGTACTGCCGGCTCACGATGCCGTTCAACCTCACCGGCCACCCGGCCGTCAGCGTCCCCTGCGGCGTCGACGGCCCCACCCCCGTGGGGTTCCAGGTCGTGGCCCGCCACAGCGCCGACCTGCTCGCCCTCCGGGTGGCCGCCGCCGTCGAGGACCTCGGCACCCCCGGCCGCACCTGACCCGTCCCTGTCCCGCCCCGCACCCGACCCACCCGGAGCCCTCGTGCAGCTGCTCGTCGTCAACCCCAACATCAGCGAGACCGTCACCGACCTCATCGCCGCCGAGGCTCGCCGCGTCGCGAGCCCTGGCACCGACATCGTGGTCCGGACGGCGGCCAGCGGCGTCGCCTACATCGAGACCCCGCTCGAGGCCGTGCTGGCGGGCCCCGCCGTCGCCGAGGTGCTCGCGGCCGACGGGCGCGCCGCCGACGCCGTCGTGGTCGCCGCGTTCGGCGACCCCGGCCTGCCCGGGCTCAAGGAGCTGCTCGACGTGCCGGTCGTGGGCATCACCGAGGCCGCGCTCGCCACCGCCTCGTTGCTCGGCGCCCGGTTCTCGATCATCGCCATCTCCGAGCGGATCACTGCCTGGTACCGCGACTGCGTGGAGCGCCACGGCCTCGCGGGCCGGCTCGCCTCGATCCGGTCCCTGCGCGACCCGCTGCGCGGCATCGGCACGGTGCAGGAGGACTTCGGGCCCGAGCTGGTGCGGCTGGCGAACGACGTCGTCTCCCGCGACGGCGCCGACGTCGTCATCCTGGCCGGCGCGCCGCTCGCCGGGCTGGCCCGCGCTGTCGCGGACCGCATCCCCGTGCCCGTCGTCGACGGCGTCTCCGCGGGCGTCGCGCAGGCCGAGGCGCTGGTGCGCCTCGCCCCCGGCGCCGCCCGCGCCGGCTCGGCCGCCCCGCCGCCCCCCAAGGACACCGCGGGCCTGTCGCCCACGCTGCGCGCGGCGCTGCGCCGCGAGCCCCGGCCCTGACCCGCCGCCACCCGCCCGCCCACACCACGCCGCGGCACCGACGCCGCCGGCCCCAGGAGGACCCCGTGATCCACGACCTGCTCATCACCCACGCCACGATCGTCAACGCGGGCGGCACGACCCACGGGCACGTCGGCGTCACCGGCGGCACCGTCGCCGCGGTCTACGCCCCCGACCTCGAGGACCTGCCGCCCGCGGTCCGCACCGTCGACGCCACGGGCCTGCTCGTGCTCCCCGGCGGGGTGGACGCGCACTGCCACGTCGCACAGGTGACGGGCGCCTACACGTCGCTCGACACGTACGAGCGGGCCACGACCGCCGCCCTCCACGGCGGCACCACGACGATCGTCGACTTCGGCATCCCCGCCGACCCGGCCGAGCGCCCGATCGACGCCCTGCGCCACAAGCTGGGGCTCCTCGACGGCGCCCGGTGCGACGTCGGCCTGCACGGCGCCGTCGTCGCGTGGGACGACGACGTGCCCGCCCAGATGCTGGAGATGGCCGACCTCGGCGTGCCGTCCGTGAAGGTGTACACCACCAACCGGGGCACGACGATGGCCGACGAGGACACGATCCTGCGGGTCATGAAGGAGACGGCCCGTCGGGGCGGCCTCGTGTACGTCCACTCCGAGCACGACGCGATCGTCGTGGACCGCACCGCCGCCTGCGCCGCGGACGGCCGCATCGGCATCGAGGACCTGCCGCGCTCGCGGCCGGAGATCTCGGAGGACGCGTCGGTGCGCGAGATGCTGGCCGTGGCCGCCTACACGGGCGCCGCCGTCTACTTCGTGCACCAGACCACGCCCGCCGCCGTCGAGGCCGTCCGGGAGGCCCGCGCCCGCGGGCAGGAGGTGTACTCCGAGACGTGCCCGCACTACCTCCTGCTCGACGAGTCCGTGTACGCCTCGGCGACGCCGGAGAAGTTCGCCTGCTGCCCGCCGATCCGCCCGGCGTCCGCCGCGGCCGGCCTGCGGGACCGGCTCGTGCTCGGCCAGGTGGACACCGTGTCGTCCGACCACTCCTGCTACGACCTCGCCCAGAAGCAGCGGTGCCGCCACGACGTGCGCCGCATGCCGCACGGCCTGCCCGGCGTGGAGACCCGCCTGCCCGCCGCGTTCACCGCGCTGGTCGCCCGCGGGGGGCTGCCCGTCGAGCGGTTCGTCGACGTGTTCGCCACGGCCCCCGCGCGGATCAACGGCCTCGCGACCAAGGGCGCCGTCGCCGTCGGGTACGACGCGGACCTCGTGCTGCTCGACCCGTCGGAGTCCCGCACGGTCGACCCGGCCGCGCTGCACCAGGGCACCGACTTCTCCCCCTTCGACGGGATGGAGCTGTCCGGGTGGCCGCGGGTCGTCGTCGCGGGCGGCCGCGTCGTGCTCGACGAGGACGGCTTCCACGACCCCGGACCGGTGGGCCGGTTCCTCCCGCGGACGGGGCCGGGTCAGGGTTCCTCAGGGTCGAACGGGGGGACCACCCGATACCGAGCGCGACGCGCCGCTCGTACCGTCGAAGCATGACCACACCGACCTCGACCCCGGACGTCCAGCCCTCCCCCGCGCCGAAGCGCAAGCTGTTCCGCCCGAAGCACGGCCGCGTGCTCGGCGGCGTCTGCGCCGGCCTCGCCGACTACCTCGGCTGGAGCCGCGGCCTCGTCCGCGTGCTCTCCGTCGCGTCGATCCTCATCCCCGGCCCGCAGGTGCTCGCCTACATCGTGCTGTGGATCCTCATGCCCGACGAGGACAAGGCCCTGCGGACGGCCTGACGTCCAGGCGCCCCTGCCCTCGACCCGCTCGCGACCCCCAGGAGGAACCGTGGAGCTCGTCCTCGAACGCGGCGACCTCACGACCGTCGCCTCGGACGCCATCGTCAACGCCGCGAACTCGTCGCTGCTGGGCGGCGGCGGAGTCGACGGCGCCATCCACGCCGCCGCGGGCCCGCGTCTGCTGGAGGCGTGCCGCGAGCTGCGCCGCAGCACCCTGCCCGAGGGCCTGCCGGTGGGCGACGCCGTCGCGACGCCCGGCTTCGACCTGCCCGCCGCGTGGGTGATCCACACGGTGGGGCCGAACCGGCACGCCGGGCAGACGGACCCCGCACTGCTCGCCTCGTGCTTCTCCCGGTCGCTGGACGTCGCGGCCGACCTCCGCGCCCGGACCGTCGCGTTCCCCGCCGTCGGTGCCGGCGTGTACGGCTGGTCGCCGGACGACGTCGCGCGCGAAGCCCTGGAGGCCGTGCGGTCGTGGGACGACGCCAACCCGGCGGCCATCGACGAGGTCCGCTTCGTGCTCTTCAACGAGCCCGTGCTGTCCGCCTTCGAGCGGGCGTCAGCGGACGCGCGAGCGTCCCTGTCGGTCAGGAATTCGTGACGGATTCCTGACCGACAGAGACGCTCGACAGCCTGGCGCCGCCGTCAGCGCTTGGGGTAGCCCGCCTGCGGCTTGTCGGCGTCGAGGTCTTCGACGTCCTCGAAGTGGATCTGCTGGTGCTTCACCGTGCGGTTGTACAGCCAGGTGATGAACGACAGCACCAGCCCGACGGCGAGCAGGCCGCCGGCGATGACGTACTGCTCCTGCTGCTCCTCGCTGCGCGCCCACGGACCCGCGAGGAAGGCGCAGGTCACGGCGCCGAGCACCGCGATCCACGTCTTGGTGCGGAAGTGCTCGTGCTGCACGGGCTTGCGTCGCAGCACGAGCAGCGCCACGTTCACCACCGCGAACACGGTGAGCAGCAGCAGCGACGTCGTCCCGCCCAGCAGGCTGATCGCGTCCGAGCCGGCCTCGGTGGCGCTGGCCCGGACCACGTAGATGATGAGCCCGAACGAGATGAGCGTGGTGACGATGATCGACACCCACGGCGTCTTGCGGGTGCGGTGCACCTTGCCGAAGCTGCGCGGCAGCACGCCCTGGTGGGCCAGGCCGTACAGCAGCCGCGACGCCATGAGCATGTTGATGAGCGCGGAGTTCGCGACGGCGAACATGCCGATGAACGGGAAGATCGTGTCGAACGGCAGGCCTGGCGCCCCGGCCGCGACCACCTGGGTGAGGGCGGACCCCTTCGAGTCGTCGGCCAGGTCGCCCACCGGGACCAGCGCGACGGCCGTGATCGCGACCAGCACGTAGATGAGCCCCGTGATCGACAGGCCCGTGAGCATGGTGCGCGGGAAGTCCTTCACGGGGTCGCGGCACTCCTCGGCCATGTTCACGGAGTCCTCGAAGCCCACCATCGCGAAGAAGGCGAGCGTCGTCGCCGCCGTCACGGCCAGGAAGACGCTCTTGTCGTCGGCGCTCTCGAAGACCACCACGCGGGAGAAGTCCGCCCGGCCCTGGGTCATGCCCCACATGCCGACGAAGATCACCATGAGCAGGCCGGACAGCTCGACGATCGTGAGCACGACGTTCGCCTTGACGCTCTCGCCGACGCCGCGGAAGTTCACCAGCGCCACCAGGGTCATGAACCCCAGCGCGATCAGCAGCAGCCCCGCCCCACCCGGCTCGAGACCCAGGCCGAAGCCGTCGTTGAGGAAGCCCGCGAACGCGTTCGAGGCCGTCGACGCCGACGTGATGCCGGAGCACATCACCATGAACGCGATGATGAACGTGACGAAATGGATGCCGAACGCCTTGTGCGTGTACAGCGCGGCGCCCGCGGCCTGCGGATACTTGGTGACCAGCTCCAGGTAGGAGAACGCGGTCAGCGTCGCCACCACGAACGCGATGAGGAACGGCGCCCAGGCGGCGCCGCCGACCTCGCCGGCGACCTGCCCGGTGAGGGCGTAGACGCCGGTGCCGAGGATGTCCCCGACGATGAAGAGCAGCAGGAGCTTGCGCCCCATCACCCGCTTGAGGCCCGGTTCGGGGGCGGTGCCGCCCGCCCCGCTGCCGGTCTCGTCGATCGTCTGGCTCATCGCGACCTCCTGGATCCTGGGTGGACCGTCGTTGGCACCACCTCATGGAACCGCGCCGAGGCCTGACCTGCATGGGCGACGCGCGGGAGGGCAGGGCAGAGTGGCCCGCAACAAGGTCTCGCACGGTGCGGGTGCAGGGGGCAACCGGACTGACGAGGAGCACTCGGGTGCGACGAGCGGTGGTCACGGGTGCGGGGGCGGTCACGCCCGTCGGCGGCACGGTCAGGGAGACGTGGGCGGCCCTCCGGGCCGGCGCGAACGGGGCCGGCGCGATCACGGACGACTGGGCCGGCACCCTGCCGGTGCGCATCGCCGCGCGGGCGGACGACGCCTTCGCCGACGGCCTGAGCGTGCCCGAGCGCCGCGCGCGCGACCGGGTCGAGCAGCTGACCCTGGTCGCGGGCCGGGAGGCCTGGTCGTCGGCGGGGTCGCCGGACGTGGACCCCACCCGGCTCGGCGTGGCCGTCGGCACGGCGCACGGCGGCATCGCGACGACCGTCGCCATGCAGGACACCCTCGGCTCGGCCGGATACCGCAGCGTGTCCCCGCACACCATCACGATGGCGATGGCGAACGGTCCGGCGGCGTACCTGTCCCTCGAGCTGGGAGCCAAGGCCGGCGCCCGCGCGCCCGTGAGCGCGTGCGCCGCGGGGGTGGAGGCGATCGTCCAGGGCCGCGACCTGATCCGCTCGGGGGCCGCGGACGTCGTGGTGTGCGGCGGGGCGGAGGCCAGCATCGTGCCGCTGTCGCTCACCGGGTTCGGCCGGGTCCGCGCGCTGTCGACCCGCAACGACGAGCCGCTGCGCGCCTCGCGCCCGTTCGACGTCCACCGCGACGGCTTCGTCATGGGCGAGGGCGCCGTGCTCGTGGTGCTCGAGGACGAGGAGCACGCCCGCGCCCGCGGCGCGACGGTCCTGGGCGCCGTCGACGGGACGTCCCTCACCTCCGACGCGTTCGACATCGTCGGCGGCGACCCGGCCAACCAGGCCCGCACCATCACGCTCGCGCTGCACGACGCCGGCCTGGCACCGGGCGACGTCGGGCTGGTGCACGCGCACGCGACGTCCACGCCGATGGGCGACGTCAACGAGGCCGCGGCCCTGCGCGCCGCGCTCGGCAGCCCGCCCGCCGTGACCGCCACGAAAGCGTCCACGGGACACCTGCTCGGCGCGTCCGGCGCCCTGGGCGCGCTGGTCGGGCTGCTGGCCCTGCGCGACGGCGTCGTGCCCCCGACCATCAACCTCGACGACCCCGACCCGGAGGTCGACCTCGACGTCGTCACCGCCCCCCGGACGACGACGGCGCGCCACGCCCTCGTCGACGCTTTCGGCTTCGGCGGGCACAGCGCCGCCCTGGTGCTCTCACGGGGATGAGCGCCGGAGCCCGCGGGGGGTCAGACGAGCACGGAGGCCAGGAAGCCCTCGACCGCCTCGAAGTAGGCCTCGGGCTGGTCGCGACGCACGCAGTGGCCGGCGTCGGCGACGACGACGGTCCTCAGCAGGGGGTTCTCCGGTCCGGGCTCGGCGGGGGACGGGCCGACACTGTCCCGGTCGGGCAGGACCAGCAGGGTCGGCACCGTCAACCGGGGCACGAGGTCGGCCCAGCTCTCGCGGCCGAGGTGCAACCCTGCACGCAGGTAGTCCCGCTGCACCTGTGGCTTGGACAGCGCCCACGCCTCGACCTCTGGCCGGTTCCACCCGCTCTCGGTGACGAGCGCCTCGAGCTCGCCGCGTGCGACGCGCGCGCTCATGTCCTCGACGAACGCGAGGAACCCGGCAGCGTGCTCGGCCGGGCTGGGGCCGCCGTCGGCGCGCGGTGGGTCCTCGAGCACCAGGGCTCGAACCGCCGTGGGGCGGGCGACCGCCGCGCGCAGCGCGAGCGCCCCGCCCATCGAGTGGCCGAGGAGCACCACCGGCTCCGGCTGATCGTCGAGGACGGCGAGCACGTCGGCGAGCATCAGGTCGGCCGTGCGGCCCATCTCGTCGTCGCGAAACCGCGGCGAGGTGCCGTGGCCGCGCATGCTCGGTGCGACGATGCGCCACTCCGACCGCCAGCGGTCCACCAGGTCGGGGAAGTTGTCGCCCGCGTCGGACAGGCCGTGGAGCACCACGGCCGTGCGAGACGTCGAATCGCCCGCAGTGTGGATCGTCAGCGCTGAGGTCACGGACCGGGAGCCTAGCGTCACCCCGCTGGGTGACGGGGAGTGCGACGGAGGGAGCCGATCGCGACGCCGAGCCCGTCGACGACCGGCGCGGACCGAACCCTGGGTGACATCCGGTCACGATTCGGGCGAAGGTTCCCCTGGCGCCTTGACACCGTGACCGCGCCGGTCGTGCGATGAGAGCGAGACCGGGGCGCAAGGATGCGCCAGGCCGGTGACGCGCGCTGCGCGCACACCGACCCCCACCGGCCCGAGGGCGTAGGGGTGAGGCAGATGCGAGGAGCTCCCAGGACGTCGGCTGTCGCCGCGGTCGCGGCCGTGGCGGCGTTGGCGCTGGCCGCGTGCGGCGGCAACGGCGGTGAACCGGAGAGCAGCGGCAGCGGCGGCGCGGACGAGGTGGAGGTCTTCACCTGGTGGGCGGCCGGGTCGGAGAAGGCCGGTCTGGACGCGCTGGTCAAGGTGTTCGACGAGCAGCACCCGGACGTGACGTTCGTCAACGGGGCCGTGGCCGGCGGCGCGGGGTCGCAGGCGAAGGACCTGCTGCAGACCCGCCTGCAGGCGCAGGACCCGCCGGACACGTTCCAGGCCCACGCGGGCGCGGAGCTGCAGGACTACATCGACGCCGCGCAGATCGAGCCAGTCTCCGACCTCTACGACGAGTTCGGGCTCACCGACGTCTTCCCGCCCGACCTCATGGACCGGCTCACGGCGGACGACGGCCAGATCTACTCGATCCCGTCGAACATCCACCGCGCCAACGTGGTGTGGTCCAACCGGCAGGTGCTCACCGACGCCGGTCTCGACTCGGACGCCACGTACCCCGACCTCTCGGCGTGGATGGACGACCTCGCGACGCTCAAGAAGGCGGGCGTCACGCCCCTCGCCGTCGCTCAGGCGTGGACGCAGGTGCAGCTGCTCGAGACGGTGCTGCTGGCCGACCTGGGTGCGGAGGGCTACTCCGGGCTGTGGGACGGGTCGACCGACTGGAAGGGTCCGGAGGTCACGGCGGCCCTGGAGGACTTCGAGACCCTCATGGGCTACACGAACACCGACCGCGACGGCCTGGACTGGCCGGAGTCGCAGCAGCTCGTCATCGACGGCAAGGCCGCGTTCACCGTCATGGGCGACTGGGCGGAGGCGTCGTACGAGGAGCAGGAGCAGGAGCTCGGCACCGACTACTCGGCCTTCGCCGTCCCGGGCACGGACGGCGTCTTCGACTTCCTCGCCGACTCGTTCACGCTGCCCGTGGGCGCCCCGCACCCCGACGGGGCCAAGGCGTGGCTCGAGACGGTCGGGTCGGCCGAGGGCCAGGAGGCGTTCAACAAGGCCAAGGGCTCCATCCCGGCCCGCACGGACGTCGACATGTCGACCTTCGGCGAGTACCAGCAGTCCGCGGCCGAGGCGTTCAAGAGCGACACGATCGTGTCCTCGCTGGCGCACGGGGCGGCGGTCCCGGTGGCGACGCTCACGGCCATCACGGACGCCACGAGCAAGTTCACCTCGGGGGCGTCCGACCTGGCGGCGTTCCAGTCGGAGCTGGCCGCCGCGAACGCCGGCTGAGGCGCCGATGGCCACCGCCACGCGCAGGCGGGCGGGGGTGCGCCGGGCGGTCCGCCGCGCCGGCGCTCCCCTGCTCCTGCTCCTGCCCTCGCTGATCCTGGTCGGGGTGTTCGTCTACGGCCTCATCGTGGCGAACGCCCGGCAGTCGGCCACCGACAACCACACGGCCGCGCAGGCGACGGGCCAGGCGCCGACGACGGGCGTCGGGCTGCGCAACTACCTCGACCTGCTGGGCAGCGAGGAGTTCCAGCACTCGCTGACCAACCTCGTGCTGTACACCGTGGTGTTCCTCGTGGGCACGATGGTCATCGGCTTCCTGTGGGCCTGGCTGCTCGACAAGCCGCTGCGGGGCGAGGGGTTCTTCCGGTCGATCTACCTGTTCCCGATGGCGGTCTCGTTCATCGCGTCCGGGGTGGTGTGGCGGTGGCTGCTCAACTCCAACCAGGACGAGCAGGCGTCCGGCCTCAACCGGCTGTTCCAGATGATCGGCCTGGACGCGCTGCAGAACAACTGGTGGAACAACGTGTCCGTGGGCATCGTCGCCATCGCGATCCCCGCGATCTGGCAGCTCTCCGGCTACGTGATGGCGCTGTTCCTCGCCGGCTTCCGCGGCATCCCCGTGGAGCTCCGCGAGGCCGCCCGGGTGGACGGCGCGAGCGAGTGGAAGCTGTACCGGCACGTGCTGTTCCCGCAGCTGTCGCCGATCGCGCTGTCCGCGCTCATCATCATCGGCCACATGTCGCTCAAGGCGTTCGACCTCATCATGTCGATCTCCAAGCCGGCGAACTACCAGACCAAGGTGCCCGCCGTGGACATGTACGTGTTCAAGTCGGCCTTCGACTACGCGAACGCGGCCGCTGTCGGCACGATCCTGCTGGTCATCGTGGCGATCGTCATCGTGCCGTACCTGGTCCACACGCATCGGCAGGACAAGCGATGACCGCCGTCGTCGAGGAGGCCGGGCGCCCCATCGACCTCGGCCGCCGCGCCGCGCCCCGCGGCCGGTTCACCGTGGGCCGCACGCTGCGCTACCTGGTGCTGCTCCTCTTCGTGCTCGTGGTGCTGGTGCCGGTGTACGTGCTGCTCGTGACCAGCTTCAAGGGCCCCGGCGACGCCGCCCCCACCCGCGCGTGGAACCTGCCGCAGGTGTGGACCACCGCCAACTGGGAGACGGCGTGGTCCACCCTCTCGCCCGCCATCGCACGCACCGTGCAGATGGTGGTGCCGGCCGCGCTGATCTCGGCGTTCCTCGGGTCGCTCAACGGGTTCGTGCTGTCGCGGTGGCGCTTCCCCGGGGCGGACCTCGTGTTCACGCTGATCCTGTTCGGCATGTTCATCCCGTACCAGGCGGTGATGATCCCGCTGAACCAGCTGGTGCTCGGGCTGGGCGTGCCGAGCGGCGTCCCCTCGCTGATCCTGCTGCACGTCGTCTACGGCATCCCCATCACGACGCTGATCTTCCGCAACTACTACATGACGGTGCCGCAGGAGCTCATCGAGGCGGCGCGCGTCGACGGCGCGGGGATGCTGCGCACGTACGCCTGGATCGTGCTGCCGATCTCCGTGCCGAGCTTCGTCGTCGTGCTCATCTGGCAGTTCACCTCGGCGTGGAACGACTTCCTGTTCGCCGTGTTCTTCTCCTCCAGCCAGAACGGGCCGGTCACCCTCGCGCTGAACAACCTGGCGAACGGCGCGCTGCTGCAGGACTACGGCGTCTCCATGGCGGGCGCGCTGTTCGCGTCGCTGCCCACGCTGCTCGTGTACGTGCTGCTGGGCCGGTACTTCATGGGCGGGCTGATGTCCGGGTCGGTCAAGGGCTGAGCGGACCGCGCGGGCCTGTGGACGACTGCGGTCGGGTGTCGGGAGCACCGGGCAGGCTGGGGGTATGACGACGACCACCGGCCCGGAGCCCGACGCCCCGCCAGTCACCGCCCGCTGCTTCGGCGACGGCGACCCGCTCTACGAGGCGTACCACGACACGGAGTGGGCCGTGCCCGTGCACGGCGAGGCCGCGCTGCTGGAGCGCATCGCGCTGGAGGGGTTCCAGTCCGGCCTGTCGTGGATCACCGTGCTGCGCAAGCGCCCCGCGTTCCGGGAGGTGTTCCTCGACTTCCAGCCCGAGCGCGTCGCCGCCCTCGGCGAGGACGACGTCGAGCGGCTCCTCGGCGACGCCCGGATCATCCGCAACCGGCAGAAGATCGAGGCCACGATCGGCAACGCGCGCGCCGTGCTCGCCCTGCACGACGCCGGCCGCACGCTCGACGAGCTGTTCTGGTCGTTCGCTCCCCCGCCCCGCGAGCGCCGGCTGGGCGCCTGGGACACCGTGCCGGCCAGCACTCCCGAGTCGGTGGCCCTCGCCAAGGCGCTGAAGAAGGAGGGGTTCCGCTTCTTCGGCCCGACGACGGCGTACGCGGCCATGCAGGCCTGCGGGCTCGTGGACGACCACCTCGCCACGTGCCCGGTGGTCACGGGCCGCCGGTCAGCGGCGGGCGGCGCGGCGTAGGGCGGCGAACGCCCCCGTCGACCACAGCGCGAGCGCGACGAGAGCCGGCTGGAAGAACAGTCGGACGAACCGCTTGGCGTCGGTGTCGAGGCCGAACCCGTCCTTCCGTTCGAGCCACTGGCCGACGTTCCCGGGGAAGATCACGACGAAGAACGCCGCGACGACCAGCCCGACCGCGACCTTCCACCGGGAGAGCGCGACGAGCGACCCGCCCAGCACGATCTCCACGACCCCGGACGCGAGGACGGTGACGTCCTCGTCGACCGGGAACCAGGCGGGGACCTGGGCACGGAACTCCTCGCGGGCGACCGTGAGGTGCGTGATCCCGGCCCCGGCGAGCGCCACGCCGAGCGTGACCCTCCCGATCCGGCGAGGTATCGACGTGGGCTCCGGTCGCACGAGCTCCTGCAGGTCCATCCCGCGATGCTCGCAGCACCGCAGTGATGACGCACCCGCGAGCCCGGCCGGGCGACCCTCGACGGGCGGCCGGCCGCGCCACCTGGTCCACTGTCCGCATGACCGGGTTCTGGTGGGGCCTGCTGGGCAGCTCGTCGCTGCTGATCGGTGCGGCCCTCGTCCTGTGGCGGACGCCGAGCCGGCGGATCACGGGCCTCGTCATGGCGTTCGGCGCGGGGGTGCTCATCAGCGCGGTCGCGTACGACCTGGTCGAGGACGCCTCCCGTGCGGCGAGCGGCTGGGTGCTGCTCGCGGGGCTGGCCGCCGGGGCGCTGACGTTCTTCGTCGGCGACCTGCTCATCGACCGGCGCGGCGGCCAGGACCGCAAGCGCTCCACGGGCGCGCAGTCCAAGGGGTCGGGTGGCGCGATCGCGCTGGGCACCGTGCTCGACGGCATCCCCGAGTCCGTGGTGCTGGGCTCGACCCTGGTCGGGGGCGGCGGGGTGAGCGTCGCGGTGCTCGCCGCCGTGTTCATCTCCAACCTGCCCGAGGCGATGTCCGCGACCGTGGGGCTGCGGCAGGCGGGCACCTCTATCGCGCGGCTGGCGCTGCTGTGGGGCGGCACCACCCTCGTGTCCGCCCTCGCGGCCGGGGTGGGGTACGCCGTGCTGGGCACCGCGGACCCGGTGACCATCGCCGTCGTGCAGGCCTTCGCCGCCGGCGCCCTGCTGACCATGCTGGTCGACACGATGATCCCCGAGGCCACCGAGTTCGGCGGTCCCGTCACCGGGCTCGTCACCGTGCTCGGCTTCGCGACCGCCTTCGGGCTGTCGGCGCTGGGCTAGGTCGGGGGCCGAAGCCGATCCTCGACCTCGCCGCCCGCGCAGCCCGAACGGGTCGAAGCCGGGCGCCGTGGGCGACGACGTCGCACCCCTCGCCTACCGGCGGATCGCGCACGGCCCGAGGAACCACGGCGTCTCCGTGCGGGAGCGCGACGGCGCGCGCACCCACATCCTGCGCGTCTTCGCCGACGACCTCTGGGAGACGTGCCCGCAGCGGCTGTTCCGCGACAGGCTGCTCCACGACGCGACGGCGCCGCGCCGGTACGGCGAGCTCAAGACCCGCCTCGCGGCCGAGCTCACCGACGGCCGGGAGTACACCGCCGGCAAGAGCGCGCTCGTCGAGGAGCTGCTCAACGCCGAGCGCGCGGACCGCGGGCTGCGGCCGACGGCGGCCTGGGACACGGAGGCCCGGCCGCCGCCGGAGGTCCGCCCGTGCGTCAGACCGCGGCGCGGTCCGCCTCCTCGACGGCGGCGACCTGCTGCTGCACCTCGCGGACGCGGGCGACGTCGAGCTTCTCGGAGCGGTCGAAGCGGTACACGCCGTTCTGCTCCTGGAACACGTCGGTGAGCTGGGTGTAGCAGTAGCCGAACATCAGCGGGTCGCCGAGCAGCACCTCGGTCAGGCCGCGGAACCGGGCGTGGAAATCTTCCTCGTCCGCGACGCGCTGGCCGTAGCCCCACGACTCGGCGGCGTCGTTCCCCGCCGCGGCGGCCGCCGCCTCCGGGTTCCACCAGATGCCGCCGTACTCGGACACGAAGTACGGCTGGCCGCGGTACGGCAGCGACATGACGGCGTTGTCGTCGCGCCGGTTCTCGTACGGGGCTCCGTCGGCGAGCCCCGCCATCTGGACGGCGAACGCCGCCGGGTCCTGCTCGTAGCTGTGCGAGTCCCACACGTCGGTCTCGAGCACGCGGTGCGCGTAGCCGCTGGCGTCGATCACCGGGCGCGACGGGTCGGCGAGCTTGGTCGCGAGGAACATGCCGCGGGTGACGTCGTCGAGCACGGTCATCCGGTCGTGCAGGTCCTGGTGCGTCTCGTTGAGCGGGCACCAGCCGATGATCGACGGGTGCGAGTGGTCCCGCTCCAGCACCTCGAGCCACTGGGTGGTGAACGACGCGGTGGGCTGCTGGTTGTGGCCGACGGTGCCCTGCCCGCTCACGCCCCAGTCGCCGAACTCGCCCCACACGAGGTAGCCGAGGCGGTCCGCGTGGAACAGGAACCGCTCCTCGAAGACCTTCTGGTGCAGCCGCGCGCCGTTGAAGCCGGCCTGCAGACCGAGCTCGATGTCGCGCACGAGCGCGGCGTCCGACGGCGCCGTCATCAGCGACTCGGGCCAGTAGCCCTGGTCGAGCACCAGCCGCTGGAAGACGGCGCGGCCGTTGATCCGCACCGCCTGGCCGTCGATCGCGACGGACCGCAGGCCCGCGTAGGAGTCCACGGCGTCGACGAGCGCGCCGTCGCCGTCGCGCAGCTCCACGCGCAGGCCGTACAGGTGCGGGTCCCCCGGGCCCCACAGTCGCACGCGACCCTCGGGGACGACGACGCGCAGCGCGGGCGCGAGGTCGACGTCGGCGCGCGCGGTCTCGGACGCCACGACGCCGTCGGCGTCGGTGAGCGTCGCGGTGACGGTGTGGCCGGGGCGGTTCGCGGTGAGCGGCAGCACGACGTCGAACGCGCTGCTCGCCACGTGCGGCGTGACGCGCGGGCGGCGCAGGTGGGCGCCGGGCACGGGCTCCAGCCACACCGTCTGCCAGATGCCGGTGGTGCGCGTGTACTGGCAGTGCGTGTTCGCGTACCAGGTGGCCTGCTTGCCGCGGGCCTGCCGGGCCTCGCGCGGGTCGCGGGCCCGCACGACGACCGTCACGGTGTCGCCGGGCGCCGCCACGCCGTGCAGGTCGGCCGTGAAGGGCGAGAACCCGCCGCGGTGACGCACCACCTCGGTGCCGTCCACCCACACGGTGGTGTCGTGGTCGACGGCGCCGAAGTGCAGCAGCACGTGCGTGTCGTCGCCGGCGACGGCGGCCCACTCGGCCGGGACGGTCACCTCGCGGCGGTACCAGACCGCCTCGAGGAAGTCGCTGTCCCCGATCCCGGACAGCTCCGACTCGGGCGCGAACGGCACGGTGATGGTGCCGGCGAGCTCGCGGTCGCGCAGACCGCGTTCCAGTCCCGAGTCGCCGCGGTCCAGCTCGAACTGCCACGTGCCGTTGAGGTTCAGCCAGCGCTCGCGCACCACCTGCGGGCGCGGGTACTCCGGGCGAGGGACGTCGGCACCGACCTGGGCGGAGGGCGGGTCGAGGTGGGTGAGGTGGTCTGCCATGGCGGCTGCTCCGTCGCGGTCGGCGTGGTCGATGGTCCGGGCTGATTCAACCTCCGTGATCCGAAAAACGCAACGTTGTACCAGCAGGACTCGTCGACATAGCTCCGTCAGCCCTGTCGACGGGAGCTCTCCCGGACGAGCAACCGATGGGGCACGACGACGTCCTCGGGCGCTCCTCCGGTGCGCTCCACCTGCGCCACCAGGCGGCCGACGGCGGCCTCAGCGACCCCTCGCACGTCCGGCGCGATCGTCGTGAGGCCCGGGTTCGCGTAGCGGCCGTCCTCGGTGTTGTCCCAGCCCACCACGCCGACGTCCTCCGGCACCCGGACGCCGTTCGTGCGAAGCGCGTGCATCGCACCGAGCGCGAGCAGGTCGTTGCCGCACACGAGGCCGTCGATCTCGCCCGCACGGGGCAGCACCTCCTCGACGGCGCGGGCTCCGGACCGCCGGCTGTAGTCCGCCACCGGGAGCAGCCAGGGAGGCCGCACCTCGAGCCCGGCCGCGCGCAGCTCCTCGACGAACCCGCGCTGGCGGGGGGCTCCGGACCGCTCCGGCACCTCGGGTTCCGCGCCCAGGAAGGCGAGCCGACGACGCCCGGTACCGAGCAGGTGGCGCGTGGCCTCCCGCGCGGCGGCGACGTTGTCGATGCTCACATGGTCCGTGGTCAGCGCCCCGCCGGGGCGCCAGGGCCGCTCGCCGAGCAGCACCATCGGCGTGCTGCCGCGCAGCTCGTCGACGTCGTCGAGGCTGAGGTCGAGCGGGCTGAACACGATGCCGTCGATGAGACGCACGTCGAAGCCGCGCGCCACGAGGCGCTCCGCCTCCGGGACCCCGCGCGTCTCGTCGATCAGCACCCGGTAGCCCCGCGCCGCCGCCACCTCGATCGTCTCGTGAGCGAGGGTCGAGAAGTAGGGCGAGTCGATCTGCGGCACCGCCAGCGCGAGGATCCCGGTGCGTCCCTGGCGCAGCTGACGGCCGGCGAGGTTGGGCCTGTAGCCGAGGTCGGCGATGACCCGTTCGACCCGTCCGCGGGTCGCCGCGCCGACCCGGCCCGTGCCGTTCACGACGTTCGAGACCGTCTTCCACGACACCCCGGCGGCCGCCGCGACGTCCTTGACCCCCGGCGGCTTCGTCGTGGCGGCCGGGCTCCCCGTGCTCGTCGTGCCGTCGTCGCCCACTCGTCCTCCTCGCCGTCGGTCCCGGGCCGGGTCCGACGAAAACGGCGCGCCACCCCTTGACGGGAGGTGCCGCGGTAGTTCATCGTGATCCAACGTTAGATCGCAACGTTGCACCATGCTCGACCATGACGTGTCAGCAGACGCTGTGTCGACGACGACTCAGAAAGACGGACCACGTGACAGTGACCGGTGAGACGGCTCCGGCGGCCCCCTCCGCCGCACCCACCCGTGCCAGCAACCCGCGAAGCGCCCGATCCCGCCGCCGTGAGGCGGGTGCGGGGTTCGCGTTCCTGTCGCCGTGGTTGGTGGGTTTCGTGGTGTTGACGGCGTTCCCGATGGTGGCGTCGTTGTATCTGGCGTTCACGGACTATGACTTGTTCCGGCCGCCGTCGTGGGTGGGGTTGGAGAACTTCACGAAGCTGTTCGAGGACCCGCGGTTCTGGACGTCGGCGAAGGTGACGGCGATCTATGTGCTGGTGGGGACGCCGATCAAGCTCGCGGCGGCGTTGTTGGTCGCGATGGTGCTGAACATGAAGCACCGGGGGCAGGGTGCGTACCGGTCGATCTTCTACGCCCCGAGCCTGATCGGTGCTTCGGTGTCGATCGCGATCGTGTGGAAGGCGATGTTCATCGACGACGGCATCGTGGACCGCATCCAGCAGCTGTTCGGGCTGCCGGCCGGGGGCTGGGTGGGTGACCCGTCCAAGACGATGCCGATGTTCGTGCTGCTCGCGGTGTGGACGTTCGGCGCCCCGATGGTCATCTTCCTCGCGGGCCTCAAGCAGATCCCCGCCGAGCTGTACGAGGCGGCCGCGGTGGACGGCGCGGGCCCGATCCGCAAGTTCTGGCGGATCACGATCCCGATGCTGTCCCCGGTGCTGTTCTTCAACCTGCTGCTGGAGACCATCGGCGCGTTCCAGGTGTTCGGGTCGGCGTTCATCATCTCCGGCGGCACCGGCGGCCCGGCGGACTCCACCCTGTTCTACACGCTGTACCTGTACATCAAGGGCTTCGCCCAGTTCGACATGGGGTACGCCTCGGCCATGGCCTGGGTCCTGGTCGTCGTGGTCGGCATCATCACCGCGATCCTGTTCAAGACCTCAGGCGCCTGGGTCCACTACTCCGGAGACAACCGATGAGCGCGCACATCACGACACCGCCGCTGTCGAACCAGGCAGCCGCCACAGGAATCCCCACCGGCTCGGGCTCGTCCCGCCCGCCCGGCCAGGTCGACACCTCGCTGCGCAAGGCGGCCAAGCGGCGCAAGGGGGTCCGGTCGGTCGGGTTCCACGCCTTCATGGTCATCTGCACGATCGTGGTGCTCTACCCCGCGGCGTGGATGCTGATGAGCTCGTTCAAGCCGTCGAACGAGATCATCGGGAACATCAGCCTGTGGTCGGACAACCTGTCGCTGTCGAACTTCGCCACCGCGTTGTCCGGGATCGGCGGGGTCGGGTTCTGGACCTTCTTCGGCAACTCGATGATCCTGGCCGT
>NZ_JBNOZL010000006.1:102079-408924 GCF_050311635.1 Isoptericola nanjingensis | reverse complement strand
TGCCCGTGATGATCTTCTTCATCCTCTTCCAGCGCTACATCGTCGACGGCGTCGCCACCCAAGGCCTCAAGGGCTGAGGATGGTGCGCGGCACGACGACGGAAGGGGTGGCCATGGCGGCACGGGGCGGACGAGAGCGCGGTCGCGACCGGCGGCGGAAGGCCGCCGCCGGGGGCGAGACCAAGACGGGCGCCGCGCTGGCGCTGTTCGCCGAGGTGGTGCTGGCCGGTGTGCTCGTCGCGGTGGGCAGCCTGCTGCTGGTCACCGCCGTACCCTCCCTGGCGGCGGGCGTGGCGCACGTCCGCCGCCAGGTGACCGGCCACGACGTCGGCGTGAGCCGGTTCGTCCGCGACTGGTGGGCCGCGGTCCGGGCGCTGTGGCCGCTCGGCCTCGCCGCCGTCGGCATGGCCCTGCTGCTGGCCCTCGACTGGCAGCTCGCGCGGGCGGACGTGCTGCCCGGCGCGGGTGTCGTCGCGGTGGTGGTCGCCGTCGCCGCGGCCGCCGTCGTCGCGGTGCTGGCCCGAGCGGCCGGCGCCTGGGCCGAGTCCACCGACGGGCAGGACGCCGGGGCCCGCACCGCGCGGCAGGCGCTGGCCGCGGGCGTGCAGCGCACGCAGGACGACCTGACCGGCTCGGTGCTGGTCGCCGTCGCGGCCGCCCTGTGCGTCGTCTTCGTGTGGATGCTGCCGCCGCTCGTGCTGGTGGTGGGGGGCCTGCTGGCGCTGGCCGTGGTGGGCGTGGAGGCCCGCCGCGGCGGCCGCGCCGACGTCTGACCCGCCCGCGCCCGCCGACACCGGGGTGTGTCGCGCGCGCCCGACGGACCGTGTCCGATCCGAGTTGCAACGATGCAGAGAGGAACGTGCCATGCGAACGACCAGAACCACCGTGGGTGCCCTCGCCGCGCTGACGGCGGGCGTGCTCGCCGTCAGTGGCGTGCCGGCCACCGCCCAGCCCGCCCCGTCAGGGGGCGCCGGGGGGACCGGGGGCGTGCAGCTGGAGCACCTCGACCGGGGGCTGGTCGCGGCCTCGACGAGCGAGGGCGTCTTCCTGTCCTGGCGGCTGCTGGGCGACGAGGTCACCGGCCACACCGGCACCGGGATGGCCGGGCCGGGCTTCGCCGTCTTCCGCGACGGGAAGCGGGTCGCCACGGTCACGGACTCCACGAACTACGTCGACGCCGAGGGAACCGCGGCCTCGCGCTACGCCGTCGCGCCGGTGACGCAGGACAAGCACGGCAGGGACCGGGTCGGCACGCGCAGCGCCGCCGTCACCGCCTGGGCCGACGACCACCTCGACGTCCCGCTGAACAAGCCCGCCGACGACGTCACGCCGCTGGGCGAGCCGATCACGTACTCGGCCAACGACGCGTCGGTGGCGGACCTGGACGGCGACGGCGCGCTGGAGATCGTCGTCAAGTGGTATCCGTCGCGCGCCAAGGACGTGTCGCAGAAGGGGTACACGGGCAACACCTACTTCGACGCGTACGAGCTGGACGGCACGCAGCTGTGGCGCATCGACATGGGCGTGAACGTCCGCTCGGGCGCGCACTACACGCAGTTCCCGGTGTACGACTTCGACGGCGACGGGACCGCCGAGGTCATGATGAAGACCGCGCCCGGCACCAAGGTCACGACCTATCGCCACGGGAAGCCGGCGAACGAGCGCTACGTGCCGATCGCGAAGGCGGACCGCAAGGCCGGCGTCACGGACGCCTCCGACTTCCGCTGGAGCGCCGCGGACTACGCCGACCACCTCGTGGAGCTGTTCCAGGGCTGGACGGACGAGCCCGAGGTCGCGAGCGGCCAGTGGCCGGCGACGATTGAGACGGCGCTCGGCATCGAGCCGCGCTACGACTACCCGCTGTCCGAGGCGGACGCGCGCGAGCTGGTCGACTACTACGTCGACGAGTGGGCGCCCGCCCGCTCCGACCGCAACGACCTGCGCACGTTCGACGGCTTCGTCCTCACGGGACCCGAGTACCTCACCGTCTTCGACGGCCGCTCCGGCAAGCCCCTGGACACCGTGGACTACGAGCCCGGACGCACCGACGACGGGCTGCGTTGGGGCGACTACGAGTGGACCCGGATCGAGCCGGGCAACCGCGTCGACCGGTTCCTGTCCGGGGTCGCGTACCTCGACGGCGAGCACCCGTCGGCGATCTTCGCCCGCGGGTACTACACGCGCGCCGCGATCGTGGCCTACGACTGGGACGGCCGGAAGATCAGCACCCGTTGGACCGCCGACTCCGGCTTCAAGCCGATGAACAACCCGTTCCTGGACAGCGAGAACAAGGGCGTCCAGCCCGACCCGGACAGGCCGCTCACCCGGCTGTGGGGGCAGGGGTTCCACTCCCTGTCCGCGGCGGACGTCGACGGCGACGGGAAGCAGGAGATCGTCTACGGGTCGGCGACGCTCGACGACGACGGCACGCTGCTGTACTCGTCGTCCGACACGCTCCCGGAGGGGTCGTCGAACCCGGGCGCGACGGCGAACCTCGGCCACGGCGACGCGATGCACGTCACCGACATCGACCCGGCCCGCCCGGGCCTGGAGATCTGGACCTGCCACGAGGGCGGGGCGGGCGTGCCCTACGGCTCGGTGCTGCGCGACGCCGCGACCGGCGAGGCGATCTTCGGCGCGTTCTCCGGCAAGGACACGGGGCGCTGCCTGACCGGCGACGTCGACCCCACCCCCGGCATCGAGGTCTGGGCGTCCATGCCGGACGGCACGGACGCGTCCGGGCTGCTCAGCGCCACGGGCGAGCAGCTGCGCGCCACCACGCCGGGCACCAACCAGACCGTGCGCTGGGCCGCCGACGGCACCACGCAGGTCGTCACGGGCTCGCGCGAGCAGACCCCGCAGATCGTGGACGGCGACGGCACCGTGCGCCGCACCCTGGACGGCACGCTGACGAACAACGACACCAAGGGCAACCCGTCGCTCGTCGCCGACGTGCTGGGCGACTGGCGCGAGGAGGTGCTGGTGCGCACCGCGGACTCGTCCGCGCTGCGGGTCTACACCTCCACCGAGGTGAGCACCACGAAGATGTACACCCTGCTGCACGACCCGCAGTACCGGGCCGAGGTGGCCCGGCAGCAGACCACCTACAACCAGCCGTCGTACCCCGGGTTCTACCTGGCCTCCGACACCGACTGGTCGCAGGTGCCCGTCCCGGCGCTGAGGTAGTCCCGCTCCTGCCGAGGTAGTTCCCTTCTCGCCGAGGTAGTGGTCTGGTCCACTACCTCGGCGAGAAGGGAACTACCTCGGCGAGGTCCGTACTACCCCGGCAGAGAGAGAAGCACTCATGAAGGTCACGATCCTGGGCGCGGGGGCGATCGCCGGCGCGCACGTCGAGGCGGTCCGCGCGCTCGCCGCGCACGGCGGACCCGGCGGCGTGGAGGTCACGCACGTCGTCGACGTCGACGCGGACCGCGCCCCCGCGTTCGCGGCGGCGCACGGCGTGCCGCACCACTCCACGGACCTGCAGGCCCTGCTCGACGCCGGCGAGGTCGACGTCGTGCACATCTGCACGCCGCCGTCGGTGCACCTGCAGGCCGCGGTGGCGGCGCTGCGGGCGGGCGCGCACGTCGTGGTGGAGAAGCCGGCGGTCCTGTCGCTTGCGGAGGCCGACGCCCTGGCGGCGGCGGAGCGGCAGGCGATCGACGCCGGCCTGCCGGGCCGGTTCACCCAGATCGTGCAGCACCGGTTCGGCGCGGGGATCCAGCGGCTGCGCCGGCTGCTCGACGACGGGACGCTCGGCGCCGCGTACGTCGCGCAGTGCGACACCCTCTGGTTCCGCACGCCGGACTACTTCGCCGTTCCCTGGCGGGGCCGCTTCGACACCGAGGGCGGCGGCACCACCATGGGCCACGGCATCCACCAGTTCGACCTGCTGCTGGCCGTGCTCGGCCCGTGGACCGAGGTGCGGGCGATGGCCGGCCGGCTCGCCCGCCACACCGACACCGAGGACGTCTCCACGGCGCTGGTGCGGTTCGCGAGCGGCACGATGGCGACGATCACGAACTCCGCGATCTCCCCGCGCCAGACGTCGCGCCTGCGCTTCGACACCGAGGCCGCGACCGTCGAGCTGGAGCACCTGTACGGCTACGACGACACGAGCTGGACCGTGACGCCCGTGGCCGGGCGCGAGGACGTCGCCGAGGCGTGGGCGGCCGGCGTCGCGGCGTCGGCAACCTCCGTCGACGGCGGCGCGAGCGGCCACCTGGCGCAGCTCGTGCCCACCTACCGGGCGTTCACGGCGGGCGACGTCCTGCCGGTCACCGTCGCGGACACCCGCGCGACCCTCGAGCTGGCCGCGGCGATCTACAAGTCCGCGTTCACGGACGCCACCGTCCGCGCCGGAGAGATCGTCGACGGGGACCCGTTCCACGCCTCCATGGCCGGCACCGGCACCCCCTGGCCGCCGGTCAAGGACGTCCCCGCCGCCGTCTGACACGCCCTGAGACGGGTTTGACCCGGGCGTCCGCCCCGCTGTTAGCGTGACCACGCTCACACGAGCCCGGGGCACCCGCCCCGGCCCGACGTCACGACGAAGTGGGGACGGATGCGACAGGTCACGAGACGGGAGCTCCTCGGCTGGGGGCTCGCCGGGGGAGCGTCGGCGCTGCTCGCCGGGTGCGCGACGCCCGGCACGACGTCGGTCAACGCCCAGCCGGTGGTGCCGGCGGCGGCGGGGGAGAAGGTCACGCTCACGTACTGGGCGTGGCTCAAGGACCTGCAGAAGGTCGCCGACATCTGGAACGCGAAGAACCCGGACGTGCAGGTGCAGGTCTCCTGGATCCCTGGCGGCAACGACGGCGGCTACCAGAAGATGTACTCCGCCCTCGCGGCCGGCGGAGGGCCCGACCTGGCGCAGGTGGAGATGCGCACCGTGCCGGAGTTCATGCTCGTCAACGGGCTCGTCGACCTGGAGCGGTACGGCGTCTCCGAGCACGCGGACAAGTTCGACGAGACGCTGTGGAGCCAGGTGAGCTTCGCCGGCGGCGTCTACGGCATCCCGCAGGACTCCGGCCCGGTGGGCATGTACTACCGGCCCGACCTGTACGAGCAGGTGGGCGCCGACGTCCCCACCACGTGGACCGAGTGGGCGGAGGTGGCCCCCGCGTTCCGCGAGATCGACGCGTACATCGACTCCTTCCCGCTCGACGACACGTCCGTGTTCACCGCGCACGCCATGCAGGCCGGGGCCACGTGGCTGCGCAGCGCCGAGGACGGCTGGGTCATCGACATGGCCGGGGAGGCCACGCTCGACGTCGCGCGCTTCTTCGACCAGGTCATCGACGACGGCCTCGTGACCACGGCTGCCAACCCCTACACGCCCGGCTGGTACGCGGCCGCGGCGCACGACCAGATCGCGTCGCTCGTGAGCGCGAGCTGGGGCGACGCGCTGCTGCAGAGCGTGAGCGGCGCGGAGGGCAAGTGGCGCGTGGCGCCCGCCCCGCGCTGGGACCACGGCTTCGGGTCCTCGTTCATCGGCGGCTCGACGTCCGCCGTGCTGGCGAACAGCCGGCACCCGAAGGAGGCCATGGAGTTCGCCGTCTGGATGAACACCGACCCGGAGGGCATCGACGCGATGATCAAGTACTCCGGCATCGGGTGGTCGCCGGCCCGCGACTACATCGGCGCGGCGCGCGAGGAGCCGAGCGAGTTCTTCGGCGGCCAGCGCTACAACACCGAGGTCTTCCAGCCGGCCACGCAGGACCAGAACCCCGACTGGCAGTGGTGGCCCATCACGCAGCAGACGTTCAACATCCTGGGCGACGGGTTCCGGCGCAAGGCCACGGGCGGCACGCTCGTGGACGCCGTCGTCGCCGCCGAGGACCGGACCATCGAGGTGTTCCGACAGAAGGGCCTGAGGATCCGGAGGGCAGAGCGATGACCGCGAAGAAGGCGAGCACCGCCGTCGGGCGCGCGCCCTGGATCCTGGTGGGTCCGTTCCTGCTGCTGTTCCTGCTGACGTTCGTGCTCCCGATCATCGTGGCGATCGGGCAGAGCTTCACCACCGTCACCCGCGCCGGTCTGTTCGGCGAGCAGGGCGTCACCACCGGGTTCGCCTGGTTCGAGAACTACCGGATCGCGCTGGAGGACGGGAACTTCGTCGCGTCGATCTGGCGGATGCTGCTGTTCGGCGTCGTGCAGGTGCCGGTGATGATCGTCGCCGCGACGGTGCTGGCCCTGCTGCTCGAGTCGGCCTCGGCGCGCTGGCCCGGCTTCTTCCGCGCCACGTACTTCCTCCCGTACGGCATCCCGGGCGTCATCGCGACGATCCTCTGGTCGTTCCTCTACGTGCCCGGCCTGAGCCCGATCATCGACCTCACCGAGACGCTGTTCGGGTTCACGCCCGACTTCCTCGGCGCCGGGACGGTGCTGTGGTCGATCGCGAACATCGTCACCTGGACGTACGCGGGCTACAACATGCTCATCATCGTGGCCCAGCTCAAGGCCATCCCGCCGGAGATGTACGAGGCGGCGCGGGTGGACGGCGCCGGCCCGTGGCGCACGGCGTGGAGCATCCAGCTGCCGCTGATCCGCCCCGCCCTGGTGCTCACCACCGTGTTCTCGATCATCGGCACGCTGCAGCTCTTCGCCGAGCCGCAGCTCCTCATGAGCGTCTCGCCGGCGATCGACTCGCAGTACACGCCCAACCTGTCGGCGTACACGACCGCCTTCGCCTACAACGACTACAACGTCGCCGCCGCTCAGTCCGTGCTCATCGCGCTCGTGGCGTTCGCGCTGTCCTTCCTCTTCCTGAGGCTGACGAACAGGAGCTCGCGATGACCACCGCCGTCTCCACCGCGCCGCAGCGCACCGACCCGACGGGCGTCCCGGCCGCGACCCCCGGCGGTCGTCGTCGGCGCCCCGCGACGACGATCCTCGTCACCGGGATCCTCGCCGTCGTCGCGATCTACTTCCTCGTGCCCGTCTACTGGGTGGTCGTCGCCGCCTCGAAGACGACGGACGACCTCTTCGGCACCAACGGCTTCTGGTTCGGCAACTCCTTCGCGCTGTTCGACAACCTCGCCGCCGTGCTCACCTACGGGAACGGCGTCTTCATCCGCTGGTTCGCCAACTCGGTGCTGTACGCCGGGGTGGGCGGCCTGATCGCCACGTACCTGGCGGCGGCCGGCGGGTACGCCCTGGCCAAGTACCAGTTCCGGGGCCGCAACCTCATCTTCGGTCTCGTGCTCGGCGGGGTGCTCGTGCCCGGCACGGCCACCGCCCTGCCGCTGTTCCTGCTGTTCAGCCAGCTCGGGCTCGCCAACACGTACTGGAGCGTGCTGATCCCGTCGCTGGTGTCGCCGTTCGGGTTCTTCCTGTGCCGCATCTACGCGGACGCCACCGTGGACACCTCGCTCGTCGAGGCCGCCCGGATCGACGGCGCCGGGGAGCTGCGCATCTTCCACACCCTGGGGCTGCGGATCATGACGCCGGCGCTCGTGACGGTGTTCCTCTTCCAGATCGTCGGCATCTGGAACAACTACTTCCTGCCGCTCGTGATGCTGAGCGATCAGGACCTGTACCCGATCACCCTCGGGCTCAACAACTGGAACAGCCAGACCGACCGGCTGCCCGAGTTCTACGAGCTCACCACCGGGGGCGTGCTGCTCTCGGTCATCCCGCTCGCCGTCGCCATGATCGTGCTGCAACGGTTCTGGCGCGGCGGCCTGACGGAAGGCGCCGTGAAGGCATGATCGCCGCATGACCCCGCTCTCCCCGCTCCCGCACGAGTCCACCGCGCCCTGGTCCGGGCGTGTCGAGCCGCCGCGGTCCGCGCCCGCCGGGGACGCACCTCGCCTCTCCCTCGACGGCACGTGGGACTTCCGCCTCCTGGCGGGCGTGCCCGGCGCGCCGGGCGCCCATGGCGTCCTGCCGGACGGCGAAGGGATCGCGGACTTCGCGCGGCCCGGCTACGTGACGTCCGCGGACGCCGGGTGGGGCGAGCTCCCCGTGCCCGCGCACTGGGTCCTCGAGGGCGACGGCGCGCACGGCCTCCCGATCTACACCAACGTGCAGTTCCCGTTCCCCGTGGACCCGCCGCACGTGCCGGACGAGAACCCGACCGGCGACTACCGCCGCGAGGTCGACGTGCCGACGTCGTGGACAGAGGACGGCCGCGTGCTGCTGCGGTTCGACGGCGTGGAGTCGTTCTTCACGGTGTGGGTGAACGGCGAGGAGGTGGGCTCGGCGTCCGGCAGCCGGCTCGCGCACGAGTACGACGTCACCGACGCGGTGCGCCCGGGCACGAACACCGTCGCCGTGCGCGTGGTGCAGTGGTCGGCCGCGAGCTACCTCGAGGACCAGGACCAGTGGTGGCTGCCCGGCATCTTCCGCGACGTCACGCTGCTGCACCGGCCCGCCGGGGCGCTGGACGACGTGTGGCTGGACGCGGACTACGACCCGGCCACCGGGGAGGGCGCCCTCGTCCCCGAGGTGCGGGCGGACGCCGCCGCGTTCCCCGTGCGGCTGCGGGTGCCCGAGCTCGGGGTCGACGTCGCGTGGGCGGCGCCCGATGACGTCGCGCCCGTCGCCGTGGGCGCCGTCGAGCCGTGGTCGGCGGAGGAGCCGAACCTGTACGACGTCACGGTGGCGTCGGCGGGCGAGACGGTGTCGCTGCGCGTCGGGTTCCGGCGGGTGGAGATCGTGGGCGACCTGCTGCTCGTCAACGGTCGCCGGGTCGTGTTCTCCGGGATGAACCGGCACGAGACGCACCCCGACCGCGGGCGCGTCTTCGACGAGGAGCACGCCCGCGCCGACCTCGCGCGGATGAAGCAGCACAACGTCAACGCCATCCGCACCAGCCACTACCCGCCGCACCCGCGCGTCCTGGACCTGGCCGACGAGCTGGGCCTGTGGGTGATCCTCGAGACCGACCTGGAGACGCACGGCTTCGAGGCCGGCGGCTGGGTGGGCAACCCCAGCGACGACCCGCGCTGGCGCGAGGCGTACCTCGACCGCGTGCGGCGCACCGTGGAGCGCGACAAGAACCACGCGAGCATCGTGCTGTGGTCGCTCGGCAACGAGTCGGGCACCGGGAGCAACCTCGCGGCGATGGCGGAGTGGGTGCACCACCGCGACCCGTCGCGGCCCGTGCACTACGAGGGCGACTACGCCGGCGAGTACACCGACGTCTACTCGCGGATGTACTCGACGGTGCCGGAGACGGCGTCGATCGGGAGCGACGACCTGTCGCCCGTGCTCGGCTGCAGCATCGCCGACTCCGCCCGGCAGCGGTCCAAGCCGTTCCTGCTGTGCGAGTACGCGCACGCCATGGGCAACGGCCCGGGCGCGCTCGACCAGTACCGCGCGCTCGTCGACACCCACCCGCGGCTGCACGGCGGGTTCGTGTGGGAGTGGCGCGACCACGGCCTGCGCACCACCACCCCCGACGGCGTCGAGTACTTCGCGTACGGCGGCGACTTCGGCGAGGTGGTGCACGACGGGAACTTCGTCATGGACGGCATGGTGCTGTCCGACGACACCCCCAGCCCCGGGCTGGTCGAGTTCTGGCACGTCGAGCGGCCGGTCGTCGTGCGGCCGTCCGGCGGTCCGGCGTCGGGAGCCGTCGAGGTCTGGAACCGCCGCCACACCGCGGACACCTCCGACCTGGTGCTCCGCTGGCGGGTCGAGAACGACGGCGAGGTCGTCGCCTCGGGCGAGGACCGCACGTCGGTGGAGGCAGGGGAGCGGGTCGACGTCGCGCTGCTCGACCCGGCGTCGCTGCCCGAGGCGGGCCCGGGCGTGGAGGCGTTCCTCACCGTCGAGCTCGTGCTGCGTGAGGCGGCGTCGTGGGCCGACGCCGGGCACGTCGTGGCGCGCGACCAGTGGGTGCTGCCCACGCGGGCGGTCGCCCGCACGCGTCGTCCGGCCGTGGCGCTCGCGGACGCGCCCGTCGCGTTCCGCGGCCCGGAGCTGGTCGCGCTCGCCGGCGCGGACGTGTCCGCGCCGCGAGTCGAGCTGTGGCGCGCGCCCACGGACAACGACCGCGGCGCCGCGATGGGCAGCTACGACGTCGACGACCCGACGACCCTGCCGTGGCGCGGCACCCCCGCGCCGCCGGTCGCCGACCGCTGGCGCCGCCAGGGCCTGGACCGGCTCACGCACCGCACCGTCGCCGTCGACGAGTCGGCCGACCGGCTGCGGGTGCTGCGGCGGGTGTCCGCGGCGCAGAGCCGCAGGACGATCGACGTCGAGGAGACGTGGACCGCGGAGCGGGCCGCAGACGGCGTCGTCGAGGCGGTGCTGCGCGTCGTCCTCACCCCCGACGACCACTGGGACGACGTGTGGCCGCGGGTCGGTGTGCACCTCGCGCTGCCGACCGACGTCGACTGCGCCGGGTGGTTCGGGCTGGGCCCGCACGACTCGTACCCGGACGTCCGCTCCTCGGTCGTGGTGGGCCGCCACCGCGCAGGGATCGACGACCTGTCGGTGCAATACGCCCGGCCGCAGGAGTCGGGCCACCGGTCCGAGGTGCGCGAGCTCGTGCTGGAGCGCGGCGGCAGGCCCTGGGCGGGCCTGACGCTCGGCCGCGACGCGCGCGGCCGCCTGCCCGGGTTCACGCTCGCCCGGCACTCGGCCCACGAGCTCTCCGCAGCGGCGCACCCGCACGAGCTGCCCGTGCCTGAGCGGCACCACCTGTACGTGGATGCCGCCCAGCACGGCCTGGGCTCGCGCGCGTGCGGCCCCGACGTCTGGCCCACGGCGATGCTCCGCCCGCAGGCCCGCACCCTCGAGCTGCGCTGGCGAGCCCTGTGACGGTCGTGCCGAGATAGAGAACCCGACTCGCCGAGATAGAGAGGCCGGGGGCGCCGCGACCGGTCGCGGCGCCCCCGGCCTCTTTATCTCGGCGAGTCGGGTTCTCTATCTCGGCAACGGAGCGTCCGCGACGACGCGGCCGTCGTCGAGCACCAGGCGGCGGCCGCGGAAGCGCTCGCGCATCAGGCGGTCGTGGGAGACGAGGACGAGGGTGCCGTCGAACTCCGCGAACGCCCTCTCCAGCTCCTCGACGAGCGCCGGGGAGAGGTGGTTGGTCGGCTCGTCCACGAGCAGCACGTCCGTCGTGGTGGTGACGACCCGCGCCAGCTCGAGGCGGGACCGTTGCCCCTGGGACAGCTCGCGCACCGGCCGGGGCAGGTCGTCGGGGCGGAACAGGCCTGTGGCGAGCAGCGCCTCCGCGTGCTCCTCCAGGTCGCCGGGACGCCCGGCGGCGAAGGCGTGCAGCACGGTACGGCCGTCGTCCGAGGCGGACGCGCCCGTCTGCCGCAGGTGCCCGACGGCGCCCTCGGCCCGGGCCGTCCCGGCGTCCGGCCCGACCTCGCCCGCGATCACCCCGAGCAGAGTGCTCTTGCCCGCACCGTTCGGCCCGGTCACCAGCACGTGCTCGCCGGCGGCCACCGTGAGGCGGGGGACCGAGAGCCGGCCGCGCACCTCGACCCCGTCGAGCTCGACGGTCCCTTCGCCCCCGCCGTCGCCGACGGGCGCGGCGGTGGCGACGTCCGTCCGGAACACGGCGCGGTCGGCGGGCCGCGCGGCCGGGGCGTCGGTGAGGCGCCGCACCCGCTCCTTGGCGTTGCGGATGCGCCCGGTGGCGCCGTGCGCCCGCGACCGCAGGCGGAACGCCCCCGACCCGAACGACGCGATGGGGACCTTGCGCGGGATCTGCTCCATCGCCTCGACGTTGGTGGCCGCGATCCGCCGCTGCCGGTCGAGGTCCGCGCGCCACCGCTCGTACGCCAGCCGCAGCTGCTCGCGCTCGGCCTCCTTCGCCGCGAGGTACCCCGACCACCCGGTGCCGTAGCGCCGCGCGCGACCGCCGTCGACCTCGACGAGCGTCGTCGTGAGGTCCGCGAGGAACGCGCGGTCGTGGGTGACGGCGACGACGGTGCCGTCGTGCGCGCGCAGCCGCTCGGTGAGCCAGTCGAGGGCGTCGTCGTCGAGGTCGTTGGTGGGTTCGTCGAGCAGCAGCAGCTCGGGGTCGGCGGCGAGCGTCGCCGCCAGCGCGAGGCGCGAGCGCTCGCCGCCCGACAGGGTGCCGAGCGCCCGGCCGCGGTCCAGGCCGGGCAGCCCGAGGCGGTGGAGCGCGACGTCGACGCGGCGGTCGGCGCCGCGGCCGTCGCGGGCGTCGAAGCGCGCGGTGAGCTCCGCGTACCGCCGCAGCGCGTCGTCCAGGGCGGCACCGCCGAGCGTCCCGAGCCGGTCCTCGAGCGCGGCGACCTCCGCCGCCAGCGCGCGAACGTCCGCCAGCACGACGTCGATCGCCTGCGCGACGGTGCTGCTGGGCGGGAGGTCGAGCGTCTGCGGCAGGTGTCCGAGCCCGCCCGGGGCACGCACGACGCGCGTGCCGTTCTGCGGCTCCAGAAGGCCGGCGACGACGGCCAGCATGGTGGACTTGCCGGAGCCGTTGTCGCCGACGACGCCGACGCGCTCGCCCGGCGAGACGGTCAGGGACAGGCGGTCGAGCACCACGCGGTCGGCGTAGCGCAGGGTGATGTCGGTGAGGGTGAGCTGTGACGGGTCCACGGGCGGGACTCCTTCCGTCGCCGGCGTCGGCGGTCGTGGAGGACGGCGGGCGTGCGAACGCCGACGCGGAGCAGTGTCGTCCGACCTGCTCGACGCGTCGGCGTCGGTGTGCTCACAGAGCTCCCATCGCGCTGCACCCTACGCACCACCGCCCCGCGCCGCCAGAGAATTGTGGCGAGCGGGGGATCACCAGGTCAGCGCGACCGGTCCCATGAGACCCGACGGGCGCCGGTCGCCCTCGTAGTAGTTCGCGGCGCTGTTGCTCACCAGCACGTCGAGGGTGCGGGTGCCCGGGGCGAGCATGCCGAGGTCCACGACGTACGGTGCGGACGGCGCGTGCCCGACGACGACGCCGTCCACGCTGACCGTCGCGGCCTCGCCCACGACGCCGAGCTCCAGTCGTGCGGCGCCCGCGCCGTCCGGCACGTCCACCTCGGCCGAGTAGCGCACGGACCCGGAGAGCCGGCGCAGGCCGGGAACCCGGGTCCAGTCGCCGAGCCCCACGTGCGCGGGCACGACGGCGTCCGGGTCGTCCGCGAACGCGTCCGGGTCGCCGAGCACGCGCTCGACCGTGCCGCGCCAGCCGGTGACCTCGAGGCGGTGCCCCGCCGCCGGGCCGACCGGGGCGACGGGGTGCCCGACGGCCGGGACCAGAGCCAGGGTGCGGCGGCGCTCCAGCTCCAGGAGCACGCGGCCGTGGTCGTCGCGCTCGACGGCGTGCCGGGTGTCGGTGAAAGGGTCCCACCAGCACGCGTCGTCGGGGACGGACGGCAGCCGCAGCCAGGTGCGGATCGGCGCCTCTCCCTCGTGGAAGGCGACGTACCCCGCTCCGTCGGAGAGCACCACGGCCCGCAGGTCGGGCGCGGCGGGCTCGGCGTCCACCACCGGGGCGCCCGCCGCGCGCAGCCGCTCCTTCAGCCTGACGACGTCGAGCGCGGCGGCGTCGGGTACGTCGTCCGGGTCGAGCAGGACGACGTACCCCGCGGCCGCGCGCTCGTCGTCGCGGTCCACGTACCCGAAGTCGACCTGCGCCTCCAGCAACGCACGCACCACCGGGCCCGACGGCGCGGCGTCGGGGCGGCTCAGCAGGCCGACCGGCCAGACCGGCGGCGCGTCGTCGAGCAGCTGCGCCACCCGCCGCACGTACCCGACCAGCGGCGGCAGGTGCGGCCACCAGGAGTTCCACCGGCCCAGGTCGGGCTCGCTCTCGAACGCCCGCCCGCCGCGCACGGAGGAGAAGAACGCGTGCAGCACGGGCGTCGTCACCCCGCGCGACAGGTACCAGTCCAGCAGCCAGCGCGCCTCGTCGAGGCTGAGACGCCAGCCGTACGCACCGAGCACCTCGGTCACCGCCGGCACCCCACCGCGGGCCCTGGCGGCGCTCGCCGCGACCTTCGGCGCCGTGCTCTCGGGGCCGTCGATGCCGCTGGTCGCGGCATCGTCGCCGGGCAGCACCCAGCGCCACACCGTGTCCTGCCCGGGCCAGTGCAGCCGCGCGGCGGTGGCCAGGTCGTCCGGCTCGGCCGGGTGCCCGGTCAGCGCGAGGCCGTGCGCGGCGCACCAAGCGGCCTGCGCGTCGTAGTACACGCGGTGCAGCCGCGCCCGGACGGCGTCGTCCCAGTCACGCACGAACCCCGTGGCGTCGGGGTCCGTGCCGCCTGGGCGCGTGCCCTCGCCGTCCCACAGCTCCGGCAGCCGGCGCAGCACGTCGGCGACGTCGATCTCCAGGGCGGCGGCGACCTCCGCCTCCAGCCCCGGCGTGTACGGGCGGGCGAGCGGCCGGTGCCCGCGGCCCAGCAGGAACGGCTCGTCGGTGAACATCGCGACCACCGTCGTGCCCAGGTGCTCCCCGAGCGCTGCGGCGTAGGCGTCGTGCGTCAGCTCCAGGAACGCCGCGACGGCGTCCGGGTTCAGCAGGTCCGCCGCGGGCGGCGCGAGCGCCGACCCGTCGTCCTGCTCCGCGTGCGCCCCGCGGATCGTGCCCCCGCTGGCCGCGTCGAACACCGCCGTGACGCGCCACGCGCCGGGCGGCAGGTCCAGCCGCACCAACCCCGGCATGCGCACCGGCAGCAGCACGGCGTCGTCGTCGCCGACGACGCCGCCCGCGCCGTCCGACCGTCGTCCGACGACGGCGAGCAGCCGCGCGTCGAGGTCGCGGCCCAGCGCGGGGCGCCAGTACCCGGCGTCCGCGGGATCGTCGCTCGGCGCGCCGGCCGGCACCTCGACGTCGTGCGTCACCGGCACCAGGCACCGGGCGGCGGACGCCGGGTCACGCGCCACGACGGCGCCGTTGGCGGAGCCGGACGGGTACGACGCCTCGTCGTAGAGCATCACCGCCAGCCCCAGCCGGGCGCACTCGTCGACCGCAACGCGCACGAGCCGCAGGAACTCGTCCGTCAGGTAACCCACCCGCCGGCTCAGCCCGACGCGCGCGCTCAGGGTCACGCCGACGAACCCCGCCTCCGAGATCTCCTGGAGCTGCGCGACCACGCCGGCGTCGTCCAGGTCGTCGTTCCAGAACACGAACGCGTACGGCCCCACCGGCCCGACACCGGGCAGGCGCGGGTCCGGGTCCGTCATCCGTCGACCCGCACCACGCGCACGGCGCCGGCGGGCACGGTGAGGCTGCCCTCGACGGTGTCGCCGCTCAGCAGCTCCGTGCCGGCCACCGGGGCGTCCGCCGTGCCGAGCGTCGCGTCGGCGTCCGTGTGGTTGATGGCGAAGAGCCACGATGTCGCGGCACCGGTCGCGCCGTCGTCGGCCCACCGCCGCACGACCTCCACGCCCGCCGGCGCGACGACGTCCGGCCCCACGCCGGCCTCGGCCACCAGCCGCTCGGCGAGCGCGCCCAGGCCTGCGTCGTCGAGCCTCGTCGCGACGTACCACGCCCGACCCGCCCCGACCTCGCGCCGGGTGACCGCCGGGCGCCCGGCGAGAGCGCCGTCGTCGTACGACGCGACCACCTCGGTGCCCTCGGCGACGTGCGTCTTCTCGGTCCACAGGTCGGCCGTGGCCTCGCCCCCGACGGCCTTGCCGACCACGCGGACCGACTCGGGCTGCTGCAGCGGGTGGAACTCCTCGGTGCGCACGCCGAGCAGGTCGCGGAACGCGCCCGGGTAGCCGCCGAGGCGCACGTGGTCGTGCTCGTCGACGATGCCGGAGAAGTAGGTGACGACGACGGTCGCCCCGCGCTCGGCGGCGGCGGCCACGTTCGCGGCGTCGGCGTCCGTGACGACGTACGTCGTGGGCAGCACGACCAGGTCGTAGCCGTCGAGGTCGGCGCCCGGCGGCACGAGGTCGGTCGTGACGCCGAGCCGCCACAGCGACCGGTACCAGGCCTGGACCTGGTCCATGTAGCGCAGGTCCTGCGTGGGGTGCGAGTCGAGCTCCGACCCCCACCACGACGGGTAGTCGACGACGACGGCCGCGCGCGACCGCACCCGCGAGCCGCGCACCTCGCCCAGCGCCCGCAGCGCGCGGCCGAGCGTCACGACGTCGCGCCAGACGTCGGAGTCCCGGCCGGCGTGGGGCACCATCGCCGAGTGGTACTTCTCGGCGCCGGCCTTCGACTGGCGCCACTGGAAGAACATCACCGCGTCCGCGCCGCGGGCCACGTGCTGCAGCGAGTTGCGCAGCATCTCGCCCGGGGCCTTGGGCGTGTTGCGCGGCTGCCAGTTCACGGCCGACGTCGAGTGCTCCATGAGGATCCACGGCGCGCCGCCCGCGACGCCCCGCGTGAGGTCGGCGGAGAACGCGAGGTCCACATGCCGCTCGGGGTCCGCGGGGTACGTGTAGTGGTCGTTCGCGACGACGTCGAGCTCCGGCGCCCACGAGAAATAGTCCATGCCACGGCAGTGCGCCGTCGCCATGAGGTTGGTCGTGACGGGCACGTCGGGCGTGATCTCCCGCAGCGTGTCGCGCAGGTCGAGGTAGTAGTCGAGCAGCGCGTCGGAGGAGAACCGGTGGAAGTCGAGCTGCTGCGTCGGGTTGGCGAACGTCGGCGCGACCAGCGGCGGCAGCACGTCGTCGAACGACCCGTAGCGCTGCGACCAGAAGGCCGTGCCCCACGCCTCGTTGAGGGCGTCGACGGTGCCGTAGCGCGCGCGGAGCCAGTCGCGGAACGCCGCCGCGGCGGAGTCCGAGTAGTCGCGCGACACGTGGCAGCCGATCTCGTTGTCCACGTGCCAGACGGCGAGCGCCGGGTGGTCGCGGTAGCGCTCGGCGATGCGGGTGGTCATGCGCAGCGCGTAGTCGCGGTGCACGGGGTGGGTGACGGCGTAGGCCTGGCGGCCGCCCTGCTGCAGCACGGTGCCGTCGGCCAGCCGGGGGAGGATCTCGGGGTGCTGGCGGGTGAGCCACGGCGGCGGCGACGCGGTGGCGGTGGCGAGCGCGACCTGGATGCCGGCGGAGTGCAGCCGGTCCATCGTCTCGTCGAGCCAGCCCCAGTCGAGCTCACCCTCGCGCGGCTCGATCGTGGCCCAGGAGAAGATCGCCACGCTGAGGATCGTGACGCCCGCCTCGCGCATGAGCTCGAGGTCCTCGAGGCGCACGTCCTGCGGCCACTGCTCAGGGTTGTAGTCGCCGCCGAAGCCGAGGCCGTCGAGGCCGGCGTTCCAGGGGCGGGGGGTCGGGGTGGACTCCGGTGTCGTGCGTCGTCGCATGACCCGAGTCTGTCATGTATCGATTCAACGGGGAAGCGCTTGCCGACCGTGTCGCCTGCGCCACCGCGGCCGCGCTGCGCACGGCCGGGCACGACGTCGAGGTGACGCCTGCGGGGCGGCGAGGTAAGCGCGGGCTGCGCCCGACTATGGGGCTCGTTCCTGCCGCTCCATCATGGCCGCCGCGCCCGGCGTGCAAGCGGGCCACCAACACCGCGTGGCCCACCGGCTCCGCCAGAACTTCCGCGGCCGCGTCGCTGCGCTCCTTACCTCGACCGAGAACTTCTTCCCCCGCCGCCCTAGGGGTTGACACGCCGGCCGCTCACGGCGGCCCTGGCTCCGCTATCAGGAACGATCCCACCGAGTGAGCGAGGAGGGCGTCATGCTCAGCGTCACCGTCTACAGCACCGGGCCAGCGTGCATGCGCTGCAAGATGACCAAGGACAAGCTCGAGGCCAAGGGCGTGCACGTCGACGTCGTCGAGCTGGCTGAGAACCCCGCCGCACGCGAGTACGTCACCGAGGAGCTCGGGTACTCCGAGGCACCCGTGGTCGTCGTCGAGGACGGCACCGGGCAGGATCACTGGTGCGGCTTTCGACCCGACCAGATCAACCGCGTCGCGGCCGCGGCCGCGTGACCGAGCAGCAGGGGAGGAGGAGACCATGACCACCACCGCGGAGCGCATCGTCGCCGTGAACGCCGCCGCCTGGGACTACTGGCGCTGGCACGCCACCCAGTCGGGGGAGTGGGTTACCGGATACCTCGCCTCCCGCGGCCTGCGCGGCACCGTGGCCGGCCAGGCGCCCGCCGGCTGGGCGCGACTCGTGCCCACGCTGCGCCGGCGCGGGTTCACCGACACCGAGCTCCTGGACGCCGGCCTCGCCCTCGAGGCCAAGAACGGCGGAGTGGGCGACGCCTTCCGCGACCGACTGGTCCTGCCCCTCCGTGACACGAGCGACCGCATCATCGGGTTCACCGCGCGGAGGAACCCCGCCACCGACGACGACCCCGACGCGCCGCCGAAGTACCTCAACACCACCAGCACCCCGGCTTAAGACAAGTCGGCCGCCCTGTACGGGCTCGACGCCGACGCCGCGGCCCGGATCGCCCGAGGCGGCATCCCCGTGCTCGTCGAGGGCGCCCTCGACGCCGAAGCCGTACGCCGCGCCGGCAACGACCTCGTACCCCTCGGCCTGTGCGGGACAGCCATCACCGCGGGCCACCTGCAGCAGCTGCGCGACATCGACTCCGCCGCCGTGGGCCGGCTCATCAGTGCGACCGACGCCGACACTGCCGGACAGGGCGCCGTATGCCGACTCTGGAACCTCCTGACCACCGAGGAGACTGCGACCGTGCGCGCGGCCGCCCTCGAGCCCGGAACCGACCCCGCAGACCTCGTGCGGGCCGGCCGGCGCACCCAGCTCCGTGGAGCGCTCGTCAACGACGCTCGGCCGATCATCCAAGCCGCGATTGATGTCACCCTGACCGGGTACGACCTCGAGCACGTCGAAGGCGCCCTAGCGGGCCTGCGGCATATCGCCGCGGCGATCCGAGGTGCTTCTCCCGCGGTTCTTGCGCAGGCGACAGGACACCTCACCAAGCGCCTCGCCGACACCACCGACTACGACGTCGTGGTCGCGGAGATCGTCGACGCTGCGGCTGTTCGCGGGCCGGCCTGAGGGGCTCAACCGGCCGTCACAGCCCTGGCGACCGCGCCACACCACTATCTGGGACTCAACTCCGGCTCCGCTACTGCTTGCTACCGGTGGACCGAGCCCGTCGCTGGCGGCGAGGCGGGATCACAAGGTCAGGCAGGACGCGCAGCATGAACTTGTCGAAGTGTGGAACCGTGAACGCGGCGTAGCCGTGCTGCGGCGTGTAGAGCAGGCCCATGTCGATGAGCTCGGCACGGGTAGGGCCGAGTTGAGTGGACTCGCGTCCCAAGACGGCGGCGACGTCGGCGGCCTTCTGAGGCTCGGGGCCGAGCTCGGCCATCGCCCGAAGGTAGGCAGTCTGCAGCTCAGTGGCGCGGTCGAGCCGTACCCGGAAGAACGAGGAATCGAGCTTCGCTTGATACAGGTCGACGGCGTCCTCGACGTCCGTGCGGGTGATCGGGCTAGTCGGCGCTACACCCCAGATGGCGTACCCGAGTTCCTGCAGGAAGTACGGGTAGCCGCCGGTCACTTCCACTGCCAGGTCGAGGGCATCTGCGTCGAACGCTGCGCCCTCTGCATCGGCGGGCTCGGCCAGGGCGCGTCGAGCGTCTTCGGCGGAAAGGTCGCCGATCTGTGGGAACTTGAAGAGTCGCTCGGCGTACGACTTGGCGTCCCCCGCCAGCTCTGCGATCTGCGGCAGGCCGGCCCCGACGAGGGTGATCGGCAGCCGTCGCTGAACGGTCTTGTGCAGGGCAATGATCAGTGCCTCGAGTTGGGCCCGGCTGAGGAACTGGACCTCGTCAAGCAGCAGGACGACGCCACTTCCCTTGTCCTTTGCCGCTTCGCCGAGCTCGACCAAGACGTCAGTCAGGTCCATCGACAGGTCACCGTGATCGCCGAGACCTTCGATGGCGTCGACATTAAGGCCTGCTTGGAACTGGCCTGTCGCATCGACACTGACCGTGAACGACGACAGCGCGGCGGCTGCCCGTCGGAACCGGTCCGTCCAACGGACTCGAGGCGCGAGTTCGAGGAGTGCGGTGCGCAGCCTGAGCGCGACGTCCATCCGGAAAGCTTGGTCGTCGTGCTTCACGACCTCGTAGTCGAGCACGCTCCAGTCCTGCGCCTGGGCCTTCTCGCGGAACTTCCCGAGTAGGACCGTCTTTCCAACGCCTCGAAGGCCCGTGATGATCATCGACTGCTCAGACCGCCCGCGGGCGATGCGGCGCAGCAGGACGTCGAACGTCTCAAGCTGGTCGTCGCGTCCGACGAGCGCATCAGGGCGCGCGCCCGCGTTCGGCGTGTAGGGGTTTGCCACCGGGTCCATCGCACCAAATTAGCATCCTTACCACGCTTTATTGGAATCAGATAAAGTCGAGTAAGGATGCTAAGACGTGGCAGTCCTGAGTGTGGACGCGGCGACCCATCGCCGCGCGACGCGCTCGCCTGGCCTCACGTCTGTGCAGCAGGCTGGCGGTGGTAGACGGAGCCACGCTTGACGCCACGGCCGGCGACAGTGCACGGCTGTCAGTCGCTCGTCCTACCGTCAGGGTGAAACTCTCATGCAGGAGGCTGCGGTGGACTTGTTCAAGATCCAGCACGAACTCATCGCTGACCGCACGGCTGACGCCTGGTACAGGATCAGGATCGCCGGACCGTCGTTCCACTACCGGTGGGACTTCGGTAGCGGCCCCAGCGGCGCGTTCAGCAACATCAGCGATGAGCACCACAGCCACGCGGTCTGCCGCGAGGAGCCCAACCTCACCATGTCGTGGGGCATGAACGTCTACAGCCGAGAGGAGCGCAACGAGCTCCATTTCGACTGGGCCGAAGGCTTTGTCAACCCCAGCGTCCGGCCGTTCTGGGTGGACTTCTTCTGGAACAACGCACTGATCGACCGGGTAGAGCTCTGCCGGATCGACGGAGGGCATGGAACGATTCCGATCCCCGCCGGGCGCGAGGTCACCGACTTCGAGACCTCCGTGGCATACCTCGTCCACGACCTTGAAGAAGGCCCCGACCACGACCACCCCGGTCGCTACCTCGAAACACTAAACATCAAGCGGATCCGCGACTCCGACCGGTGGGGGGCCGGCTCGCAGCAGTAGGACAGACAGCGCCTCGTCGCAACGCGCTGCAACTCGTGCTAACCAGTCTCGCCGCCCGCTCCGATGCTGACGACAGCATGCCGTCGCACGGTTGAAGTCGACACCCCCAGCACCGCTGCGACCGCGGCTACTGACTTCCCTCCCGCCAGCAGCTCTCGGGCCGAGGACGTGCGGTCGGGGCTCATGACCGACGGACGGCCGCCGATCCTGCCACGAGCACGCGCGGCAGCTAGTCCTTCATTGGTGCGTTCCCGGATGAGATCGGCCTCCATCTGCGCGAGCGCGGCAAGCATGTGGACCATGAACCGGCCCGCCGGGCTCGCGGTATCGATCTGCTCGGACAGGGACCGCAGACCGACGCCACGACGTTCGAGCTCGTCGACGAGACCGACCAGGTGCGGCATCGACCGCCCGAGGCGGTCCAGTTTCGCCACGACCAGGGTGTCCCCGTCCCCCAGCTCCGCCAACAGCCCAGCGAGCACCGGCCGGTCCTGGCGGCGGCCAGACGCCATCTCGACCCGTACATGCCGTCCGTCAACGCCGGCAACGCGCAGTGCGTCGAGCTGCGCGTCGAGGACCTGAGTCGCGGTCGAGACCCGCGCGTACCCGAACGTGATCGCCATGCCCGGAACGGTAGCGAAAACGTGCGACCACAGGTTCTGACACATCCGGGTTTTGACACCAGGTTTTGACCCGGCGTGTCGCGGCGTGTCGCGAGCCACCTTGGGCCATGTCAGAAACGGTCAGTTCTGCGCCACGTCGCGGCGCTGTCGAGAATCGACAAGAACCGGTGTTGCACCTGGGCGCCCCGGAACGATGTAGGGGTGTGAGACAGAGGATGAGTCCGTGACGGCGCCCCCAGACATCGTGTTCAGCGAGGTCTTCCGTGCGCTGTACCCGGATGTGCTGAGGTTCGTGCAGCGGCGCACCGATCGGGACGTCGCTGAAGATCTCGTGGCCGAGGTCTTCGCTATCGCGTGGAGCCGATGGGCTGACGTGCCGAGTGAGGTACGTCCGTGGCTGTTCGGTGTTGCCCGCAACGTGGTCGCCGAGGACCGCCGCTCTCACGGCCGGCGGAATCGCCTCGCGCTGCGCATCGGGGCCGAGCGTGAGCTGCCACAGGACGCCATCGCTCTCGCGACGGCGACGGTGGACCTTCACGTCGCGTGGAGTCGCCTGTGCGAGGCCGACCGGGAGGCACTGGCCCTGGTCGCGTGGGACGGGCTCACCGGTCGCGAGGCCGCCCAAGTCCTGGGCTGCACGCGTGCCGCCTTCTCGGTGCGCTTGTCTCGAGCGCGACGGCGCCTCAAGCGCTTGCTCGCAGACATCGAACCCGAACCTCACGCCGACCCTGCACCGTGGCCCGGCCGGGGAGCGAACTCCGGCGTCGTGGAAGGAACACAGCCGTGAACCTGATGACCGAAGACCCGACACTGCGCCGTCTTGCCGGCGCCAACCCCGCGCCCAACGCTCCGTTGAGCACCGCGGAAATGGCTCGCGCCGAGGCGACGCTGGGACGCATCACGGCCCGCCCCGAGGCCACGCGCAGTCCCGCCACATCGCGGCGACGCTGGTGGCCCCGAGCAGCCGCTGCTGGCACGGCCCTCGCGGCCGTCATCGCCGCCGGCGTGCTCGGCACGGCTCCAGCATCGGCCGAGGCCGTGCTGCTCGAGGCGGCCGACAGCGCCGCCACGCAGACCGTTGGAGACGGCGAGTTCTGGTACGTGCACGAACAGGTGGTCGACTCGGGAATGGGTACCGACGAGGTCGGCCCATACGAACGTGAGGTCTGGCGGTCGCGAGACACGTTCCTCATCAAGAGCGAGGAGTCCGCAGCTCTCGCCGCCGCGGAGCACGGGGAGTCGCTTCTCGACCCTGCGCTCGTGCGGGTGCGCGACCTCTCCGACGCCGCCGAAGGTGGCGGCGCGCCGGGATTCGGAGGGAACCCGCAGTACACGTGGGACGAGCTCGACGACCTGCCGACCGATCCTGCAACGCTGGCCGAGCGGCTCACGCTCGGGCTCCCTGCGAGTGGACACGGACACGACTGGGACGTGTGGAGTCAGGCTGTGAGCCTGCTCCAGGGCAGCCCCGCCCGCCCCGAGCTGCGTCGTGCGTTGTGGCAGGTTCTCGCCGGGCTCCCCGACGTCGAGTTGGTCGGTCGCACCTCTGATTCCGCGGGGCGCGATGCCACGGCGATCCGCGCCGACTTCGCGGATCTCGGTCGCGAGGAACTCCTGCTCGACCCGGCCAACGGCGCGCTGCTCGAGACCCGCCTCTCCGACCGCCAGGGCAATGTGCTCCTGAGCACTACCGTGCTCGACCAGGGCCCCCGAGACACCGCACCGGCGGCAGAGCCGCCTCTCTGCGGTCCGGGATCGGTTCCCGCGAGGTCGTGCTGAGCGTCGCGGGGTAGTTTCGAAACCTCCAGAACCCGATTCTGGTGCGCTCCAGAATCGGTCGGTTCTGGAAGGACGCTGCGGGCGCGGGCGACGGATTCACCCGGTTCGTCGGATCTGGGGCTCGGAAGCAGCAACTACAGGCCGCGCATCTCGGTATCGGCGAGGCTGCGCTCGTTCGCCGGCCGGGACAAGGTACGCACGGCGGCCGTGGCAGGAAGCGCGGAGACCAGGAGGACCAACGGGCCGAAGGGCAGCACCGCGCCGGCGGTCACGAAGGCCATGAGGCAGGCAGCACTGACAGCTGCGAACGTGAGACGCCATCTGCCGGCGCGTACCCCGGCCATGGTGGCGAGCACGATGGCGATCAGCGCGATGACTAGTGCGGCCCACGCCGTCCCGGACTCGAAGACACCACCGGACCGGTACGCCTGGGACTGCTGCACGGATAGGTGACACCTGACCTGTGGTGCCTGCGGGTGCTGCTGGAAGGATGTGTCCCGTGCCCAGACCCCATCCCAAGGAGTTCCGCGACGACGTCGTGGCGATCGCCCGCCAGGGAGAGACCCCGATCAAGCAGGTCGCGAAGGACTTCGGAATCAGCGAGTCGTGCCTGCGCAACTGGCTGCACCGCGCTGATGTCGAGGACGGCGCGAAGCCTGGCGTGACCGCGTCGGAGTCTGCGGAGCTGCGTGAGGCGCGCAAGCGGGTGCGGCTGTTGGAGCAGGAGAACGAGGTGCTGCGTCGTGCGGCGGCGTACTTCGCCCAGGCGCACCTGCCGGGAAAATGACCTACCCGCTCGTGAGTGAGCTCGCCGTAGCGGGGATCCCCGTCGCGGTGACGTGCCGGGTCCTCAAGCTCGCCCGCCAGCCCTACTACCGATGGCTTGCCAACCCGGTCACCGTCACCGAGCTCGAGCAGGCCTACCTCGCGAACGCCCTGTTCGACGCCCACGCCGACGATCCGGAGTTCGGCTACCGGCTGCTCGGTGACGAGGCCCGCTCGGTGGGCCACGTGGCGTGCGACCGCACGATGTGGCGCCGCTGCGCCGAGGGCGGCTGGTGGTCAGTGTTCGGCAAGAAGCGCGGCTCCAAGGGCGGCAAGAAGCCTGGCCCGCCCGCACACGACGACCTCGTGCGCCGCGACTTCACTGCCAGTGAACCCAACGCCCTGTGGCTCACCGACATCACCGAGCACCCCACCGCCGAGGGCAAGGTCTACCTCTGTGCGATCAAGGACGTGTTCTCCAACCGGATCGTGGGGTACTCCATCAGCGACCGCATGAAGTCCTCCCTGGCCGTGGCCGCCCTCGAGAACGCCGTCGCCAGACGGGCCATCGAGGGTCGTGAAGTAGCCGGCTGCATCGTGCACAGCGACAGAGGCAGCCAGTTCCGAAGCCGGAAATTCCTGGCGGCGCTGCGCGCCCATGATCTGGCCGGATCCATGGGGCAGGTCGCCTCCGCGGGCGACAACGCGGCCATGGAGTCCTTCTTCGCGCTGCTGCAGAAGAATGTTCTAGACCGGCGCCGCTGGACCACCCGTGCCGAGCTACGGATCGCGATCATCACCTGGATCGAGCGCACCTACCACCGACGCCGCCGCCAGGCCCGCCTCGGCAGGTTGACCCCCATCGAGTACGAAGCCATCATCACGACTCAGGTCGCACTCGCCGCCTGACAACCGCTGTCACCTATCCGTGCAGCAGTCCCCCTCGAAGTCATCAACCTGGTTGCGCGCGTAGGCGAGATCCTCAAGCCGGAAGGTGTCGCGCCATGCGAGGACGTTCTCGCACATCAACCACGTTCCGGCCATGACAGCGACGATCACGGCTCCTGTCCCCACGGCGGCCCACCGCTCGTACTTCGCGTCCATGCTCGTCCCCATCTCTCGCGGTGGATCCGAATACTCGCACGGGCGGCCCGGCCGCTGTCGTCAGGTTGTGGGATGAAACGAGGTCGACGCGGTCGGGTCGTGGGGCACGACGACGATCTGAACGTCGTCCTCGTAGATCACGCGGCCCGGGTCGTCCGACTCGATCCGGACGCATTCCACGCCGTGCGCGCTGAGGATCGCGAGGTATGGCGGCACACGATCCAGGAGGTGGGTAGCCGACTCCTTGAACCACGCCGTGGCGCGCGGGTGCGCGGTCTCGTCGTAGACGGAGGGGTCGGTGTCCATCGGATCCGGATAGGCCGCGTTGTACCAGTCGTTCCCGGCCCGCCACGTCGCGTGTTCCGCGGGCGTCAGGTGCCCGGCACGTCCGAGGAGGTTGGCGAGCCCGAAGACGCCGGTGTGTACACCGCGCTTGCCCGGGAGTGGCGACTGGAAGCGGACGAACATGACCGCAATCTCACCACAAGCTGCGCCTCACCGAGCTGCCGTCCGCCCTGCCGCCATGGCCGCCCCCGTCGGGTTTTGAAGCATCCAGAACCCGATTCTGGCGCGGCTCAGAATCGGTCAGTTTTGAGGCAAGGGTGGCCGTTGTCGAAGGCCTACAAGGCGCCTAACGTTCGGTGGTCAGTAGGAGCTGGCGGAGCAGTTCCACTTCCGACCTCAACGCGCGCCGACCCTGTGCGGTGATGCGCACCCAGGTGCGGTTGCGGCGTCCGTCGGAACGCTTACGCAACGTCACGTGGCCCGCTTCGACCAGGACCTCGAGGTGACGCCCCAGATTCCCGTCGGTCAGTCCGAGAGCCTGCTTCAGGTGGCTGAAGTCGGCCTCCTTTGTCTCGTTGAGGATCGCGAGGATCCCGAGGCGGGCGCGTTGGTGAACCGTCTCGTCGAGAGCTGCCAACGGGTGGCGTGCATCCTGGGCAGTCACGGCAGCACCGCGGGAGGAGCGGCGGCGAGAGCACGACTTTCGCGCAGCCAGACCATCAGGGTTGTTGCTGCGAGGCCGAGGATCACGACAAGCATGACGACCTGTGTCGGCCACGGACCGAGAAACTGGGCATGGTTCTCGAAGGTGCCGAGGTTGGCGAATGGCCCCACTGCCATGAGGACAAGGCCAGGGACCCAGAGGTAGGCCTCGCGCATGCGGGCCCCGAGTACCGTCAGCCCAAGGCCGAGGAAGAACACGGCGCCGAGGAACGACAGAGCGAGAAGGCCCCAGGGGAACACGATCAGGAAGCCCAGCGAGATGATCGCCATGATTCCCCAACCGTCGTGGCCAGGCCCGACGCCCGTGCGCCATGCGCGCACGCGTGCGACGACCCAGATCACGAGGTAGACGGCGAGCGGGAGCAATGGAAGCAGCGTTCGACGATCGTGCGCGACAACGGCCCAGCCGCCTCCGGACCACTCGATCTCCGTCGTGTGCGCCAGACGGATGAGGAACAGGACGTCGAGCGCGAGCACCAAGGCCAGCGCCAGCGTGTGGATCAACAGGGGGATGAAGACCGCGTGGCGGGCGGCTCGCTCCCGGCGACTCAGTGAGTCCAGGAACGCGGGAAGCGTATCGGCGTCGCTCATGGATCGGACTCTGTCATGCAGAGTAAACCGCCGTCAACACTCTGCAGCGCAGAGTCATCGCGTCGAGGTGGCCGCTGCGCTGTCAGTAGATGCGGGCGCCTCGCGAGGTGCGGACAGTGCCGCGCACCGTCGCGGCAGTGGGCCAACGTGGCCTGAGCCGGGCGGACCTCGCAGCGCTCCATCGCGCGAGGCCCTGACGGCCATGCGGACGCCAGGAGTTTCGAAACATCCAGAACCCGTTTCTGGCGCACCTCAGAGTCGGTCGATTTTGGATGGCCCTGGCGAAATCGGTCACAGGGCGAGTGCCGCATCCATGGAGCTGACGAACTTGTGCATCTCTCGCGCGTAGTCGATCTCGCGCCGTGTCGCTGCGCCGAGATACCCCCCTTCGCTGACCACGCGGACCTCGTCCGCGAGGTCGATTCGCCGGAGGTGGAGTTGCCCGAGGGCCTCGCGTGTTGTCGGCGTCAGCGCCCCATCGATCGGTTCCGGCCCGAGCACGATTACGCCCAGCGCAGTCAACCGTCGCCGCTCCGACTCGAACAGATCCTGGAAGCGCAGGGAACCGCAGAGGCACACCACCTTGGGCCGGCCATCGACGTCCACTCCCGTGTCTCCTCGCTGCAATGCGTCGGATGGAAGCGATGCTCCACGACCGTTCCGGCCCGGGCAAGTCCCAAACCGGTCGGTTCCCGGCTCGTCCTGTCGGGGCGCGCTACGCGACAAGATCGCCGAACCTCCCTGTCGCCCGGAAGCGTCTAGGTGACTCCAGGTGCGAGCTCTTGGGTCAGATGCAACTCGTACTCATTGACTGGTAGAGGCGCGTGCTCGTGTGGTGCGAGTTCCCCGGGCTAGGACCTCAGAGTCGGTCGGTTCTGACGCTTCGAGGCTGGGCGTTTAGAGCGCGGCGAACCCGGCATGATGGAGGCCATGTCGGTTGATCGCTCCTATATCCGGGTGAAGGCCATGCTCGTCGCGCCGAGTTTCGACGGCTCCCGCCACCTCGTCAGCTACAACGTTCCGACCAGCGAGAACCCCGCGGGCTACCACCGCCTGATCGGCGGCAGTGTCGAACTGGGGGAGACACATCGGGAAGCGATCATCCGTGAGGTGGACGAGGAGCTCGGAGCGCGCATCCTCGACCTCACCTACCTGGGCATGGTCGAGAACATCTTTCGGTACGACGGCGAGCTCGGCCATGAGGTCGTCGCTCTTTACTCCGGCCAGTTGGACCCACCGCCAGCCGCCGACGGCGGAACGCTCACCGAGTCGGACGGCTCGGTCGTTCCTGTCGTCTGGCGCCCGTTCGATGATGGCGAGCTGGCGGTGCCGCTCTACCCGGCAGGGGCGATCGACCAGATTCACGGCTCGCTGGCGCAGGTCGTCCCTCCCACGGGCAACTGACCACTTTCGAACTCGCACCAGTCAACTGGTAAAGGTGCGTGCTCGAGAGGCGCGAGTTCGGCGGGGGCCGGAGACGACGAGGGCGGCGGCAGGGAAGACCTCTACATGTCCAGCAGCACCACCAGGCACGAGGACATGCCCCACGACATAGGCGGCGAGCTGGGGTCTGCGTGAAGCGCATGGGACGATGTACGAGCGTGGTGGACGAGGCTCGGGGTTGGGGAGCGGTGCGCCACGACCCGGGTCGCGGACGTCTGGCACCACTATCCTTTACGCACGCAGGGAGCTGGACCTCACCGCCTCTCCTTGGCGGCAGATCTGGCCCCACCCGCCAGCATTGCGTGGCCTGGCTTACCCTCAAGCTAGATGAACTCCCGAAATATGTGAGAGGACAAGGATGCCCAATCAGAGAAATCGGCGCATCGTATTCCTGCTGCTGGTCGGAGGCCTAATCGCGACCTCGGTGACGTCGTGCTCTTTACCGGGATCGGGGCCCTGCACTCCTACTGATCCGAAATTGACTCCCAGCCGTGTCACGGCAGGTGACGAACTTGAGATCACGGTACCTGGACTCGTCGACGGTGACCGCTGTTCTCAGAACTTGCCTCAATCAGCAGAATACGAAGTTCAGTTGTGGCCATTCGACGGTGGAGGCCATCAGATTATCGGTTTGCTCGACCCTGACAATCTAGGGGCAGCGAGTGGAACGGTCCGTGTGCCCGTCGACTACCCGCCAGGCGACGCCATAATTCGGGTAGAGGTGAATGGGGTGAGCCTACGTTGCGAGCAGTCCGAGACCGATGAATGTGCGCGTTCAGAATCGAAGGTTCGTGTCAGCAGCATGGAGGGCTGACACGAACCTCCGATGCCGGGCCTAGTTGGCCGATCGCACCGCGCGGTCACCAGCCTGGTCCGCGATGGTCACCGTCGCAGGGAGTTTCGAGCCACCAGAAGCGAGCCGTCCAATTTCTCCGTCCATGCGCCAGGCTGCCTGACCTCCAACGATCATGTACTGATCGCTTGCGGCGCCCCCCGGTGCCGTCCACTCTCGAAGATAGGTGAGGTACGTCGCGTCCGACTTCAAGAGTTCGGCTGCATCGACTGCGTACTGGGAAATGTCTCCATCTTGACGAATTTCGATGATCTCTCCAGGCTCCACCTCGCCAACGATCGACTCTGTCACTCTGGCTTGAGTTACGGTAAATGACACGTTGCCGATGCGTTCGACGCGCGACGCACCCGTCGGCTTAACGACCACGGAGACCTTAGCTTCACTGCTCACCTCGTCGAGGGTGTCGAAGCTGTCGGTGTAGTCCAGCACAATTGGCCGCGAACCCGGCGCGGGTGCGGGGGTGGCGAGTTGGTTCCGCGTTTGAGCAGAGGGGATCACGTTGTTCGAGTACAACTGATTAATTGCCTCTCGTTCGGGCGTCTGCGGAGAGGTGCGGCTGCACTCTTGCCTCGGCTTCCAATAGTGATTCATAAGCATCACATTTTCGCAGCCTGATTCCCAGATATCCTCTGTCTGATCAGTCGGGTGCGCCAACCCGATTACATGGCCTAGTTCGTGGGCAGCAGTGCTCCGCTTCATCGTGAGTGATGCGGTCGAGAATTCAGAGGAGTTCATCTCGATGAACTGCATTCGGTCATGAAAGAAGGTGAGCATATCGCAATTCTGGAAATCTGGCGCCCGCCCGGACCAGTCGGTGTCGCCGTAGTCCATCACCTCGGCCACGATCATCGCAGGCCCGAAGTTGATGGCTTCTTCTAGGTCGATAGTCGTTGGCCCATCCCATGCACTGGCCGCATAGCGGAATATCTCGCTCCACTCATCATCCAGGGCTGCAGGGGTGTCGCCACCAACAGTCCAACTGGCCCAAGGGTGTTCGAACTCACACCCCGACCACCTTGCCGATGCGGTCGCCGTTTGTGCGGTGGCGAGTGAACTCCCTGCTGCCAAAGTTGCAACTAGTACTACAGCCGTAGATCGTGACGTTGACCTGCGCGGATGCGTCGATGGTAGTGCGCGGCTCGGGCCCGGGCTTGGTGGCGTCGTCGCCAGGTGGACCAGTCCAGGACGATGCCGATGCTTTTTGTCACGACGCCGTTGAGGGCGTTGAACAGGCGTCGGGCCTCTGCGACGGTGATCGCGATCAGCCCGGGTCGGCGTTCGGCGTCGCTGCGCGCGATGGCGGCGATGACTGTGAGGAACGCGTGGGCGAGCATCGCCAGGGTGGTCCATCGGTGCCAGGAGTCCCAGCGGCGGACTTGGTGCTGGTCGAGGCCGACGAGTCCTTTGGCAGCCTGGAAGTTTTCCTCGATGCGCCACCGCTGTCCGGCCACGCGCACCAGCGTGGCCATCGGTGTCTGCTCGGGGGTGTGGCACAGGTGGTAGGCGAGCTCGCCGGTGGCGTCGTTGCGGCGTACCAGCAGCATCTGCTCGCCGCCGGTGAGCGAGTCGGTCTCGGCGGCGGGCCTGTGGTCGGGCTCGATGCTGATCAGCGCCCAGGAGTAGTAGCGCGGACCCTTGGACCCTTCGCCCGCCGAGTACGTCTGCCACGCCGAGTCGGGCATGCTGGCGGCGAGGTCACGCACGGGCATCTTCCCGGCGCGGGTGGTCACCTGCCGGGAGGCGGCGACTTGCATGACGTAGCCCAGGCCGTGGGCACGGACGGCGGCGCGCAGCTTCGCATCCCCGCCGTAGACCTCATCGCCGGCGACCCACGCCGCCGGGGTGCCGGCCGCCACGGCACGGTCGATCATCGCCGCGGCCAGCTGTGGCTTGGTCGCGAACCCGGCCGCGTCCGGAACGCCGGCACGCTGGCGGCGGGCGGGGTCGTCGCACCAGGACTTCGGCAGATACAGGGCCCGGTCGATGAACGCGTGCCCGGCCGGGGCGGCGTAGGTCAGGTAGACCGCGACCTGCGCGTTCTCGATTCGGCCCGCGGTGCCGGTGTACTGACGCTGCACCCCGACGGTGGCGGTGCCCTTCTTCAGGTCTCCGGTCTCGTCGATCACGAGCACCGCACCCTCGTCGGCGAGATGGTCCAGCACGTAGCCGCGCACGTCGTCCCGGGCCCCATCGGCGTCCCATGCCGCGCGCCCGAGCAGGTGCTGCAGCCCGTGCGGCGAGGCGTGGCCCGCGTGCTCGGCGATCGTCCAGCAGTTCTTGCGCTCCAGCGGCGCGATCAACCCGGCCACGAAGTCTCGCGCGTGAGCCAGCGGCTCACGGCGGGCGAACCGCCCCGAGATCCGTCCCACCGCGGAGGCGAACTCCGCCTCCCACCGACCAGCCGCTACCCTGCGATCCGCGGCCACCGCCACGGAGTCGTTGTTCCACACAAGCATCGAACCCTGACGCGGTGGCCGTCCCTACGTCCAGGCCGTCTCGCAGCATCAGCGCAGGTCAGAGGTGCGCGATCCGCGACTGACCTACCACGCTGAGCTCCTACATTTGGGCGCTGCGAGTCTGCCAGGATGAGGCCATGGAAGACGTCCGCGCCCATACGACTCGACGGCCGGGCGCAGCCCTGACACCGCTCGAGTCCGCTCTGCTGGAGCGCATCTGCGCGGGTACCTGGCCAGGGTCTGAGGAAGCCAGGGCGCAACTCGTCCACGCGCGTTGGGGTGGCAAGGACCACGACGGCGACGCGTGCTTCCTCATTGATGTCCCTGCCGGGGCAGATGTGCCGAGGATCCCGTCGCGCGCAGGCGGTCCGATCGAAGCTCTTTCTGTCGTCGACGGGGACGAGCACCTGGGTCTGCTCGAGCTGTGGGTCGACGACGGCCGACTCCACTCGCTCGACTACAGCACCTTCAGCGACACGGCCAGCGAGACACTGCCCGAAGTTCACCTGCTCGACGCCAGCACCGCCCACAACGGCATGGAACAGAGTAGGTAAGCCGCCCGCCGCGATAACCGCCGAAGGGCAGGCCGTCGGACATCACGATCTACGGCTGTAGTACTAGTGCGGTGCTTACGAGGGCCGATCGTAGCGCGCGCCGAGATGTCATCTGCCGATCTCCTTTGAGCTGGCTGAATGCCCCCTGTGTGATGCAAGGTAGAGCGGTTGAGTGTCGGGGGCAACCGGTGCGGCGCCACGGGTTGGGGGCAGCCGATCCTGAGCGCCCTGCAGGCGGCGGGGCCTGCGGAGGCCGGAGCAAGACGGCAGGGTCACCCGGGCGCGGACGCCACAGGCCCGCGCTAGAGGTGCGTGCTCACGAGCACGGAACCGCCCTTTCGAGGAATCGTGCATCTGATGCACGAAACGCAGGGCGACCTGCGGCGAGGCGGCGCGAGTCGACGGCGTTAGCGCGCCCAAGGCGACGGACTGTGCTGCTGACCTGCAGCGACGCTGTCATCGCACCTAGGTGCGAGTTCTTGCATCAGATGCAACGCGCACTAGTCCATAACCGATAACCTGGATTATGACGATAAGCCTTTTTGGCCCGCTTTGAGGTGCTCTGAGCCCGGATGGCCGGCACCCACTGGTCTCGGTGGGCCGGCGCGCGCGGAGCGCGGGGTCGCGGTCGGCAGGCGGGGGCTGCGGCTCAGCCGACGCCGGTCGTGGACTCGCGGACGACGAGCTCGGGCTGGAACGTCACCTGCTCGACGACGTCGTCCGGGTCCAGCAGCAGGTCCGCCGCGCGGTGGCCGAGCTGGTGCGTCGGCTGGCGCACCGACGTCAGCGGCGTGGCCAGCTCGCCCGCGAAGGTGACGTCGTCGTACCCCACGACCGCCATGCCGGACGGCACGGGGACGTCGGCGGCGCGGAGCGTGCGCAGGGCGCCGAGGGCGGTGAGGTCGTTGACGCACATCGTGGCCGTCGGGCGCTCGGCAAGCGCGAGCACCTGCTCGGTGCCGGTCTGGCCGCCGTCGGCGTTGAGGGTGGAGATCGTGATCTCGACCAGCGCCTCGACGGGGTCGAGGCCGAGCTCCACGAGCGCGTCGTGCAGGCCGGCGCTGCGGTCGGCGCACTGGCGGATGGTGTGCGGGCCGTTGAGGAAGGCGATCCGCTCGTGCCCGAGGTCGACGAGGTGGCGTGCGGCGGCGGCGGCGCCCGCGCGGTCGTCGACGGCCACCGACGACAGCGTGTCGACCGGCGACGGGCGGTCGAGCAGCACCACCCGCAGCCCCCGGGCGCGGAGGGTCTCGAGGTGCTCGAGGTCCTGCGTGGCCGGCACGACCATGACGCCCTGCACGCCGTGCTCCTCGAAGAGGCGCAGGTAGCGGGCCTCGCGCTCCGGCTTCTCGTCGGAGCTGGCGAGCATGAGGGTGTAGTCCGCCTCCTCGAGGCGGTCCTCGATGCCGCGCGCCACGTCGGTGAAGAACGGGTTGGAGACGTCGAGCACGATGGCGCCCGCCGTCGTGATGGTGCCGGCGCGGAGCTGGCGCGCGGACCCGTTGGGCACGAACGCGAGGTCGTCGATGGCGGCGAGCACCCGCTCGCGCGTGGCCGGGGAGACGCGGTCCGGACGGTTGAGCACGTTCGAGACCGTGCCGACCGACACCTTGGCCTGGCGCGCGACGTCGCTGATCGACGCGCGGCGGCGGGGGGCGGTCGTCGTCATGGGCTGCTCCTCGGGTTCGGGCGCGTCGTCGCGCCTGGGCTCCAGCGTAGAGGTACCTGGGTGCCGGCCTGGTTGCTGCCCGGCGCCGTCGCGTGTTGCTAGGTTTCATGCTATGAACCGTTTCACCGACGACGGCGCAACGACGCACGTCTGTTTCGTGTCCCGCGTACGACGCGACCGCCTCGACGAGTACAAGGCAGCGCACGCCGCCGTCTGGCCCGAGATGCTCGAGGCGCTGGCAGAGACCGGCTGGCACGACTACCGCCTGTTCCTCGGCGCCGACGGCCTGCTCGTCGGCGTCCTGCGCACCGATGACTACGAGCGAGCCCAGCGCGACATGGCCGCCCGCGAGGTGAACGAGCGCTGGCAGGCCGCCATGAAGGACTTCTTCGAGCCCGCCGAGGGGCGCCCCGACGAGGGCTTCGTCCAGCTCGAGGAGGTCTTCCACCTGGAGTCCCAGCTCGACGCCGCACGCCGCGCCGACTGACCGCCCGCGACCTGTCAGGACCACGCGCACGTACACGCGCTCTTGGCCCTGACAGCTCCCAGTGCTCGGGAGCTGTCAGGGCTACGTTCACGTAGACGTGCTCCTGGCCCTGACACGTCGGCGGGCGAGTGGTCGAACGTGCGCAGACGGTTGACGCCGCCTCGCACCCCACCTAGGCTATGAAACGATTCAAAGCGCGGTCGCTCCGCCGGCCGCACCAGCACCGCGCGAGGGAGCGCGGACGAGGAGGAGACATGACGGCGACGACGCCCGTGCTCGACGCACGGCTGCGCAAGGCCCTCGGCGAGCAGACCATCGAGCTGCCCTCGTGGGCGTTCGGCAACTCGGGTACCCGGTTCAAGGTCTTCGGCACGCCCGGGACCCCCCGTGACCCGTACGAGAAGATCGCGGACGCCGCCCAGGTGCACCGCTACACGGGCATCGCGCCGCGCGTGTCGCTGCACGTCCCGTGGGACCTGGTCGACGACTTCTCCGACCTGGCCCGGCACGCCAAGGAGCACGGCGTGACCATCGGGACGATCAACTCGAACCTGTTCCAGGACGACGACTACAAGCTCGGCTCCCTCACGCACTCCGACCCGGCTGTGCGCCGCAAGGCGATCGCCCACCACGTGCAGTGCGTCGACGTCATGCGCGCCACGGGGTCCAAGGAGCTGAAGGTCTGGCTGCCGGACGGCACCAACTACCCGGGCCAGGACTCGATCCGCGCCCGCCAGGACCGGCTCGCCGAGTCGCTCGCGGAGATCTACGCCGAGCTCGACGACGACCACCGCATGGTGCTCGAGTACAAGTTCTTCGAGCCGGCGTTCTACCACACCGACGTGCCGGACTGGGGCACCTCCCTGCTGCACTGCCTCGCCCTCGGCGACAAGGCGAACGTCGTGCTCGACACGGGCCACCATGCGCCCGGCACCAACATCGAGTTCATCGTGGCCCAGCTGCTGCGCCAGGGCCGCCTCGGCGCCTTCGACTTCAACTCGCGCTTCTACGCGGACGACGACCTCATGGCCGGCGCCGCGGACCCGTTCCAGCTCTTCCGGATCATGCACGAGATCGTGCAGGCGGACGCACTGCGCCCGGAGTCGGGGGTGAACTTCATGCTCGACCAGTGCCACAACATCGAGGAGAAGATCCCCGGCCAGATCCGCTCCGTGATGAACGTCCAGGAGGCCACGGCGAAGGCGCTGCTCGTCGACGCCGAGGCCCTCGACGCCGCGCAGCGCTCCGGCGACGTGCTCGGCGCCAACGGCGCGCTCATGGACGCTTACAACACGGACGTGCGCGGCCTCCTCGCCGACCTGCGCGCCGAGCAGGGCCTCGACCCCGAGCCCATGAAGGCGTTCGCGGCGTCCGGCTACCTGGCGCAGATCGCGTCCGAGCGTGTCGGCGGCCAGCAGGCCGGCTGGGGCGCCTGAGCATGACGACGACGGCGGGCACGACGGCGGACACCGCGCCGCCCGTCCCGGCGGACCCGGACGCCGCGGTCGCCGACCGCGTGCTCGCGGGGCCGCACGGCGACCTGCGGGTGCGGGTCTACCGGCCGGCGGGCACGCCCGTCGCGGGCCTGGTGTGGGCGCACGGCGGCGCGTTCGCGCACGGCGACCTCGACATGCCCGAGGCCGACGGCGTCGCGCGCGGCCTCGCCGCGGCGGGGGTCGCCGTCGTGAGCGTGGAGTACCGCCTGGTGCCCGCGCTCGACTACCGCGCCGCGGGCGCGACGCCCGGGACGGACGGCGTCCGCTTCCCGGTGCCGTCCGAGGAGGTCGCCTTCGCCTTCGCGTGGGCCGCCGGGGGCGGCGCCGCCGACCTCGGCGTCCCCGCGGGACGGTGGTCTCTGGGCGGCGCGAGCGCCGGCGGCGACCTCGCCGCGGGGGCGTCGCTGCGGCTGCGGGACGGCGCGGCGCCGCTCGGCACCCTCAGCGGCGCCGTCGGGCCCGACGGCGTGACCCCGCGCAGCGTCGTGCTCGCCTACCCGGTGACGCACCAGGAGCTGCCCTCGCCCAGCGCCGAGCTGGCCGCCAAGATCGCGGGGCTGCCGCCGGAGAAGGACTTCCCGCCGGCCGCCGTGCGCGCGATGAACGGCAATTACCTGGGCCACGACGGCCCGGCGACGTCGCCCTACGCCTTCCCCGGCGGCCAGGACCTGCGCGGCCTGCCGCCCACGCTGATCGTCAACTCCGACCTCGACGCCCTGCGCTCGGGCGGCGAGGCCTACGCCGCGGAGCTCGCGGCCGCCGGGGTGGACGTCTTCGTGACCCGCGAGGACGGCACCACCCACGGACACCTCAACCGGCCCGCCGAGCCCGGCTTCGCGCGCAGCCTCGCGCGGATCTCCGCCTGGCTCACGACGGACGCCCTCGTCGGCACCGCGCACGAGCGCTGACCCCCGTACCCCTCACCGCACCCACCCCCGTCCGTCGGCCGACGGACCGACCACCGGAGCACCGATGACGAAGCAGACCGTCAACCCGACCGTGGAGGCCCTCGTCGCGCGGTCGAACCGCCTGGGCGCCGACCCGCGCAACACGAACTACGCCGGCGGCAACACGTCCGCCAAGGGGATCGAGAAGGACCCGGTCACCGGGCAGGACGTCGAGCTGCTGTGGGTCAAGGGCTCCGGGGGCGATCTCGGCACCCTCACCGCGAAGGGCCTCGCCGTCCTGCGGCTGGACCGCCTGCGCGCCCTCACCGAGGTGTACCCGGGCGTGGAGCGCGAGGACGAGATGGTCGCCGCGTTCGACTACTGCCTGCACGGCAAGGGCGGCGCCGCCCCCAGCATCGACACGGCCATGCACGGCCTGGTCGACGCCGCGCACGTGGACCACCTGCACCCGGACGCCGGCATCGCGATCGCGACCGCCGTCGACGGCCCGGAGCTGACGCAGAAGATCTTCGGCGGCAAGGTCGTGTGGGTGCCGTGGCGCCGCCCCGGCTTCCAGCTCGGCCTCGACATCGCGGAGATCAAGGCCGCCCACCCGGACGCGATCGGCACGGTGCTCGGCGGGCACGGCATCACGGCCTGGGGCGAGACGGCCGAGGAGTCCGAGGCGAACTCGCTGTGGATCATCGAGACCGCCGCCGCGTACATCGCCGAGCACGGTGCGCCGGAGCCCTTCGGCCCGGCCCTCGACGGCTACGGGGCGCTGCCCGACGCCGAGCGCCGCGCCAAGGCCGCCGCGCTCGCCCCGCACCTGCGCGCCGTCGCGTCGCACGACAAGCCGCAGGTGGGCCACTTCACCGACGCGGACGTCGTGCTCGACTTCCTGGCGAGCGCCGAGCACGCGCGCCTCGCGGAGCTCGGCACCAGCTGCCCCGACCACTTCCTGCGCACCAAGGTGAAGCCGCTGGTCGTCGACCTGCCGGCCACCGCGACCGTCGAGGAGATCGTGGAGCGCCTGCCCGAGCTGCACGAGGCGTACCGCGCCGACTACACCGCGTACTACGAGCGCGGCGCCGCCGAGGCCCGTGCCCGCGGCGAGGAGCCGCCCGCCATGCGCGGCGCGGACCCGGCGATCGTCCTCGTGCCCGGCGTGGGCATGTTCTCGTACGGCGCGGACAAGCAGACCGCGCGCGTGGCGGGGGAGTTCTACGTCAACGCCGTCAACGTGATGCGCGGCGCGGAGGCCCTGTCCACGTACGCCCCGATCGACGAGTCGGAGAAGTTCCGCATCGAGTACTGGGCCCTCGAGGAGGCGAAGCTCCAGCGCAAGCCGAAGCCGAAGCCGCTCGCGTCCCGCATCGCGTTCGTGACCGGCGCGGCATCCGGCATCGGCAAGGCCATCGCGACCCGCCTCGCGGCGGAGGGTGCGTGCGTCGTCGTCGCCGACCTGGACCTCGCCAAGGCGCAGGCCTCCGCGGCCGAGCTGGGCTCGACGGACGTCGCCGTCGGGCTGGCGGCGAACGTCGCCGACGAGGCCGCCGTGCAGGCCGCGCTCGCCGAGGCCGTCCTCGCCTTCGGCGGCGTCGACATCGTCGTGAACAACGCCGGCCTGTCGCTGAGCAAGTCGCTGTTCGACACCACCGAGGCGGACTGGGACCTGCAGCACGACGTCATGGCCAAGGGCTCGTTCCTCGTGGCCAAGAACGCCGCGCGCATCCTCGTGGACCAGAAGCTCGGCGGCGACATCGTCTACATCTCGTCGAAGAACTCCGTGTTCGCGGGCCCGAACAACATCGCGTACTCGGCCACCAAGGCCGACCAGGCGCACCAGGTGCGCCTGCTGGCCGCCGAGCTCGGCGAGCACGGCATCAAGGTCAACGGCATCAACCCGGACGGCGTCGTGCGCGGCTCGGGCATCTTCGCCTCCGGGTGGGGCGCCAACCGCGCCAAGACGTACGGCATCGAGGAGCAGGACCTGGGCAGGTTCTACGCCCAGCGCACGCTGCTCAAGCGCGAGGTGCTGCCCGAGCACGTCGCCAACGCCGTCTATGCGCTGTGCACGTCCGACTTCTCGCACACCACCGGCCTGCACGTGCCCGTCGACGCCGGCGTGGCTCAGGCGTTCCTGCGGTGACGGGCACGACCCTCTCGACGGCGGCGGGCACCCTCGCCGCCGTCGACCTGGGCGCCACCAGCGGGCGCGTCATCCTGGGGCACCTGGGCGGGCGCGAAGGGCTGCGGCTGCAGCACGTCGCCAGGTTCCCCAACGACCCGGTCCGTACGCCCGACGGCCTGCACTGGAACCTGCTGGAGCTGTACCGCCAGGTGCTCGACGGCCTGGCCGTGGCCGAGCGCGAGGCGCCGGGGGAGATCCTCGGCGTCGGGATCGACTCGTGGGCCGTGGACTACGGCCTGCTGCGCGGCGGCCGGCTGCTCGGCGTGCCGTACCACTACCGGGACGCGCGCACGGCGGACGGCGTGGAGCGCGTGCACGCACGCGTGGACGCCGCGGCGCTGTACGCGCGCAACGGGCTGCAGCACCTGCCGTTCAACACGGTGTTCCAGCTCGCCACGGAGGGGCCGCTGCTCGACCTCGCCGACCGGCTGCTGCTGGTGCCCGACCTGCTCGCCCACTGGCTCACCGGGGCCGAGGTCGCGGAGCGCACCAACGCCTCCACGACCGGTCTGCTCGACGCGCGCACGGGGGAGTGGGACACGGGACTCGCCGACCTCGTCGGGATCCCGGCCGGGATCCTGCCGCCCCTCGTCGACCCGGGGGGGTCGCTCGGGGCCCTGCGCCCCGACGTCGCGCAGCTGGTCGGCCGGGCGCTCGAGGTCACGGCCGTCGGCTCGCACGACACGGCCTCCGCCGTCGTCGCCGTCCCCGCCACCGACCGGGACGTCGCCTACGTCTCGTGCGGCACCTGGGGGCTGGTCGGCCTCGAGCTCGACGCGCCGGTGCTCTCCGAGGACGCCCGCCTCGCCGGCTTCACCAACGAGGGCGGCGTCGACGGCCGCACGCGCTTCCTGCACAACGTCATGGGGCTGTGGCTGCTCAGCGAGTCGATCCGCACCTGGGAGCGCGAGTCCACCGCGGCCCAGCGCTCCAGCACGCTGCAGGAACTGCTGGCCGAGGCGGCGCACGTCACCGCGCCGGTGGCGGTCTTCGACGTCGACGACCCGCGCTTCCTGCCGCCAGGCGACATCCCCGGCCGCATCGCCGACTGGTGCCGCGAGCACGACCAGCCGGTGCCCGCCACGCGCGGGGAGTACGTGCGCAGCATCGTCGAGAGCCTCGCGCAGGCGTTCGCGGACGCCGTCACGACGGCGGCGAGGCTCGCGGGGCGCACCGTGTCGACCATCCACGTGGTCGGTGGCGGCGCGCAGAACACGCTCCTGTGCCAGGCGACGGCGGACCGCTCGGGGCTGCCCGTGGTGGCCGGGCCCGTCGAGGCCACCGCCATCGGGAACCTGCTGGTGCAGGCCCGCGCCCGCGGCCTGGTGGACGGCGGCCTGGAGGACCTGCGCGCGCTCGTCGCCGCGGCGTTCACGCCCGAGCGCTACGCGCCGCGGTAGGCCCCGTCCGACGCCGCGCCCGCCGACGGGCCATGGCTCGCCAGGTGGTGCGGCGCCGGGCCCGCGGGCGCGGCGACGGGCGCCCGGTCCGAGGTCGTGAACCGGGCCCACACGTGCTTCTCGCCGCGGTCCGTGCAGTACCAGCCGACGCGGTCGGCGATCGTCTCGGCCAGGCGCAGGCCGTGGCCCCCCTCGCCCGGCTCGCGGTCGTGCGGGACGACGGGCGGCGCGTCGGGGCTGCGGTCGACGACGTCGACCACGGCGACGTGCCCGTCGCACAGGAGCCGGGCGACGACCGGCGGCCGCGCGTGCTCCAGGGCGTTCGCGACGAGCTCGCTCGCCACCAGCACCATGCGCTGGCGCCCGGAGAGCGCGCCGAGGTCGCCGGAGCTGGCGGTCATGGCCGCGGGGCAGTCGCAGGGCAGCCGGTCCTCGAACTCCGCGCGCACCTCGGCGAGGTCGTCGACGGAGCGCACGGTCCACGACCCGACCACGTCGAGCTGCCCGACGGGGACGGCCTCGACGGGCGTCACCGGCGCACGTCCGGAACCATGCAGCAGCCTCCTGTGGCCACGGGGGATGGGTGCCTTCCGAGGGCCGCTGGGGCGGCCTGAACCGTCGTCGACACTACTGCCCCGAGGCCGCCCCCGCGCGCGCTGTGACGAACGTCGTGGTGAGCGCGGCCCACGCCCGCTGACCGCGCTCACCACGCGTCAGGTCAGCGCCAGGGCGCCCAGCCGTCGTCGCCGGACAGGTACGCCTCACGGGTGTGCGCGGCGGCCTCGTCGGCCGTGAGCTGCGGCCGTCCGTCGACGGCCCCGCCGGCGGGCGCGGCGCCCGGACCGGCGTTGCGGTACTCCCGCATGAAGTCGTCGCGCCACGACCAGCCGCTCATGTCCGACCAGGCGGGCGTGCCGACGTGCGCGCCCAGCCACGAGTCGCGGACGACGACCGACGGGTCGACGAGCGGGTTGCTGCTGGGGTGCCACGGGCGGCCGAGGAACACGGTGCCCGCCGCGGCGTCCGACGTGAACCGGGTGCCGGTGAACAGGAAGCCCCTGCCGCCCGGCACGGTCGCCGGTGCGGCCACGTACCCGTTGTTCGTCGCGGACCCGCGGTCGAGCGAGCGGATCTCCGAGTCCTCGACGACGAGGGTGCCGCCGCCGTAGACGAAGTCGACGTCGCCCTCGATGTACGAGCCGGTGACCCAGGTGCGCGCCGCCGTGGCGCCGGAGCCCGGGTCGGCCAGGTAGGTGTCCTGGTTGCCGAGCAGCCGCACGCCGTCGAGCACGGTGCGGTCGCCCGACGTCCGCAGCGCGAGCGCCTGGCTGCCGCCGTTCGCGGCCTCGTCGTAGGCGTTCTCGACGGTGAGGTCGCGCAGCGTGACGTCGTCGGCCAGCACGGACAGCACCGGCGAGCCGGTGTGCCCGAACGTGCCGCCGTAGAACTTGGCCTGGCCGGCGGCGAGGTCGTAGGTGAGCACCACGTCCTCCGGGTCGCCGGTGGCGCCGCGGATCGTGATCCCGTCGGCGCCGGGCCAGACCCGCACGACCTCGCGGTAGACGCCCGGCTCGACGACGACGTCCACCGGGTGCGGCGACCGCGACGCCGCGCCCACCGCGGCACCGATCGACGCGTAGTCGCCGGTGCCGTCGAGCGCCACCGTGACCGTGCGGCGCACCTTCTCCGGCGCGCCGAGGGTGCCCGCGCCGTCCGTGACGATGCGCGTGACGTCGGCGACGGCGTCCGGCGTGTACGCGTACCGCGCGGCCGGGTCGAACGTCGGGCCGGTGTCGTCCTTGCGCCCGCGGACGGTCGTGAACCGGTTGTCGCGCGAGTCGACCTTCGACGCCGGGTCCTTGGCGACGATCGCGTCCTCGCCGTTCGAGTACACGCTCGACTCGACGACGAGCTGCGACGCGCCGCGCGACATGGTGCCGTACTGCGCCTGCCCGTCGAACCAGTTGTTGTAGAGGTGGCCGGCGGCGACGTTGTCGATGCTCGCGTTGCGCTGGTAGGTGTTCGAGAACCGGTTGTGGTGCATCGTGATCTCGGTGACCACGTTGTCGGTCCAGCCCACGCCCACCGTCTTGTTGTGGTCGTGCAGGTAGTTCCACGACAGCGTGACCGCCGTGGAGTCCTTGCGGACGTCGATCAGCCCGTCGCCCAGGCGGGTCAGCTCGTTGTGGTCGATCCACACGTGGCTGGAGGTGTCGACACGGATGCCGTCGTTGTCGTTGTCGGCGCTCTTGCCGTCCCAGTCGCCCGGCACGTACGAGTCGCGGAAGCGCAGGTTGCGCACGACGACGTTCTCCACGTGGTCGAGCCGCAGCCCGACGCCCACCAGCTCGGCTCCGGACGCGAACCCGACGATCGTCTTGTCGCTCGCCACGTCGATCATCGAGCCGAACTCGGCCGGCTCGATGGTGCCCTTGACGTAGATCGTCAGGGGTCCGTCGGATGCCGCGGCCTCGGCGAGCGCGGCCGCGTCGCGGACGGTGACGGAGCCCCCGCCCGCGCCGCCGGTCGTGCCGTGCGGCAGGTCGTCGGTGGGAGTGGAGGCGAAGCCCGTCGCGACGGGCGACCAGACGGGCCCGTCGGCCGTCGTCGTCGCGGGCGCGCCGATGCGCTCGAGGACGGCGGCGCCTGCCGCGGCCGGGTCGACGTCGGAGGGCGCCGCCTGCGCGGCGGGGGCGAGCAGGGTCAGGGCCAGCACCGGGGCGCCGAGCAGCGCGGCGGTGCGGGTGGTCGTGAGTCTCATCGTTGCTCCTCGGTCCGGGTCAGGAGTGGCGGGGGTCGTCGGTGGAGAGTCCGCCGCCCACCAGGGGGACGTCGTCCAGCACGGTGCCGGCGGCGGCGTCGCGCAGGGCGAGGGTCTCCCTCGGGCCGCCGGCCTCGGCGTCGTAGGCGTTCTCGAGCGTGAGGTCGCGCAGGGTGACGCCGTCGGCGAGGACGGTCGCGGTGGCCCAGTCGCTCGCGGGCTTGTCGTAGGTCACGACGACGTCGGCGGGGTCGCCCGTCGCGCCGCGGATCGTGAGCCCCTCGGCGCCCGGCCAGACGGTGAGCACCTCGCGGTACGTGCCCGGTCCGACGACGATCTCGACCGGCCGGGGCGACCGCGACGCCGCGCCCACGGCGGCCTGGATCGAGAGGTAGTCGCCGGTGCCGTCCTGCGCCACCGTGACCTGCCGGCCGAGCCGGTCGTCGCGGGTGGTGCGGGTGCCGGCGTACCGGCTCAGCAGCGGCACGACGTCCTCGACGGGATCGGCTTCGTAGTCGTAGAGGTCGGACGCCTCGAACGTGGGCCCGGTCTCGGCCGGCTTCTCGCCCCAGTTCCCGCGGAACAGGTTGTCGCGCTGGTGGAGCCTGGCGGCGTCGCCGCTGAGGATGAGCGGGTTGCGGGCGTTCTCGTAGACGCTCGACTCCACGAGCAGCTGGGAGCCGCCGCGCGACGTCGTGCCGTACGAGCTCACCCCGGACAGCCAGTTGTTGTACAGGTGGCCGAGCGCCACGTTGTCGATGCTGCCGTTGCGCTGGTGCACGTTCGAGAACCGGTTGTGGTGCAGCGTCAGCGTGGTCACCACGTTGTCCGTCCACCCGACGCCGAGGGTCTTGTTGTGGTCGTGGAAGAAGTTCCACGACGCCGTCACCGCGGTGGAGTCCTTGCGGACGTCGAGCTGGCCGTCGCCGAGCCGCGCGAACTCGTTGTGGTCCACCCAGACGTGGTCCGACGTGTCGATGCGGATGCCGTCGTTGTCGTTGTCCGCGCTCTTGCCGTCCCAGTCGGCCGCGACGTACGAGTCGCGGAACGTCAGGTTGCGGATGATGACGTTCTCGACCTCCAGCAGCCGCAGCCCGCCGCCGACGAGCTCGCCGCCCGCCGCCGCGCCGACGATCGTCTTGTCGCTCGCCACGTCGATCATCGAGCCGAACGGCTCCACGTCGAGGGTGCCCTGCACGAGGATCGTCAGCGGCTCCTCGGCCGCGGCCGCCTCGGCCAGCGCCGCGGCGTCGCGCACGGTGACGGTCCGCCCGCCCGCGCCGCCGGTGGTGCCGTCGGGGAGCTCGTCGGTCGGCACAGACGCGAAGCCCGTGGCGGTGGGGGACCACACGGGCCCGTCCGCGGAGGTCGTGGGCGGGGCGCCGATGCGGTGCAGCAGCGCTCGGCCGGCGGCCTCGGCGTCCGTGCCCGACGTCGCGTGCGCCACCGGGGCGAGCAACGTCAGGCCCAGGACCGGGGCGGCGAGGGCCGCCACGGCGCGGCGGGCCCGTGGTCGCGGGCGGCGGGAGCGAGGGGAGGGGGTGCGGTGCGGTGTGGGTCGATGGTCCGCGCTGAAGGGCATCGTCGCGCCTCTCGTGAGACTCGGGCCGGGTGGCCCTCGGGTCGGGACGAGCGGGGCGGCGGCCGGGGGCCCGTCGACGACGGCGGGGTGCCCGTGGTGCCTGTCGTTGCTGGTCGTGCTGCTCGTGGTGCGGCCGACGTCGGTGTCGGTCTTCCCGTGCCCGTCGCGCTCTGCGACCGGAAACGCCTCAGAAACCGGTTTCTCACAACGTAGCCCAGGACGGACGCCCGCGTCAATAGTTCAGCCGCCGATATCAATCGGAGGCGGCGGAGGGCGGAGCCGTCAGGCGGCGATGCCGAGCCTGTCCCGCCAGCGCTCCCACGGCGGGGCGACCGCCCAGTTCAGCCGCAGGGTGCGCACGGCCCGCACCAGGCGTCGACGGCGGGCGTACCGCAGCGACCGGGCGGACACGCCGACGCGGAGCCGGCGGTCCCGGACGATCCGACGGCGGGGCCCGAGGGCGAACGCGAGGTCCAGGTCGTCGTGGATCTCCGGGTCGACCCGTTCGACCTGGTCGCGCACGTCCCGCCAGGTGCTGCGACGGAACGCCATGCAGGAGCCCCACAAGGCCGTGTGACCGAGCGCCATCCGGGTGCTGGCGTAGTACGCGGAGAGGTACAGCGCGCACGCCCAGCGGCCGCCCCGCAGGTCGGTGAACGTCCCCGTCCCGGTCACGGCGTCGGCCGCGGGGTCGTCGGCCAGGTGCTGGGCGACGGCGCGCACCCAGCCGGGCGCGGGCTGCGAGTCGGCGTCGAGGCGCGCCACGATCTCGCCCCGGGCCGCGTCGTACCCCGCCGCCGCGGCGGCGGGGATGCCGACCCGCGGCTCGTGGACCACGACCGCCCCCGCGCGTCGGGCGACGTCGGCGGTCTCGTCCGTCGAGGCGTTGTCCACCACGACGACCTCGAGCGGGGCGAGGGTCTGCGCCGCGAGCAGCGCCAGGCACCGCTCGAGCGCGGCGGCGTCGTCGCGGGCAGGGATGACGACCGAGACCGTGGGGAGCGGCCGTCCCGAGAACCGGGCACCCCGCGCCCCCGTCACGGGAGCCCCCGTGCCGGAGTCCGGGCGGCAGCCCGGGCGACGAGCCACGCCGCCGCGGCGCTGCCCACGAGCGCCGCCGCGAGGTCGCCGACGGTGTCCGGGTACGTCACGTGGATGCTGTCGTCGACGAACGTGTGCCCCACCGCCTCGAGCAGCTCCCAGACGACGGCGAGCAGCGCGCCGAGGCCGACGGTCGTCAGGGCTGCCGTCGCGCGGGGGCGGACGGGAGGCGTCGCGAGGCCGTCCCGGGTCAGGACCTGGTGGGCCAGGGCAGCGAGCGCACCGGTCGCGACGGCGTGCACGAGCAGGTCCAGGCCCGCGACCCGCTCGTAGAGACCGGCCACGGCGCACCATGCGGCGGCGAGCACGGCGGTCCCGCACGCGACGTCGAGCCACGCGGCGGCGCCGGACGCGCGGGGCACCATCGATCCGCCCAGGACGAGGGCGAACAGCGCGACCGCGACCCAGTCCGACGTCGCGGCGGCGGCCAGGACGCTCACCAGCGCCGCGACGCGGACCGCGTCGCCCAGCACGATGCCCCACGTCGGCCGCCCCGGCGAGGGGCTCCAGGCCGTCCTGGCGCGCGTGGTCCATGGTGCCGGCGTCACGTGGCCAGCCTAGGCAGCGATGGCGGAAGCCCACCCGCCGAGGAGGCGGGAGGGCCTCGGCCGCCACCCCTCAGGACAGCCGGGCGGCGCCCACCCGTCCCACCGCGAGGTCGGCGACGTCGCCGGCCCCGGTGATGTCGAGGCGCCGGTCGACGACGGCCGCCACGACGTCGACCTCGAGCGACGACCCCGCCGGCACCGTGCGGACCGTGTCCCAGGCGAGCGCCGGGCCCAGCCCGACGTAGTCGCCGACGCGGGCGAACCACGGGTCGGGCTCCCCGGACGCCTGGGCCAGCACGAGGGTGGTCCAGGCCGGCCCGGTGCGCCGCACGACGGCCACCCACGGGCTGCGCGAGCCGTGCACATCGCCGCCGCGGTCGGGACTCAGCGCGAAGGCCTCGTCGCCGGACGGGAGCCGCCAGAACCAGCCGCCGTACCCGGCGCCGGGCCGGCCGTTGGTCGCCGGGCTGCCGATCTCGAGGTCGGCGTCGCCGGCGAGCAGGCTGCCGTGCCAGCCGAGCGCCCAGGCGTCGACCTCCGGCAGCACGACGGCGGTGAGCCGCCGCTCCTCGGTCAGCTGCACGCCGCCACGCTCGTCCAGCCAGCGCACCTGCTGGGTCAGGGTGGCGCCGTCGTCGGTCACCTCCGTACGCCCGGCCTCCTGGCGGCCGTGGTTCGCGAGCAGCGTCGGCCCCTGGTCGCGCACGTACGTGCGCCCGCCCCAGTGGCTGGTGCCGTCCACGTCGGCCACCGCCATCGAGACGCCGTAGTGGTGGCGGTGGTCCAGCGGGCTCTTCGTCGTCATCGCGACGCCCTGCGCCGAGTGCACCGGGTGCAGGAACGGCCGCGGGCTGTGCACCCCGGGCATCCCCTCGCCCCGCGAGTAGCGGCTGAGGGGGCGGTCGTCGCCGACGCCGAGCACCCAGTCGTCGTCGACGGGCCGCCACCGCGCCCGGACGGTGTGGTCGCGGGCGTGCGCGCGCCCCGCGAGGTCCGCCGACGTCACCCCGAGCCGGCGCGCGGGCGGTACCGGCCCGGTGCTGCCCCGCACCACCAGCCCCGGGGTCACGTGCACGGCGATGCCCTCCGCGCCGAGCCGCGTGCGTTCGGTGCCGAGCACGCGGGCATGCAGCAGCTCCCAGGCGCGACGGCCGAGGTCGGCCTGCGGCACGGCGGCCGTGGTCAGCGACGGCGTCGCGTAGCGGGCGAGCTCGATGTCGTCGAAGCCGCCGATGGAGATGTCTCCCGGCACCGCCACGCCGGCCTCGTTGAGCCGCGCGAGGAGGCCGAACGCGACCAGGTCGTTGAACGCGACGACGCCCGTCGCCCCGGTGGCCAGCACCGCGTCCGCCGCGCGGTACCCGGCGTCCACGGTGGGGCCGCACGGCACGGTCGTGACGCGCAGCCCCGGGTGCCGTTCGCGGGCGTCGTCGAGGGCGCGGGCGCGCAGCCCGTTCGACGCGCTCGAGCGCGGGCCGGCGACGTACGCGAGCTCGCGGTGCCCAAGCGCGACCAGGTGGTCCACCATGCTGCGCACGCCGGCCGCGTAGTCCACGCGCACGCTCGGCACGGTGAGGCCGGGCACGTGCCGGTTGACCACGACGACCGGCTCCAGGCGCGGGAGCAGCTCGAGCAGCGCGTCCTCGGACGTGCGCGGCGCGGCGAGCACCAGCGCGTCGCACCGCTGCCGCGCCTCGAGCGCGACCTCGGCCTCGTCGGCCGTGTTCTCGGCGGTGTCGGCCACCAGGACGCGGTAGTCGTGCGGCGCGGCCGCCGCCATCGTGCCGCGCAGGATCTGCTGGAACATCGGGTTGGCGAGGTCCGGCACGACCAGCGCCACGGAGTTGGTGCGACCCAGGGACAGGCTGCGCGCCACCCGGCTGGGCTGGTAGCGCAGGTCCTTCGCGGCGACGCGCACCCGCTCGGCGATGTCCCGGGCGACGCTGGCCCGGCCGTTCATCACCCGCGAGACGGTGGCCCGCGACACGCCTGCGGCGGCCGCCACCTCGTCGATCGTCGGGCCGCCCGAGCGGGCCATCAGGCGTCCTTCCCGGCCACGGTGACGCGCACCGGGCCGAAGGTGCCGCCGTCGCCCGGCCGCAGGTCCGCCCCGAGCGGGGCGCTCGCGAACAGGCCGACCTCCGCACCGATCCAGTGCCCGACGACGGCCTGCCACGGGGGCGCGGCCTCGTGCCACTCCGCGTCGTCGTCCCCGGGCGGGGCGTCGTCGCGCCAGGCCCAGGTGACGCGGCCCTCGGCGTCGACGGCGGTGCGCAGGACGACGCCCGTCGCGCCCGCGGCCACGGGCTCCTGCGCGAGGATCTCCTCGTCTCCGTAGGTGCCGCCGCGCCGCACCGTCACCTCGACGCCGCCGGGCGTGCGCACCAGCCCGGCCCAGGCGTACTCGCGGCCGAGGACGACGACGCCCGCCCGGGTACCGGGCGCGTCGCCCACGAGCCCGACCCGGGTCTCCCACGTGCTCGGCTGCCCCGGCAGCTGCTGGCTCAGGACGGCGCCCTGGTCGCGGAGGTTGCCCCGGGGCGAGGGCTGCGCGGGCAGGCGCAGCGCGCCGCCGCCGTCGGCCACGGCCCAGCCCTCGGCGGGGTTCGCCTGCCAGTGCCAGCGCGGTGCGAGGCCCGGGGAGGCGAAGTCGTCGCTGCGCACCGGCTCTCCGGGCTCGGCGCCCGGCACCGGCGTCGGGTGCGTGAGCACCGGGGAGCCCTTCTCGCCCATGACCGGCCAGCCGTCGTCGTCCCACCGCATCGGCTGCAGGTGCACCACGCGGCCGAAGACGCCGCGGTCCTGGAAGTGCAGGAACCAGTCGGCGCCGTCCGGGGTGTCCACCCAGGCGCCCTGGTGCGGGCCGTTGACCGGGGTGTCGCCCTGCGCCAGCACCACGCGGTGCTCGTACGGGCCCCACACCGACCGCGCGCGGAACGCCGTCTGCCAGCCGGTCGCGACGCCGCCCGCGGGGGCGAAGATCCAGTACCAGCCGTCGCGGTGGTACAGCTTGGGACCCTCGAGCGTGCGGAAGCCCGGCAGCTCGTCGCCGTCGACCACGGTGCGCGCCGGCCCGACGACGCGGCGCAGGCCCGGGTCCACCTCGACCACCGTGAGGCGGTTCTTCACACCGGCTCGGCTCTTGGCCCAGCCGTGCACGAGGTAGGCGCGGCCGTCGTCGTCCCACAGCGGGCAGGGATCGATGAGGCCCTGGCCCGGCACCAGGCACCAGGGCTCCGACCACGGGCCGCGCGGGTCGGCGGCCGTGAGGACGAAGATCCCGTGGTCCGGGTCGGGGTAGACGATCCAGAACAGGCCGTCGTGGTGGCGCAGGCTGGGTGCCCACACCCCCGAGCCGTGGCGGGGGAGCGCGTAGTGACCCGCGGGCGGCACGGCGGGCAGCGCGTTCGCCACGTGCTCCCAGGACACGAGGTCGCGCGAGTGCAGCACGGGCAGCCCGGGGGCGCGGTTGAAGCTGGACGCGATCAGCCAGTAGTCGTCCCCGACGCGCACCGCGTCGGGGTCCGGCCAGTCCGCGTCGAGGACCGGGTTGCTGTAGTGGGTCATGGTCGCCTTCCGTCACGTCGCTGGGACAGTCGGCGAGAAACCGTGAGAAACCGGTTCCCGCCGTGCTGTGCCCAGCCTAGCAACCGGTTTCCGCCGGAGGGAACGCCCGGTCGCGTCGAAACGGTGCGGCGGCGGCCCTTCAGCCGGCCAGCACGTGCGACACGTAGAGGGCCGCGGCGCCGACGAACGAGACCGTGCCGACGGCGAGCGCCAGCGTCTGCACGCGGCGGTTGCCGACGCCGGCGCGGAGCCGGACGACCGCCCAGATCACGGCGGCGGCGGCCACGAGCGGGACCACGAAGAGCGCCAGGGACGCGACGGCGAGGACGACCAGCCAGACGTCCGCGGCGGGCGTGGCGGCGGGGGCCGCCGGCGCGGCGGCCGCGGGCGCGGCCGGGGTCGACGCGGCGGCGATGGCGTCCACCGGGCCCAGCTCGTCCAGCACGCGCCGGGCGCCGGCATCGTCCGACCCGTGCAGCGCGAGCGACTCCGCCGCGTGCTCGCGCACCGCGGCGAGGGTCTCGGCGCGCTCGCGCGGCTCGCTCGCCGCCAGCGCGTGCTCGAGGTCGGCGAGGTACGCCTCGACGAGCGGGGGGAATGCGGGTGCTGCGGTCATCAGGGCTCCAGGGTCGTGCGGACGTCGGCGGTGAACCGGGACCAGGTGGCGGTGAAGGTCTCGAGCGCCGCCCGCCCCTCGGTCGTGAGCTCGTAGTACCGGCGCGGCGGGCCCATCGGGGACGCGACCTGCGTCGTCGTGACCCAGCCCTGCTGGCGCAGCCGCGAGAGCAGCGGGTACAGCGTGCCCTCGCTGGTCAGCAGGGTGCTCGTGGCGCCGAGGTGCTCGGCGAGCTCGAGGCCGTAGGCCGGCCCCGATTGCAGGCAGGCCAGGACGCAGTACTCCACGACCCCTTTGCGGAGCTGGGTGAGGACCACGTCGGAGCTCGGTACCATGCGACACAAGGTAGCACTCCCTTGCGTCGCAAGGTAGTGGTCGCCGGGGTCCGACGACGGCCCGCCCCCGTCAGCCCGCCGCGCTGCGCACCAGGGCGGTGAGCTTCTCCTCGAACGCGGGGGTCCAGGCCAGCACCGCGAAGGCGGTCGGCCAGAAGTCGCCGTCGTCGAGCTGCGCCGCGGGGTCGAAGCCGACGGTCGCGTAGCGGGTCTTGAACTTCGCGGCGGGCTGCACGAAGACGACCATCTTGCCGGCGGCGTCCGCGAAGCCGGGCATGCCGTAGTACGTCTTGGGCACGAGGTGGGGCGCGACCTCGGTGGCGACCCGGTACAGCCCCTCGGCGATGTCCCGGTCGGTGCCCTCGAGCGGCTCGATCGCCTCGCGCACCGCCTGCTCGCCCGCGGCACGGTTCTTGCCGGCCTTCTCCTGCTCGCGCAGCTCCTTGGCACGCTGCTTCACTGCCGCGCGCTCGTCGGCGCTCAGACCCTCGGACGTGGCCATGACGTTCCTCCCGGTCGGTGGGGCGGCACCGTCGTGCGCCGCTGAGGACCAGGCTAGGGAGACACCTCGCCGCCGTGCTTCTCCGTTCCTGATCAGTACGGGACCGGTGCGGGACCGGTGCGCGACACGGGCCCGCGCACGACGACGCCCCGCCGCCCGGGGAGGCGACGGGGCGTCGTGCGGCGGGCCGGCGTCGGCGACAGACCCGCACCGGGGTGTCAAGGCCCGGTGTGCTGGAGGGCGGTCGGCCCTACAGGTGCGGCAGCACGTGCCGCGCGTACCGCTCGCCGACCGTGCGGGCGGTGTCGCGGGGGTCGTCGGCCCAGATCTCCTCGTTGAAGATCTCGGTCTCGACGTCCCCGGCGTAGCCCGCCTCGGCGACCCAGCGCGAGATCGTCGGGAAGTCGACGTACCCGTCGCCCACGTGGCCGCGCGAGTGGAGCGGGTCGGCGGCGAGCGGCAGGTTCCAGTCGCAGACCTGGTAGCCCGCGATCCGCCCCTCCGCCCCGGCCCGCGCGATCGACTCGCGCAGCTGCGGGTCCCACCACACGTGGTACGTGTCGACGACGACGCCCACGGTCTCCGGTGCGAACGGCGCCGCGAGGTCGAGCGCCTGCCCCAGGGTGGAGATCACCGCGCGGTCGGCGGCGAACATCGGGTGCAGCGCCTCGAGCACGATCCGCACGTCGTGCTCGGCCGCGAACGGCGCGAGCTCGGCGATCCGGTCGGCCACGCGGGCGCGGGCGGCGACGACGTCGCGGTCGCCCGGCCCTGCGTCGGGCCGCGGGCCCCGACCGGGCTCGCTGAGGGCGGGCAGGCCGCCGACGACGAACACCAGCTCGCGGGTGCCGACGCCCGCCGTCTCCTCGATGGCGCGCTTGTTGTCGTCGAGCGCGGCGGCGATGCCCGCCGCGTCCGCTGCCGTGAGGAACCCGCCGCGGCACAGGGACGAGACGCGCAGGCCGGCGTCCGACACGATGCGCGCCGCCTTCTCCGCGCCGTGCTCCTGCACCTGGTGGCGCCACAGGCCGACGGCGCCGAGCCCGGCCGCGGCCGCGGCATCGACCGCTTCCGCGAGCGTGGCGTGCTTGACCGTCGCGGTGTTGAGGGAGCAGCGGCTCAGGTCGGTGTCGGACGCGTGGCGTACCCCCGTGGGCTCCGTGCCCGACAGGCTCATGCGGTCACCCCGGTCGTCACCAGCAGGGCGTCCAGACGGCGGGCGGCCAGCGCCGGGTCGAGCAGCATGCCGCAGCCGTCGGCGAGACGGGCCAGCTCCACGAGGTGCGCCAGCGAGCGGCCCGACTGCAGCCCGCCCACGAGCTGGAAGCCGGACTGGAAGCCGTTCAGCCACGACAGGAACGCCACGCCCGTCTTGTAGTAGTAGGTCGGCGCCGCGAAGATGTGCCGGCCCAGCTTCTCGGTCGAGGCGAGGATCGCGTGACCGCGTGCGCCCTCTCCCGCGTCGAACGCCTGGAGGGCCGTGGACGCGGCCGGGTAGATCGCGGCGAAGATGCCGAGCAGGGCGTCGGAGTGCCCTTGCTCGTCGCCGGCGATCAGCTCGGGGTAGTTGAAGTCGTCGCCGGTGTACAGCCGCACGGGGGAGCCGTCGAGACCGGCCAGCGCCCGGCGCAGGCCGATCTCGTGCTGTGCGTCGAGCAGCGACACCTTGACGCCGTCGACCCGGTCCTGGTGGGCCTTGACGAGGTCGAGGAACGTGGCGGTCGCGGACGTGACGTCGTCGGACCCCCAGTAGCCCGCCAGGGCCGGGTCGAACATCGTGCCCAGCCAGTGCAGGACGACGGGCTTGTCGGCCTCGGCCAGCACGGCGTCGTAGACGCGGGCGTAGTCCTCGGGGGAGCGGGCGACCTTCGCCAGCGCGCGCGAGGCCATGACGATGACCTGCGCCCCGGCGTCCTGCACCACGTGCACCTGCTCGCGGTAGGCGTCGATCACCGCGGCGAGGCCCGCCTCGCCGGGCTCGACCGACGCGGGGTCGAGCTGGTCGGTGCCCGCGCCGCACGCGATGCGCGCGCCGACGGACGCGGCCTCGGCCGACGATCGGCGCACCAGCTCCTGCGTCGCGGCCCAGTCCAGACCCATCCCGCGCTGGGCGGTGTCCATGGCGTCGGCGACGCCGAGCCCGAACCGCCAGATCTCGTGCCGGTAGGCGAGCGTCGCGTCCCAGTCGACGACGGCGGGCGCGCCCGGCACGTTCTCCGCGCCGACCTGCGGCACGACGTGCGCGGCCGCGAACGCGACGCGCGACGTGATCGGCGCGGCCGGGGCGTGCCACGGGCCCGGCGCGTTGAGCTCGCGCACCTCGGTGCCGGTGGCGCGTCCCGCGGCGTCGAACCGCGGGAGGCGCACGGTGACGCCGCTGGGCGCCAGCTCGGGGGCGAGCGCGGGGTTGAGCGTCTGCGTCGTCACAGCGTGATCTCCGGGACGTCGAGGCGGCGGCCCTCGGCCGACGACCGCAGCCCCAGCTCGGCGAGCTGCACGCCGCGCGCGGCGGACAGCAGGTCGAAGCGGTGCGGCCGGCCGGCGACGACGTCGCGCAGGAACTCCTCCCACTGCAGCTTGAAGCCGTTGTCGAGGTCGGCGTTCGCGGGCACCTCGAGCCACTGGTCGCGGAAGGGCTCCGTGACGGGCAGGTCCGGGTTCCACACGGGCTTGGGGGTGTGGGCGCGCTGCTGCGCGACGCACTTGCGCAGGCCCGCCACGGCGGAGCCGTGGGTGCCGTCGATCTGGAACTCCACGAGCTCGTCGCGGTACACGCGCACCGCCCAGGAGGAGTTGATCTGCGCCACGACCGGGTCGCCGCCCGGCGTCTCGATCTCGAAGATGCCGTACGCGGCGTCGTCGGCCGTGGCGGCGTACTCCTTGCCCTGCTCGTCCCAGCGGGTGGGGATGTGGGTGGTGGTCTGCGCGTTGACGGTCTTGACCGCGCCGAGGATGCCCTCGAGGACGTAGTTCCAGTGGCAGAACATGTCCGTGGTCATGCCGCCGCCGTCCTCCTTGCGGTAGTTCCACGACGGGCGCTGGGCGGCCTGGTGCTCGCCCTCGAACACCCAGTAGCCGAACTCGCCGCGCAGCGACAGGATGCGGCCGAAGAAGCCCTCGTCCACGAGACGGCGCAGCTTGACCAGGCCCGGCAGGTACAGCTTGTCGTGCACGACGCCGGCGGTGACGCCGGTCTCCTCGCGCAGGCGGGCGAGCTCGACGGCCTCGACCAGCGTCTCGGCGGTCGGCTTCTCCGTGTACACGTGCTTGCCGGCCTGCATCGCCTTGGTGAGGGTCTTGGCGCGCAGCGACGTCATCGAGGCGTCGAACACGATGTCCGTGGCCGGGTCGGCGACGATCCCGTCGAGGTCGGTCGTGTACTCCGTGACCCCGTGCTGCGCGGCCAGCTCGGCGAGCTTGGACTCGTTGCGGCCCACGAGGACGGGCTCCACCTGCACGCGCGAGCCGTCGGGCAGCTCGACGCCGCCCTGATCGCGGATCGGCAGGATCGAGCGCACGAGGTGCTGGCGGTAGCCCATGCGGCCCGTGACGCCGTTCATCGCGATGCGCAGCGTGCGCGTGGGTGTGGTGCTCACTCGGGACTCCTTCGTCGGTGCGTCTCGGCGGTGGCTGCGACGCGATGGCGGAATGCGCTTTCCATCAAGTTAGGCGCTGCTGCTGCTGCCCGTCAAGCAGGAGCTCGGGCCGGCTCGGCGCGCGGCGGGTGAAGACCGAGCCGGTTGACACTCCGAAGCCCTCCGTGTTTCCTATAGGAAACACGATTCCACGATCGACGGAGATCTCCTTGCGCACTGCGGACACCTGGCCCATCGCCGCCAACATGCTGTCCTTCGGCTCCACCGCGGCCGACGGCACCCCCAACGTCGACGCCCCCGCCGAGTCCTGGCGCGGGCAGCTCCAGCAGGTCGCCGACCTGGGGTTCGCGGACGTCGACCCCACCGACGCGTGGCTGTCGATCGGGGAGATGACCGACGCCCGGTTCGCCGAGCTGCTCGTCGTGCTCAAGGAGGTCGGCCTCGCCGTCCCGTCCGTGTCGACGACACGCCGCAGCGTCGTCGACGCCGCCCGCGGGGAGGACTACCTGCGCTTCGGGCACACGATCATCGACCGCGCACCGGCGCTCGGCGCCGAGGTCGTGAACTTCGGCTTCATGCAGGCGCTCACTCCGGCGCAGGAGAAGGCGCTCTGGTTCTGGCTGGCCGAGGGGCACCACGACGACCTCGCCGACGCCGAGAACCGGGACCTGGCCGTGCGGCGCATCCGCGAGCTCGCCGACCACGCGGCCGAGGTGGGGGTGCAGGTCAGCCTCGAGATGTACGAGGACACCTACATCGGCACGCCGGACCTGGCCGTGCGCTTCCTCGAGGACGTCGACCGCGACAACGTGGGCCTCAACCCCGACCTCGGCAACCTCGTGCGGCTGCACCGCGAGATCGAGGACATCCCGACGATGTTCGCGAAGGTGCTGCCGCACACGAACTTCTGGCACATCAAGAACTACACGCGCGACGTGGACCTGGCGACGGGCGCGTACGCGACCCACCCGACCCCGCTGGTGCAGGGCGTCGTCAACTACCGCGTGATGATCCGGCAGGCGCTCGAGCTCGGCTTCGAGGGCGTGTTCGTCTGCGAGCACTACGGGTCGGACAGCCTCGGCATCGCGGCGCTCAACCGCGAGTACATCCGCGGCGTCCTGCGCTCCGCGGGGCGCTGAGCAGGTCCCTCCGGCGCCACGCGCCGCCCCACCCCCGTCACCGCACGAGCAAAGGTGCTGCCCCCATGACGTACGTCCACAACCGTCCCGAGGACTTCGCCCGCGAGGCGCTCAGCGGCCTCGTCAAGGCCCACCCCGGCGTCCTGCGCCGCGTGCCCGGCGGCGTCGCGCGCGCCGAGGGCACGCGCCCCGGCAAGGTCGCCGTCGTCGTCGGCGGCGGCTCCGGCCACTACCCGGCGTTCGCCGGGCTCGTGGGGGAGGGCGTGGCCGACGCGGCGGTGTGCGGCGAGGTCTTCGCCTCCCCGTCCACGCGCCAGGTGCTCGACGTGTGCCGGGCCGCGGACGCCGGGGCGGGCATCTGGCTGTCCTTCGGCAACTACGCCGGGGACGTCCTCAACTTCGGCGCCGCGGCGAGCCGGCTGCGGGCGCAGGGCGTCGACGTGGCCGTGCGCCTCGTCACCGACGACGTCGCCTCCGCCCCCGCCGACCGCGCCGAGGAGCGGCGAGGGGTCGCGGGCGACCTCGTGGTCTTCAAGGTCGCGGGCGCGGCGGCGGAGTCCGGCGCGGACCTGGCCGAGGTCGACCGGCTCGCGGGCCTGGCCAACGAGCGCACCCGCTCCTTCGGCGTCGCCTTCGACGGCTGCACGCTGCCCGGTGCCGACGCGCCGCTGTTCAGCCTCCCGGAAGGGACGGCCGGCTGGGGCCTCGGGATCCACGGTGAGCCCGGCATCGGCGAGGAGGCGGTGCCGCCCGCCGCGGACCTGGCCGCCGAGCTCGTCGACCGCGTGCTCGCGGACCGGCCCGACGACGCCGACGGCCGCGCCGCCGTCGTCCTCAACGGCCTCGGCACCGTCAAGTACGAGGAGCTCTTCGTGCTCTGGGACCGGGTGCACGACCTGCTGACGGAGCGCGGCGTGACGCTGGTGGCCCCGCTCGTCGGGGAGTACGTCACGAGCCTCGACATGGCGGGCTGCTCGCTCACCGTGGCGTGGCTCGACGACGAGCTCGAGCCGCTGTGGCTCGCGCCCGCCACGACGCCCGCGTTCCGGCACGGGGGCTGGCGCGCGGCGCCGGTCGCGGCCGCGCCCGACGTCGTCACCGAGCCGGAGCCGCCGCTCGTCGTCGCGGCGTCGGCCGAGGGCACCGAGGCGGCCCGCCTCGTGGTGCGCGCGCTGCACCGCGCGCAGCAGGTGCTGCACGACGCGGAGGACGAGCTCGGCGCGCTCGACGCGATCGCCGGCGACGGCGACCACGGGCGCGGCATGTGCCGTGGCGTCGACGCCGCGGTCGAGGCTGCCGACGAGGCGCTCGCCGCCGGTGCGGACGCCCCGTCCGTCCTGCGGCGCGCCGCGGACCGCTGGGCCGACCGCGCGGGCGGGACGTCGGGTGCCCTGTGGGGCGTCGGCCTGCTCGCCCTCGCCGACCGGCTGCCCGCCGACGAGGCGCTGACGGGCGTCCACGTCGCCGACGGCGTGCGCGCCGCGCGCGACGAGGTCTGCGCGGTGGGCGGGGCACGGGCGGGCGACAAGACGCTCGTCGACGCCCTCGACCCCGCCGTCGAGGCCCTGGCCGCGGCGCACGGGAACGGTGCGGCGGCACCCGACGCCTGGCGGGCCGCCGTCCGCGCCGCCCGGGACGGCGCGGACCGCACCAAGGACATCACGGCACGCCGCGGTCGCTCGCGCGTGCTGGGGGACAAGAGCCTCGGGGTCGCCGACCCGGGGGCGACGTCGCTCGCGCTCCTCCTCGCGGAGGTCGGGGACGCGCTCGGCGTCAGCACGGACGACGTGGAGGTGGCGGCACGATGACCACGACCCAGGGAACGACACACGAGACGACCGCGCTGCGGCTCGCGATCGGTTCGGACGACGCCGGGTTCGACTACAAGGAGCTGCTCAAGGCCGACCTCGAGGCCGACGACCGGGTGGCGTCGGTGACCGACGTCGGCGTCGGGGGCGACGAGCACACCCCGTACCCCTACGTGGGCGCGGCGGCCGCGCGCCTCGTCGCCGAGGGGAAGGCCGACCGTGCGCTCCTCGTGTGCGGCACCGGGCTCGGCGTCGCGATCGCCGCCAACAAGGTGCCGGGCGTCCGCGCCGTCACCGCCCACGACTCGTTCTCGGTCGAGCGGGCGGTGCTGTCCAACGACGCCCAGGTGCTGTGCTTCGGCCAGCGCGTCGTGGGCATCGAGCTCGCCCGCCGCCTGCTGCGCGAGTGGCTGGGCTACCGGTTCGATCCCACCTCGGCGTCGGCCCCCAAGGTCGCGGCGATCGGCGAGGTCGAGGCCGACGCGGGCACGGGGGCGGTCGCCGAGCCCGCCGGGTCCTGCGGATGACGCGCCGCCCGCTCGTCGCCGTCTCGCTCAAGGCGTACCTCGGGGCCGCGGACACCGAGCGCTGGCTCGCCGCGGTCCGCGACGCCGCCCCTGCGGGCGACGTGGACCTCGCCGTGCTGCCCGCCTTCCCCCTGCTACCCGCGGCCGCGCGGCTGCTCGGGGGGACCGGCGTCGCCTGGGGCGCGCAGGACGTGGCCCCGGCCGCGCACGGCGCCCAGACCGGCGAGGTCACGGCGGCCCTGCTCGCCGAGCTCGGCTGCACGCTCGCCGTCGTCGGCCATGCCGAGCGACGCGCGACGTTCCACGAGGACGACGACGTCGTCCGGGCCAAGGTCGCGCGCCTCGCCGAGGCGGACGTCACCCCGCTCCTGTGCGTGGGGGAGTGCGAGCAGGTCTCCCCAGCCGAGGCGGCCGACGTCGCGACGGCGCAGCTCGAGAGTGCGCTGCGGGGCCCCGCCCCGCGCGAGGTGGTCGTGGGGTACGAGCCCGTCTGGGCGATCGGCGCCCCGCGGCCGGCACCCGCCGAGCACGTCGTGACGGTCGCGCACGCGCTGCGCGAGCGGCTCGACGCGCTGGGCGTCGACGGCCGCGTGCTCTACGGCGGGGCCGCCGGCCCGGGCACGCTCACCGCCCTCGCGGGCGCCGTCGACGGCGTGTTCCTCGGGCGCTTCGCCCACGACGTCGCCGCCCTGCGCGACGTGCTCGACGAGGCCGCGGCCGCGCGACCTGCGGATTCGGCCGCCCGGCCGTGACCGCCACAGACTGGACCACGAGAGAGGAAGCAACGATGGTCACCAGCATCAGCAGCGTCGCCGTGATCGGTGCCGGCTACATGGGAGGCGGCATCGCGCAGTCGCTCGCGCTCGCGGGCCTGCCCGTCACGATCGCCGACGTCTCCGCCGACGCCACCGAGGCCGCCTTCGCGCGCCTGCTCGCGGAGGCGCAGGAGTTCGAGGACGCCGGTCTGTACGACGCCGGCGCGACGGCGACGATCCGTGCGAACCTGCGCACCGCCCCGTCGATCGAGGACGCGGTCGCGGACGTCGACTTCGTCGAGGAGGTCGTGTTCGAGTCGGTCGAGGTCAAGCACGACGTGCTGGGCCGCATCTCGGCCGCGGCGCGCGAGGACGCGATCATCGGCTCGAACACCTCGACCATCCCGGCCCGCGTGCTCGCGACGGCGGTGAAGAACCCGGAGCGGTTCCTCACCGTGCACTTCTCCAACCCCGCCCCGTTCATCCCCGGCGTCGAGCTCGTGCTGGGGGAGCGCACCGACGAGGCCGTCGTCCCCGTCGTCAAGGAGCTGCTCGCGAGGGCCGACCGGGAGGCGGCGATCGTCGCCGACGTGCCCGGCTTCGTCCTCAACCGCCTGCAGTACGTGCTGCTCAAGGAGGCGATGTCGATCGCCGAGGAGGGCATCGCGTCCCCCGAGGACATCGACACGATCGTCCGCACGACCTTCGGCTTCCGCCTGGGCTTCTTCGGCCCGTTCGCCATCGCCGACCAGGCCGGCCTCGACGTGTACGCCGGCGGCTTCCGGACGTTCGAGGAGGCGTTCGGCGAGCGGCTCAGCACGCCCGCGCTCGTCCAGGACGCCGTCGCCGCCGACCGGCGCGGCGTGAAGAACGGCAAGGGCCTGCTCAAGGACTACACGCCCGAGCAGGTCAAGGCGCTCGTCGCGCACCGCAACAAGGCGTACAGCGAGATGGGCCGGCTCGTCCGCTCGCTCGGGCCCTCGCCGGCCTGACCCCTCCACCTCCCGCGGCGCGACCCCCGACCGGGTCGCGCCGCGCCCCCGTGCACGGCTCGTCGTCGAGCCGTGCCCCCGCACGAGACACAGGAGTCCTCGAACGTGACACAGGTCAACGAGCCCGCCCTCGTCCGGAAGGTCACGCTGCGGCTGCTGCCGCTGCTGGTGGCCCTCTACACGGTGGCCTACATCGACCGCTCCGCCGTCGGCTTCGCGCAGCTCAGCATGGGCGCGGACGTCGGCATCGGCGACGCGGCGTTCGGCCTCGGCGCCGGGCTGTTCTTCATCGCGTACTTCCTGTTCGAGGTGCCGAGCAACGTGCTGATGCAGAAGTACGGGCCGCGGATGTGGTTCGTGCGCATCCTCGTCACCTGGGGCATCATCACGGCCGCGATGGCCCTCACGCAGGGACCGATCAGCTTCTACGTGCTGCGCTTCCTCCTCGGCGTCGCGGAGGCCGGGTTCTACCCCGGCGTGATCTTCTACCTCACCACCTGGTTCCCGCACCGGCACCGCACCAAGGCGACGGGCACCTTCGTGATCTCGGCGCCGCTCGCCTTCATCATCATGTCGCCGCTGGCGGGCTGGCTGCTCGGGGTGTCGGGCCTCGGCATGTCAGGCTGGCAGTGGCTGTTCCTCGTCGTGGGCGCGGCCGCGGTGCTCATGGCGATCCCGACGTGGAAGCTCCTCCCCGAGTCGCCGAACCGGGTGAAGTGGCTGTCGAAGGACGAGTCCGACTGGATCGCCCGCGAGCTGGAGAAGGACAAGGCGGAGCGCAAGCAGGAGGACGGCAAGAACCCGCTGCGCACGCTGATCGACAAGCGGGTGCTGGTCTTCGCGCTGCTGTTCTTCCCCTCGACGGTCGGCGTGTACGGGCTGTCGTTCTGGCTCCCGCAGGTGGTGAACCAGTTCTCCACCTCCACCCTGCAGACCGGGATCCTCACCGACGTCCCGTACCTGTTCGCGCTCGTGGGCGTGCTGGTGACGTCCCGCTGGGCGGCCCGGCACTTCCGGGACAACTGGGTGCCGCTCGCCTGCCTGTTCGTCGGGTCCGCGATCGGCATGGGGGTGAGCGCCGCCGTCGCGTCGCCGGTGCTCCAGCTCGCCGCCCTGTCCCTCGCGGCGTTCTGCGTGTACTCCATCGCGGGCGTCTTCTGGTCCCTGCCGAGCGGCGTGCTCGCCGGTGCCACGGCCGCGGTGGCGATCGCGGCGATCAACTCGTTCGGCAACCTCGGCGGCTTCATCGGGCCGTACGTCGTGGGCCTCTTCACCCAGGCGACCGGGAGCACCGAGGCGGGCATGTACTTCCTCATGGTGGTGCTGCTGCTCGGCGCGGCCGGGACGTTCGTCGCGCGGCGTGCCGTCGTGCGGATGCAGCGGGCGGACGACGCCGTCGAGCCCGGTGCCGACGTGCCGGGCACCGAGGGCCGGGGTGCCGCGCGGGTCTGACCCCTGCCGCTGGGAGCCGGCACCCCCGCAGCGCTACGCGCTCGGCGGGGGTGCCGGCTCCTCGCGTTCCGACAGGGACCGCGTCCGGACCCCCTCGATGTGCCGGCGCATGAGCTCCTGCGCCCGCTCGGGCACCCCCGACCGCATGGCGTCGAGGATCGCCCGGTGCTCCTCGACCGCCACGGCCTTGTCGGTGACCCCCTTGCCCGAGAACTGCCGGAAGCGCTGCGCGAGCCCGCCGAGGGCGGCGAAGGCGGCCTGCAGGTAGGAGTTGTCCGCCGCCTGGGCGACCAGGGCGTGGAAGCGCTCGTCGGCCTCCCAGTAGTCGCGGAACTCCTGGTAGGTGGGGCCGTTGGGCGAGCACTCGAGCTCCGCGACGGCCTCCTCGAGCCCGGCAAGGAACTCCTCGTCGCCGCGCTCGCACGCGAAGTACGCGTTCGCCGGCTCGACGGCGAGCCGGGCGTCCATGAGGTCCGTCAGCTCCTTGGTGGTCGGCGCCGGGGTGACGAAGTAGCCGCGCAGGGCGACCCGCCGCACCATGCCGGTGGCCTCGAGCCGGGCGAGCGCCTCGCGCACGGGGGTCGGCGAGACGTCGAGGTCGCGGGCGATGCCGTCGATGTTGAGGCTGCTGCCCGCCGCCAGGGTGCCGTCCATGAGCCACGAGAGCAGCTCGTCGAACACGTGGTCGGCGAGCGCCCGCCGCGGGACGGGGCGCGCGGTCGAGCTGCTGGTCCTGGGCACGGGCCGATTCTATCGGTGCGGGCCTCGGCGGCCCTCGCGGCGCCGCACCCCGGGCGACCGCCTCGGTCGGGTCCCGGGCGTCGACGGAAGACGTTTTCCGTGCGCCGATAGGCTGTGCACCGGCGAGCACGTCCGGAGTGCCCGCGTCGGGCGGGTACCGGCCGCCCCGGAGATGGAGGTGTGCTCGTGGCCCGAGCGAGGCTGCAGGACGTCGCCGACCGTGCGGGGGTCTCCCTCGCCACGGCGTCGCGGGTGCTCAACGGCTCGGCGCGGCAGCCCGGGGCCGAGCTGGTCGCGCGGGTCAAGGCCGCGGCCGCCGACCTGGGCTACGTCGTGAACGCGCAGGCGCAGGCCCTGGCGCGCGCCCGGTCGGGGCTGCTCGGGCTGGTCGTGCAGGACATCTCCGACCCCTACTTCTCCTCGATCGCCGCCGGCGCGCAGGCCGCGGCCCGGGCCAGCGGGCGGCTCGTGCTGCTCGCGTCGACCGGCCGCGACCCCGTGGCGGAGCGGGAGGCCGTGGCCGCGTTCGCCGCCCAGCGCGTGGACGCCGTCGTCGTCGCCGGGACCCGGTGGACCCCCGACGACGACGCCGCGCTCGCGGCCGAGCTCGACGCCTTCGTCGCCGCGGGCGGCCGGTCCGTCATCGTCGGCCAGCCGGTGGGCGACGGCTCCGTGGTGCGCCCGCCCAACGCGACCGGCGCCCGCGCCCTCGCGGAGGCGCTGCTGGCGCAGGGGCAGCGGCGGTTCGTCGTCCTCGGCGGGCCGGCGCGCGTCGTGACGTCGCGCGAGCGGACCGACGCGTTCACCGCCGCCGCCCGTGCGGGTGGCGGCGACGTCGCGGAGGTGCTGGTCACCGAGTTCTCCCGCGACGGCGGGTACGCGGCCGGCGACGACGTCGCCGAGCTGGTGCGCGAGCGCGCGGCCGAGAAGCCGCTGACGGTCTTCGCCGTCACCGACGTCATGGCGATCGGGCTCATCGCCCGCCTCCGCGAGCTCGGGGTCGAGGTGCCGCGCGACGTGCGCGTCGCCGGGTTCGACGACGTCCCGACCCTGCGCGACCACGCGCCGGCGCTGTCCACCGTGCGCATCCCGCTGGAGGAGATGGGCAGCCTCGCCGTCCGCGCCGCCGTCGGCGACGCCGCGCCCGGCGCCGTCACCGAGGTCGACTTCGAGGTGCAGCTCCGCGACTCGACGCGCTGACCGGCGTCAGGCGCGCGCGAGTGTCAGCCCCAGCCCGCGGTGGGCGCGCTCGATCGTCGCCGCGTAGGCGGACAGCATGCGCACGTGGCTGAACCGCGGCCGCGCCGCGACGAGCGCCCCGGTGAGGGCGTCCCGACGCGCCGCCGCCTCGCGCCACGCCGCGGCGATCTCCGCCGGGTCGAAGCCGGTGACGAGGCCGATGCCGTCCACGATCCGCGCGCTGTCGCCCACCGGCGTGGTGACCGGCACCGCCCCGCACATGGCGCCCTCGATGAGGCACAGCGGCGCGGCCTCGCCGAACGCGGAGGTCAGCGCGACGACGTCGGAGGCCGCGAGCACCTGCTCCATGTCGTGGCGCACGCCGAGCAGGTGGACGCGGCCCCGCAGGTCGGGCCGGTCGGCGAAGGCGTCGTCCAGGTCGGCCGCGAGGTCCGGGTTGGCGGCGCTCATGCCGGACCCGCACATCACGACGTGCGCGTCGGCGTCGCCCGCCAGCAGCTCGCGGGCCGCGGCGACGAACAGCCGGGGGTTCTTCATCGCGTCGTAGCGCGCGGCGTACGCGACGACCGTCCCGTCCGCGGGGAGCCGGTGCGCCCCGCGGAACGCGAGGCGTCGCGCGGTGCGGGCCGGGCGGAACCGGGTGAGGTCGACCCCGTTGGGGATCACGCGCAGCAGGTGCGCGGGCACGCCGGCGGCCTCGTAGGCGGCTCGCGTGGACTCGGCGCAGCAGACGACGGCGGCGAGCCGGCCGTCGTCCGCCGCGCGCAGCAGGTGCCCCAGGCCCGACCCCTGGTGCTCCGGGTCGGAGCGGTGCAGGCAGGCGACCACCGGCCGGTCGGGCAGCACGTCGGGCCGGGAGAGCAGGCGCAGCGGCTGCTCCTTGAGCGAGAGCACCACGTCGGTGCGCCGCAGCTCGCGGGCCAGCACCTCGGCCTCGGCGTCCGTGAGGGCCTCCGGGTCGTGGGGCACCTCCGAGGACCGGCCGAGCGACGTCACGCGGACCCCCGCGCCCTTGAGCTGCCGGTACCGGCGGTCGTCGACCATCCGCTGCAGTGCGGCGTCCCGCCGCACCTCGTCGTGCACGCTCAGCGCCGCGTGCCGCTGGCGGCCCTGGGCGTGCAGGCCGGCCACGACCGACGAGTGCAGCACGCGCGCGCCGCCGCTGAAGAAGCCTTCGTAGAGAGAGAGCACGCGGACCGCTCCGTGCTCGTCGCGCCGTTCGATCGTGCGCTGGACGTCCTGCTCGGCCATGGGGACCACCTCCTGCCCCCAGCGTGAGCGGCGATGGTGTAAGGCGGATGACCGGCGTGTGACATTCTCATGACGCGTCGTGGCCCGGGGATGGGCAGGTCTTGGGCATCGCGGCCCGCCGTCACGTCGGGGGCGCGTGCCATCGTGGCCCCATGGCCACGTCCCCGCGCCCCCCGACGTCCGTGGCGCTGCTGCGGGGGATCAACGTGGGCGGCCACCACCGGGTCGCCATGACCGACCTCGTGGCGTGCTTCCGCGACGGCGGCCACGGGGAGGTCCGCACCGTGCTGCAGAGCGGCAACGTGCTGCTGGCCGCCGATCCGCCGAGCGGTCCCGAGCTCGAGGACGCGATCGAGCGGATGCTCGCCGCCCGCCTCGGCTTCGCCGTCCCGACGCTCGTCCGCTCCCGCGACGAGCTCGCGGCCACCGTCGCGGCCGCGCCGCCCGACCACTCCTCCGGCGCGCTGCGCAGCGAGGTCTTCTTCCTCAAGCACCCGCTCACCGCCCGGGAGGTGCTGGCGCAGATGCCCGAGCTGCGCGAGGGCGTCGACGCCGTCGCGCCCGGGCCGGGCGTCGTCTACTTCTCCCGGGTCGCCGCCGAGGCACGGCGCACCCGGATCACCCGGCTCATGGGCATGCCCGTGTTCCGGCAGATGACCGTGCGGACCTGGCGGACGACGACGCGCCTCCTCGCGCTGCTCGACGAGCCGCTGCCCGCGTAGCGGGTCTCAGTCGATGCAGAACTCGTTGCCCTCGACGTCCTGCATCGTGATGCAGGACTCCTCCTCGCCGTCGGCGTACTGCGTGTAGAGGTAGACCGCGCCCAGCGGCTCGAGGCGGGCCTGCTCGGCCCACAGCGCGGCCAGGCGCTCGTCGCCGACCAGCCCGGTGCCGACGCGGACGTCGAGGTGCACCCGGTTCTTGACGACCTTGCCCTCGGGCACGCGCTGGAAGTACAGCCGCGGGCCCTCGCCGGTGGGGTCCTGCGCGACGCAGTCGACGCCGTCGGGCATGACGTAGCCGAGCACCGTGCACCAGAACCGGGCGACCCGCTCCGGTTCCGCGCAGTCGAAGGTCACCTGGAACGTCCGCACCGTTGCCATGCGCACACCGTAGGCGCCGAGGTGGCCGGCACCGAAAGGACATCAGGGGGCGAGCAGCGCGCGGATGTCCCGCTCCGCCTGCGCGGGCGTGACGAGGCGGCAGCCGAGGTCCGTCCACCGCCGCACCAGCGCGGGCTCGGCGCGCAGCAGCCCCCATCCCCGGCGCACCAGCGTGGGCAGCGGCTTGCGCGACTCGGCGACGTCGCGCAGGAAGCGGAACCAGAAGTTCATGACGCGCGGCTGGCTGAGGCAGATCGCGTCGGCGAGGATGCCGTCGGCCCGGCACGCGGACACGAGCTCGGCGGCGAAGATCCCCTCGGCGACGACGACGGGCGCGTCGCCCGCCTCGAGCGCCGTGCCGCCCGTGCGGCGCGAGGTGGGGATGTCGTACACGGGCACGTCCGCGCGGCCGGCGCGCACCACGGCGCGCAGCGCGTCGAGGGCGGCCGCGGAGTCCCAGCTGCGGGGGTCGTCCCAGTCGACGATGCCGTACCGCATGGGCATCCCCGGGAAGTCGGCGTCGTGGTAGAAGTCGTCGAGGTTCATCACCGGCAGGCCGAGCCGCCGGGTGAGCGCGGTCTTCCCCGACCCCGAGGGCCCCGTGAGCAGCACGATCCGCCGCGCGGGGCGCCGGGCGCCGGGGGGCACCTCGAAGAGGGCGTCGGACTCGTTCGCCGGGTCGTCGGTCGGCGGCGCGCTGTCGGTCACGGGCACCCATTCTCGGCGGCGGCGGTCGTGCTTGTCGAAACCGGGACCCGACCGGCGGGCGCGCCGCCCCGCCCGCGGGTACGTTGCGGACGTGCAGGACCGCGCGCCCCGGCCGGCCGCCGGCGTCGCGCTCGACGCGTCGGTCGCCGTCGTCGTGCTCGCCCTCCCGGTCTCGCTGTGGGCCACGGGGGCGATGCCGTTCGTCCCGTGGGGCGCCGCCGCCACCGTGATCTCCTGCGCGGCGCTCTTCTGGCGCCGCAGCCACCCGACCGTCGTCCTCGCCGTCACCGCGGTGCTCGGCGTCGCGGAGACCGCGGCCGCCGCACCGGGCGGGGCGCTGCTGCTGCCGCTGGCGATCGCCGTCTACACCGTCGTCTCCCTCGGCGAGCGCCGGCTCGGGCTCCTGGCCGCGGCGGGCTCCGCCGTCGTGCTCGACGGCGTGCTCCTGCTGCGGGGCGCGAGCCCGGGCTCGGGCGTGGTCGCGGCCGTGCCGCTCCTGCTGGCGCTCGCGGCCGTGGTCGGGCTCGTCGTCGCGGCCCGGCGGGCGGAGCTGACGACGGCGCGGGACCGGGCCTCGCGCGCCGAGGCGACGCGCGAGGCCGAGGCGAGCCGCGCCGTCGCGGAGGAGCGGCTGCGGATCGCCCGCGAGCTGCACGACGTGCTGGCGCACCAGGTCGCCGTCGTGGGCGTGCAGTCCGGGGTCGCCGAGACCCTGCTGGTCGACGACCCCGACGCCGCGCGGGAGGCGCTCGTGCACGTGCGCACCGCGTCCGCCGATGCGCTGCGGGAGCTTGCGACCCTGCTCGACCTGCTGCGACGCGGCGACGAGGAGGCACCCGAGCGGGCCGCGCCGGCGCCGTCGCTCGCCCGCCTCGACGCGCTGCTCGACGCCGTGCGCGCCACCGGGCTGCGGGTGGACGTGCGGGTCGAGGGCGACGCCCGGCCGCTCGTCCCCGTCGTCGACCTCGCCGCCTACCGCGTGGTGCAGGAGGCGCTCACCAACGCGCACAAGCACGGCGCCGGCAGCGCCCGCCTCACGCTCGCGTGGACGCCGGACGGCCTCGGTGTCGAGGTCGTCAACCCGGTGACCCGCGCCGCGGTGGGCGGCGTCGCGGCGGCCCCGTCGACGGGGCACGGGCTGCTCGGCATGCGCGAGCGCGTCGCGGCGGTGGGCGGGGCTCTCGAGGTCGGCCCCCGCGGCGGCGAGTTCGTCGTGCGGGCGGAGCTGCCTGCCCCCGCCCCGACCCCCACCCGCTCCGAGGAGGGACCGGCATGACCGTCCGCGTGCTCGTCGTCGACGACCAGGAGCTCATCCGCGGCGGCTTCGTCGCCCTGCTGCGGCACGCCGACGGCGTCGAGGTCGTGGGGGAGGCCGGCGACGGCGACCAGGGGGTGCGGCTGACGCGCGAGCTGCGTCCCGACGTCGTCCTCATGGACCTGCGCATGCCGGGTACCGACGGGCTCACCGCCACCGCGCGCATCGCGGACGACCCGGACCTCGCGGCCGTCCGCGTCGTCGTCCTCACGACGTTCGAGGGCGACGCCGAGGTGCTCGGCGCGCTGCGCGCCGGCGCCAGCGGATTCCTCGGCAAGGGCGTGGCGCCCGCCGACCTCGTCGCCGCCGTGCGGACGGTCGCGGCCGGCGAGGCGCTGCTGTCGCCCGCGGCGACGCGCGCCGTCGTCGCGCACCTGGGCAGCGGCCCGCACGCCGCGCGCGGCATCGACCCCGGGCTCGTCGCGCACCTCACCGAGCGGGAGCTCGAGGTCGTGGCCCTCGTGGGCCAGGGGCTGTCGAACGACGAGATCGCCGAGGAGCTCGTCGTGTCCCCGTTCACGGCGAAGACGCACGTCAGCCGGGCGCTGGCGAAGACCGGCGCCCGCGACCGCGCCCAGCTCGTCGTCATCGCCTACCGGTCAGGGCTGGTCGAGCCGCGCTGAGCCGCGCTGGTGCCCGCCGCTCCGTCGTCGGGCGTACTCCCTGGGGAGTACGCGCAGGTCCACCCGCCAGCACGACGACCGCGGGGGTGCCCGGCGCGCACCCTGGGGTCATCGATGCAGCAGGCATCGGTCGAGGGGCGGGGCCTCACCGAGCAACCCGCACGCCAGGAGCGCACGATGACCACCATGACCAGCAGGAGCGTCACCACCCACGAGGTGCCCACGAGGGGCCAGGCCCCGGACTTCCCCCTCTACGCCGGGGACCCGGTGCGGCTGTCCGGCCGCCGGTGGGCGGTGCTGATGGCGTCCGTCGTCGTGGCCGCCGCGTGCGACCTGCTCGTCGCCGTCCCCGGGCCGGCCTGGCTGGCGCTCGCGCTGCGCGGCACCCTGTTCGCCGGCATCCCGCTGCTGACGCTGCACCTGGTCGCGCCGGGCACGGTCGGCCGGCTCTTCCAGCGGCTGCGGCCGCGGGCCGGGCTGCTCGCCGTCGGCATCGCCGTCGCGAACGTTCTGGCGTCGTTCCTCGTGGGGGCGCTCGTCTCGGTCCTCGTCGGGGCCCAGCCCAACCCGATGGGCGGCACGATCGCCGCCCAGGGCGGCGTCGACAAGGTGCTCACGTTCCTCGCGATGATCCCGCAGCTGGTCGGCGAGGAGGTCTTCACGGTCCTGCCGCTGCTCGCCGTCCTCACGCTCGGCATGTCGGTGCTGCACCTGTCGCGCCGGTCGAGCCTGGTGCTCGCGGTGGTCGTCTCGACGCTCCTGTTCGCGGCGCTGCACCTGCCCACCTACGGCTGGAACGTGCTGCAGTGCGTGCTGGTCATCGGCACCGCGCGGGTGATCCTCCTGATCCCCTACCTGGTCACCAAGAACCTCACCGCCTCCGCCACCGCGCACGTGCTCAACGACTGGGCGTTGTTCGGCTCGGCCGCGATCCTCGGCTAACCCGTACGGCTCGGGCCGGCGGGGTCAGCCCACCAGGAGGACGTGCAGGGTCCGCGGGCCGTGCACGCCCTCCACGCGGTCCAGCTCGATGTCCGACGTGGCGCTGGGACCGGAGATCCAGGTCAGAGGGCGGTCCGGGTGCTCGCCGAGCAGCCGGACCGCCTCCGGCACGGTCTGCACGACCTGGTCCGCCCGCACGACGCACAGGTGCACGTCGGGCACCAGCGAGATCGCGCGCCGGCCCTGGTCGGGCTCGCCGTCGAGCACGATCGTGCCCGTCTCGGAGATCGCGACCCGCGCCGCGGTGACGACAGCCGCGACGGCGTCGAGCTCCGTCGCGGCGAGCGGGCGCTCGCGCGAGTCCCGCACGACGTCGACGTCCGCCGGCAGCGCCGCCAGCCACGCGTCGTCCAGCCCGTCGGGGACCACCACCCGCACGGACCTGTCAGGGCGGGCGCCGGGAACGTCCCGCGCTGGTCCTGACAGCTCGGCGACGAGGGCGGCGACGGTGGCGGGCAGGGCGTCGGTGGCGACCTGGTGCACGTGGGCCTTGTAGTCCACCAGCCGGTCGACGAGCTGCTCCAGCACCTCGGGCGAGCCGACGGCGTGCTCCCCGGCGGCACGGTAGGCGCGCGGCACGGGCTCCGGGTGCGGCGCGGTGCCGACCTTGCCCGACGGCGTCGTGCCGGAGCCGGTCTGCCCCAGCGCCGCCCGCACGCGCGCCAGGACCTCGGTGCGTGCCCCGCTCATCGGGCGCCCTCCTCGTTCTCGTGCTCGGCCTGCCACCACTGCCGGAACGTCTGCTGGGGCGGCGCGGGCAGGTCGCGCGCCTTCGTCCACGCCGACGCGGGTGGCGGCGCCACCGAGACGGCGTGATCCCGCCCGCCGAGCCCGCTGCCCAGCGTGGCGGCACGGCCGGCGAGGGCGAACCGGTCGCCGTCGGCCATGACCCAGGACGCCGCCTTCATGGCCGTCTTCCAGGGGTCGACACCGCGCGACGACCGGTCGGCGTCGACCTCGCGGGCGCGCAGGTCGACGAGGATCGACGGGATGTCGATCTTCACGGGGCACACCTCGTAGCAGGCGCCGCACAGCGTCGACGCGTAGGGCAGCGAGGCGTTCGGGTCGTGGTGCCCGGACACGCCGCCCGTCGACGCGGTGAGCTGCGGCGTGAGGATGGCGCCGATCGGCCCGGGGTACACGGAGCCGTAGGCGTGGCCGCCCACCCGCTCGTAGACGGGGCAGACGTTGAGGCACGCGGAGCAGCGGATGCAGTGCAGCGCGGACCGGCCGACCTCGTCGGCGAGCACGTCGGTGCGGCCGTTGTCGAGCAGCACCAGGTGGAACTCGTGCGGCCCGTCGCCCGGCGTCACGCCCGACCACATCGACGTGTACGGGTTCATCCGCTCGCCGGTCGACGAGCGGGGGAGCAGCTGCAGGAACACCTCGAGGTCGTCGAAGGTGGGCACGAGCTTCTCGATGCCCATCACCGTCACGAGCGTCTCGGGCAGCGTGAGGCACATGCGGCCGTTGCCCTCCGACTCGACGACGGCGAGCGTGCCCGTGTCCGCGACGGCGAAGTTGGCGCCGCTCACCGCGACCTTGGCGGACAGGAACTTGCGACGCAGGTGCGCGCGGGCCGCCATGGCGAGCTCGCGCGGCACGTCCGACAGGTCGGGCGGGGCGTCGCCCATGCGGGCGAGGAAGATGTCGCGGATCTCCGACCGGTTGCGGTGGATGGCCGGGACGAGGATGTGCGAGGGCATGTCGTCGGCGAGCTGCACGATGAGCTCGGCCAGGTCGGTCTCGATGGCGGCGATGCCCTCGTCGGCCAGCGCCTCGTTGAGCCCGATCTCCTGCGTGGCCATCGACTTGACCTTCACCACCTCGTCGGCGCCCTTGGCCTTCGCGATGTCGGCGACGATCCGGTTGGCCTCCGCCGCGTCGCGCGCCCAGTGCACGACGCCGCCGCGCGCGACGACGTTCTCCTCGAGCTGCTGCAGCAGGTCGGGCAGCTGCGCCATCACCTGCTGCTTGACGGCGGACCCGGCGTCGCGCAGCGCCTCCCAGTCGGGCACCTCCCCGACGACGGCGGCCCGCTTGGTGCGGATGACCTGCGTGGCGTGGCCGAGGTTGCGCCGCAGCTGGTCGTTCTTCAGGGTCTGCTTGGCGGCGGCGGGGAAGTCGTCGCCCCAGCGCAGCGGCTCCTGCGGGTGGGGGACCGGGCCGAACGGCTGGTCGGCCCCCGCGTCGTCGGGGCGGCGCAGCGTGCGCGGCAGGCCGAGGAACGTGCGGCTCATCGGGTGGCCTCCGTCCGCGCCGGGCGCCGGCGTTCCGGGCGCGTGAACGTCGTCTCGGGCAGGGGCGTGGGCTCCTCCCGGGTCGAGGCGAGCACCTCCGCCAGGTGCAGCGCGCGGACGCCGGTGCCCTGGCGGGAGAGCCCGCCGCCGATGTGCATGAGGCACGACATGTCGCCGGCGGTCAGCACCTCGGCGCCGGTGCCCCGCACGTTCGCCGTCTTGTCCTCGAGCATCGCGGCCGACGTGTCCGCGTTCTTCAGCGCGAACGTGCCGCCGAACCCGCAGCACGAGTCGGCCGCCGGGAGCTCCACCAGGTCGATGGCCTCGACGGCGCGCAGCAGCCGCAGGGGCTTGTCGCCCACGTGCAGCATCCGCAGCGAGTGGCAGGTGGGGTGGTAGGTGACGCGGTGCGGGAACCAGGCGCCGACGTCGGTGAGGCCGAGCACGTCGACGAGCAGCTCGGACAGCTCGTACGTCTTGGCGGACACCGCCTCCGCCGTCGCGGCGAGGTCCTCGAGGCCCGCGCGGCGGCAGACCATCGCCTGCTGGTGGCGCACCGACCCCGTGCACGAGCCCGACGGCATGACGACGGCGTCCCACTCGCCGTCCGCCACGGGCGCGAACGTCTCCACGTGGTTGCGGATGACGGGCACCGCCTCGCGGAAGTAGCCGGTGTTGACGTGCATCTGCCCGCAGCACGCCTGGTCGGCGGGGAAGACGACCTCGTGGCCGAGGCGTTCCAGCAGCCGCACGGTCGCGCGCGGCGCCCCGGGGAACAGGGTGTCGGCGAGACAGGTGGCGGCGAGGGCGATGCGCATGCGACTCCTCTGTGCTTCGTGCGGTCGTGCTCGTGCGGTGCCGGCGCCAGGCCGCTGCGGTACGGCTGTGGTCAGCCACCGTTCGGCTCGGTCCAGCATGACCCGGGCGGGTCGGGGGCGCCACGGCGGCGGCGCCGAGCGGCCACTGTAGCGGATGTGGTCAGACCATTGCTCCGTGCGGTCGTTACGCTGAGCCCGTGCGCACCCACGAACGAGTTCTCGCCCACCTCGAGGAGGGCATCGCCGCCGGCCGGTGGGGCCTCGGCGAGCGGCTGCCCGGCGAGCGGGCGCTCGCGGAGGACCTGGGCGTGTCCCGGCCCTCCGTGCGGGAGGCGATCCGCGTGCTCGACGCGCTCGGCATCGTGCGCCCCGGCGTCGGCTCCGGGCCGACCGCGGGCGCCGTCGTCATCGACCGCCCGGCCGCCGGCCTGGGCGCCGCGGTGCGGCTGCACGTGGCCACCGGCACGCTGCCGGTGCGGGACGTCGTCGCGACCCGCGTGCTGCTCGAGTCCTGGGCCGTGGCCCAGGCGGCGGAGCGGGCGACGGACCTCGCGCCCGGCGCGGCCGCCCACCTCGAGGAGGCGCGCCGGCTCCTGGGCCGGATGGAGGACGACGACGTCCAGCCGGCGGAGTTCCTCGAGCTCGACCAGGCGTTCCACCTGGAGTTCGTGCGCATGGCCGGGAACGTGCTGGTCGAGGCCGTGATGACCGGGCTGCGAGGCGCGATCGGCGGGTACGTCGCCGTCGGGATCGAGCGGCTGCCGTCGTGGCCGCGCACCGCCACGCGGCTGCGTGCCGAGCACCGCGCCGTGCTCGACGCCGTCGCCGCCGGGGATGCCGAGGCCGCCTCCGCCGCGGTGAAGGCGCACATCGAGGGCTTCTCCCGCGAGGCCGGGGTCTGACGCTCGCACGGTGGCACGCGCGACCTGTGGACGACGGGCAGGGGGTGTCCGCGGGGGCCGCTAGCGTCCTGCGGGTGGCCGCGGCTCGGCGGCCGGACGCGACGGGCCCGGACGGCGGGGGGGTGACGGATGGAGCGGGAGGACGCCGCCCGGCTGGCGCGCGGCCTGATGGCCGAGCACGGGCTGTCCGGCTGGACGTTCCGGTTCGACCGGGCGCGGCGGCGCGCGGGCCTGTGCCGGTACGACCGCCGCGAGATCAGCCTGTCGGGGCCGCTGACGGAGCTGTACGACGAGGCGGACGTGCGCGAGGTGGTGCTGCACGAGATCGCGCACGCGCTGGCCGGCGCGCGGCACGGGCACGACGCCGTCTGGCGCGCGACGGCGCGGTCGATCGGCTCCACGGGCCGGCGCGTGGTGCGCGACGACAGCCCCGAGGTGGAGGGCGACTGGGTCGGCCGGTGCCCGGCCGGGCACCGGGTGACGCGCTTCCGCCGGCCGCAGCGCCCGCAGGCGTGCGCCCGCTGCTCGCCGGTGTTCGACCGGCGCTTCCTGCTCACCTGGACGTACCGCGGCCGGCCGGTGCCCGAGCTCGGCCCGCCCGCGGCGACGGGTGGCGGGGCGCCTCGGACCAGCGGGACCTCGGCGCCCGCGGAGGCGCCGTCGCGGGTGGACCCGGCCGGTGTCCGGCCGGGGGAGCGGCTGCGGGTGGTCGCGCCGGGCCGGTACGACGGCGTCGTCGGCACGCTGCTGAAGCGCGGGCGGACGCGGTTCCACCTGCAGGTCGGCAGGTCGGTGCTCACGGTGCCGTTCGGCCTGGTGGAACGCCCCTGACCGGCCGTCCGCGCGAAGTGGTGCGGACCGGACGCGCCGCCGACGCGGTCGGCACGCCGCCCTGACCTGGGGTTGTGCTTGCCCGGGTCGACGGGCATCATGGTCGCGCACCACCTGCTTGAATCCATTCAACCTCGACGGCCGACGACGGCCGCCGAGGGTGGCTCGACGACGAGACCTCGAGGTGAGCACCAGTGCCAGCACAGAACCGCCCAGCGCGTCCATCGGAGGAAAGCGCTCACCAGCCGCTCCGTCGCCCGGCGGCTCGGCCCGCCCGCAGGGCCCTCGCCGCGGGCGCGACGACCGTCGGCCTGGTCCTCGCGGGCCTGTCCGCCACCGTCGGCGCCGCGTCGGGCGCGGCGGCCGCCGACGTCCCCGCTCCCACCGCCGTCCGCGTCGCCCGCGCCGTCGACGGCGCGCTGTCGATGCGCTGGAACGCTGTGGAGGGCGCCGCCGGCTACGTGCTGTCCCGCAGCGACGCCGTCGACGGGGAGTACGCCGAGGTCGCGCGCACGGACGAGCGCACGGTCTACGCGACCGACGACGTCGACACCACCGCCGTGCACTACTACCGGGCGCAGGCGATCGGCGCCGACGGCACCCTGTCCGCGCCGTCCGCGGTCGCCGTCGGCGCGCTGGTGGGCGACGGGGTCGCGGACCCGGAGATCCCCGAGGGCGGGCTCACCCTCGACTTCGGCAACGGCGCGACGGCGGCGGGAGCGACGCGGATCGTCGCGGGTCCCGCGTACTCGAAGGCGCACCGCGTCGGCTTCGTCGACCCCGCCCAGGTGACCCCGGTCCGGCGCGACGGCGACGACCCGCTGCGCTCCGACCTGGTCCGCGTCGGCGACACGGAGCTGGTGGTCGACCTCCCCGACGGCGACTACACCGTGGGCGTCGTCGCGGGTGATCCCGAGGCCGCCACCGACATCGCGATCACCGCCGAGCAGATGGCCAAGGTGCCCGCCACCGAGAAGGCCGCGGGGGAGTTCCTCGAGACCGAGTTCGACATCGCGCTCGTCGACGGCCAGCTCAACCTCGACTTCGCGGGCGCGGCGGCGAACCTCGCCGCCCTCACGATCACCCCGCAGGCGCCCCGCGAGGCGGGCGCCGAGCCCACCGTCTACGTCACCGGCGACTCGACCGTCCAGACCTACACCGACTACTGGGCGCCGCAGGCCGGCTGGGGCCAGATGCTGGGGCGGTTCCTGTCCGACGGGGTGACCGTCGACAACCACGCGATCGGCGGCCGGTCGTCCAAGAACTTCATCAGCCAGGGCCGCCTCGACGAGGTGCTGCGCCAGATCCGCCCGGGCGACTACCTCTATGTGCAGTTCGGGCACAACGACAACAGCTACGGCGTCGACGACCGCTACGCGGCGCCGGCGGACTACCGCAACTACCTGCGCACCTTCGTCGAGGGCGCGACGCAGCGCGGCGCGACGCCGATCCTCGTCACCCCCGTGTCGCGACGCAGCTTCGACGCATCCGGGCACGCGAACGTCTCGTTCCCGCAGTACGTCGAGCAGGCGCGGGCGCTCGCCGAGGAGACCGGCACCCCGCTGGTCGACCTGTCCGCCTCCAGCCGCGCCTACCTGGACGAGATCGGGCCCGAGGCCGCCACGTCGGTGTTCCTGTGGGTGCCCGCGGGCGTCTACCCGGCCCGTCCGGACGGCACCCAGGACGACACCCACTTCCAGGAGTACGGCGCGATCCAGATGGCGCGCCTGGTCGCGCAGGACACCGCCGGCCTCGACGTCCCGCTGGCAGACGAGGTCGTCGAGGCCGAGCCGCCCGCCGAGGTGCCGGCCGCGCCCACGGGGCTCGCCGCCTCCGCGGTGTCGGGCGCGGGCGCCACGCTGACCTGGGACGCGGTCGACGGCGCGGACATCTACCGCGTGCTGCTCAAGGACGCGGACGCCGGCGACGACGCCTACGCCCTGCGGACGACGTCCACCATCGGACGCGTCGACCTCACCGGCCTCGAGTCGGGCGCCTCCTACGACGTGCGCGTCGTCGCGGTGAACGGCCGCGGCGACTCCGCGCCGTCCGAGGCCCTGCGGCTCACCACGAAGGAGCCGCTCTACCGGTTCGACGTGCAGCCCGCGGGCGCCGTGACGATGGACGGCTACCTCCCGCTCGACGGCACGACGCTCTACGCGCAGGGCCTGGGGTACGGCTTCACCTCGGCGACCGGCCCGGGCGGGCGCGACCGCGGCACGGGCTTCGACCCGGTGCCGACGGCGCTGCAGCGCGACTTCCTGCTGCCGTCGGCGAGCACGCCGATCGCCGTCGACGTCGAGGACGGCACCTACTCCGTCGCCGTCGAGTGGGGCGACATGCTCGGCACCTCCGGCCTCGCCGTGACGCTCGAGGGCGAGGACCGCGGCTCGGCCAACGCCGGGCGCGGCACCACCTCGACGCGCGTGCTCGCGCCGGTCGAGGTGACCGACGGCCGGCTCGACGTCGTCGCGTCGGGCTGGCTCAACGGACTGACCATCACGCGCCTCGACGACGAGGCCACGACCACCGGAGGGAACCGATGACGACACCCCTGCACCACCCCACCGCATCACCGCGAAGGAAAGGCCGCCCCCTGGCCGCCGGGGCGCTGGCGCTGGGCCTGGTCCTGCCCGTCGTCTGCGCGGCGTCGGCCGCGCCCGCCACGGCGTCGGACGGCGTCGTGACGTCGTCGAGCACGACGACGCCGAAGCGGCAGGCCGAGCGCCTCGACCGCTCCCCGGTCGCGGTGTCCACCGACGACGGCGTGTACGTCGGCTGGCGCATGCTCGGTGACGACCCCGAGGCGATCGGCTTCCACGTCTACCGCGACGGCAAGCGCCTCACGGACCGTCCGGTCAGGGACTCGACCAACTTCGTCGACCCCGACGGGACGGCGTCGTCGACGTACCGGGTGAGCACCGTCAAGGGCAACGGCAAGGGCAAGGGCAACGAGCGGTGGGCCACGGACGAGTTCAGGGTCTGGGACGGCCAGACCCTCGACGTCCCGCTCGACAAGCCGGCCGACGGCACGACGCCCGACGGCAAGGCGTACTCCTACCGCGCCAACGACGCCTCCGTGGGCGACGTCGACGGCGACGGGCAGTACGAGATCGTGCTCAAGTGGGACCCGACCAACTCGCAGGACAACTCCAAGGGCGGGTACACGGGCAACGTGTACCTCGACGCCTACGAGCTGGACGGCACGCAGCTGTGGCGAATCGACCTGGGGCGGAACGTCCGGGCGGGCGCCCACTACACCCAGTTCCAGGTCTTCGACTACGACGGCGACGGCCGCGCCGAGGTCATGGCCAAGACCGCCGACGGCACCGTCGACGGCGCGGGCACGGTGATCGGCGACGCGGACGCGGACCACCGCAACGCGAGCGGCTACGTGCTGGCCGGGCCCGAGTTCCTCTCCGTCTTCGACGGCGAGACCGGCGCCGCGGTCGACACGGTCGACTACACGCCGGCGCGCGGCACGGTCACCGACTGGGGCGACGGTTACGGCAACCGGGTCGACCGGTTCCTCGCCGGCACCGCCTACCTCGACGGCGAGCACCCGAGCGCGATCTTCTCTCGCGGCTACTACACGCGGGCCGTGATCGCGGCCTACGACTTCGACGGCGAACACCTGACGCGACGCTGGGTGTTCGACTCCGACGAGGCGGGCGACCAGTACGAGGGCCAGGGCAACCACAACCTGTCCGTCGCCGACGTGGACGGGGACGCTAGGGACGAGATCGTCTTCGGCTCGATGACGATCGACGACGACGGCTCCGCGCTCTACAACACCGGGCTGGGCCACGGGGACGCGCTGCACGTGGGCGACCTGGACCCGTCCCGGCCGGGTCTCGAGGTCTTCGCGGCCCAGGAGTCGATGAGCGCCTCCGGGAACCGCGGGGCGACGTTCCGCGACGCTGCGACCGGCGAAGTGCTCTGGTCGATCCCTGCCACGCGCGACACCGGGCGCGCCGCCGCCGGCGACATCGACCCGCGGTACGCGGGCGCCGAGGGCTGGGCCGTCGGCGGCGACGCCGCATGGAACTCCCGCGTGGGCGAGCTGCACGCCGCGTCCGGCGAGCTGATCGGGAGCACCATCCCCGCCGCCAACTTCCTCACGTACTGGGACGGCGACCTGCTCGCGGAGATCGGCGACCACGAGTTCGACGACGGCCCCCGCACCGGCGTGCCCACGATCTCGAAGTGGGACTACGAGAACGGCGAGCAGGTCGAGCTCTACCGCGCGACCGGCACGCTGTCGAACAACGACACCAAGGGCAACCCCGCCCTGCAGGCGGACCTGTTCGGCGACTGGCGCGAGGAGATCGTCACCCGCACCGAGGACTCGACGGCGCTGCGGATCGCCACGACCGTCATCCCGACGGAGCACCGGCTGCGCACCCTGATGTCCGACCCGGTCTACCGGCTTGGCGTCGCCTGGCAGAACACCGCCTACAACCAGCCGCCGCACACGTCGTACTTCCTCGGCGAGGGGATGACGACGCCGGCCGCCCCGGCCCTGGCGTACACGACGCCGGCGCGGCCGGGGGAGAAGGTCGGCCGCTGAGCCGCCCGCCCCGCGAGCACGGGTGAGACCAGGGCGGGTGCGGTGGGATGATCGCTCCCATGAGTGAGTCCACCGCACCCGCCCTGACGCTGCCGGCGGGCGCCGCCGGGTCCCGCATCGTCGGCCTCGGGCACCACCAGCCCGAGAGGGTCATGACCAACGACGACGTCGCGAAGCTCGTCGAGACCAACGACGAGTGGATCCGCTCCCGGACCGGCATCGTCACCCGCCACGTCGCGGCCGACCACGTCACCGTCGCGGACATGGCCACGGGGGCCGCCCGGCACGCGCTCGACGACGCCGGCGTCGCGGCCTCCGACGTCGACCTCGTGGTCGTCGCGACCACCACCGCGTTCGACCGGTCGCCCAACACGGCGGGCCGCGTCGCCTACGCGCTGCGCACCGGCGTCCAGCCCGGGGCGAGCACCCCCGAGGGCGAGGAGGTGCCCGACCTGCGCAACGTCGTCGGGCCCGCCGTCATCGACGTCAACACGGCGTGCTCCGGCTTCGCGTACGCCGTGGGCGTCGCCGACCAGGCGATCCGCGCCGGGTCCGCGCGCACCGCCGTCGTGGTCGGCTCGGAGAAGCTCACGGCCGTGACCGACTGGTCCGACCGCAGCAGCTGCATCCTCACCGCCGACGGCGCGGGCGCGGTCGTGCTGCAGGCCACCGACACGCCGGCGGTCGGGCCCGTCGTGTGGGGCTCGGAGCCCGAGCTGACCCCGGCGGTGGTGATCGAGGCGCCGCAGGAGAAGTTCGCGCAGGACGGCCGCGCCGTCTTCAAGTGGGCCATCACCCGCGCCGCCGACCGCGCCCGCCGGATCGTCGAGGCCTCCGGGCTCACGCTGGACGACATCGGCGTCCTCGCCGCGCACCAGGCCAACCTGCGCATCATCGAGCCGCTCGCCAAGTCGCTGGGGCTCGAGGACCGCGTCGTCGTCACCGACATCACCGAGTCCGGCAACACGTCGGCGGCGTCGATCCCGATGGGGCTGTCCAAGTGGTGGCACTCCGGCAGGATCCCGGCGAGCACGCCGGCGCTGCTCTTCGGCTTCGGCGGCGGCTTCACCTGGGCCGGCCAGGTCGTCATCACCCCGTCGAGGTAGTACGGGCTCTGCCGAGGTAGTACCAACCCTGCCGAGGTAGTACGGATTCCGCCGAGGTAGTACTACCTCGGCGAGATCCGTACTACCTCGGCGAGATCCCGACTACCTCGGCACGAAGGGAACTACCTCGCGGGGGTGGGGAGGACGGCGGCGCTCGGGTAGGCTGGCGGAAACCGCTTACCCGACGTCGCCGTCGTGGCGACACCCAAGGAGATCGACGATGCCCTCCGTCCCCACCCCCGCCGGCAGCTCGACCGACGAAGGGCGCCGCCGTTACGCCGTCGCGGGCGCCGGCCACCGTGCCGGCATGTACGTGAACGCTCTGATCGGCGACCACGCCGCCGACGGCGAGATCGTCGCCTGGGTGGAGCCCAACCCGGTGCGCGCGGCCGTGCACGAAGCGAAGGTCGCCGCCGCCGTGGGCGGCGAGCGTCCCGTCTACCACCCCGACCACCTGGAGAAGGCCCTCGACGAGCAGCGGGTCGACCGCCTCGTCGTCACGTCGGTCGACAACACGCACGCCGACCTCGTCTCCCGGGCGCTCCGCGCGGGCGTCGACGTCGTCGTCGAGAAGCCGATCGCCGCCACCGAGGACGAGGCGCGGCAGATCGCCGACGCCGTCGCCGAGACGGGCCGCGACCTCACGATGACGTTCAACTACCGCTACTCGCCGCGCAACTCCGCGCTGCGCGAGGTCATCGCGTCCGGGGAGATCGGGCAGGTGCTGAGCGTCCACTTCGACTGGGCCCTCGACACCGTGCACGGCGCGGACTACTTCCGCCGCTGGCACCGCGAGAAGGTCAACAACGGCGGCCTGCTGGTGCACAAGTCCAGCCACCACTTCGACCTCGTCAACTGGTGGATCGACGCCGTCCCGCAGCGCGTCTTCGCCAGCGGCGGCCGCCGGTTCTACGGCGACGACGCCGCGCACGCGTCCGGCTACGAGCCGACGGCGGGGGAGAAGGCGCTGAACGACCAGGGCGTTGACCCGTGGCGCATCGACGTCGACGCCGACCCGTACCTCTCCGAGCTGTACGGTCCCGAGGCGCAGGCCGTGGACGGCTACCGCCGCGACCGCAGCGTCTTCGACGCGGGCATCACCACCGAGGACACCCTCGGTCTCGTCGTCGAGTACGCCGGCGGCCCGGTGCTCACCTACTCGCTCACGGCCAGCGCGCCGTGGGAGGGGTACCGGGTCGTCGTCAACGGCTCGCGCGGCCGCGCCGAGCTCGAGGTGGTCGAGCGCGGGTCCGTCGTCTTCGGCGCGGACGGCAAGGCGACCGTGGACCCGAGCTTCACCGCGACCTTCGGCGAGGACACGGTGCGCCCCGAGGGTGAGCGGCTCGTCGTGCAGAAGCACTGGGAGCGTGCGGAGGAGCGGCCGATCGTCGCCGTCGGGCACGGCGGCCACGGCGGCGGCGACGCCCTGCTCCTGGCCGACGTCTTCCGCGGCCGCACCGAGGCCGACCCGCTGGGCCGCGCCGCCGGCTTCCGCGACGGCCTGCGCGCGTCCGGCATCGGCTACGCCGGCAACCGCTCGCTGGCCACCGGCGACCCGGTGCGCCTCGACGACCTGGGCCTCGGCATCGACCTCTGACCTCTGCGCCGAGGTAGCAGCGCCCGTGCCGAGGGAGTTCCTGGCCCGTGGTCAGGCACTACCTCGGCGCGGGGCGTACTACCTCGGCGGGGCTCGTGCTACCTCGGCGGGGTGGAGCGGAGCACGCCCGCTCCGGCACCGGCGTCCACCACGGCGGGCACGGCCCGGGTGGGCAGCAGCCGGTAGCGGTAGTGGTCGGACGGCGTCCAGCGGGCGTCGTCGGCGAGCGGCGCGTCGGCCGTGGCGTTGAACGCGCCGACGGCGTCGACGGGGCGACCGTTCACCAGCGTGCCGGTCTCGCGCAGCATCGTGCCGCCGTAGGCGCCCACGGCCCGCGCGGGCTCGACCCCCGGGGCGAGGCGCAGCGCGTTGTTCTCCACGACCAGGCTCGACTCCTTGCCGGCGCCCCAGAAGTACTGGAACGTCGAGGCCCTCGACTGCTCGTAGGAGTTGTCGTAGACGTGCACGTCGCCGAAGCGCACGCGCGGCGCGCGCTGACCGATGTCCTGGAAGTGGTTGTGGTGGATCGTCACGCGGTGCTGGCCGCGGTCCTGCAGCCGCGAGTCGGACGAGCCGATGATCATCGTCTTGTCGTGGGACTCGAAGCGGTTCCACGACACGGTCACCAGGTCGCCGCCGTGCGTGACGTCGAGCAGGCCGTCGTGGATCTCGAACGGCCGTCCGAACACCTGCGGCAGGGACGACGCCGGGTGGTCGCCGTCGTCGAAGGTGTTGTGGTCCACCCAGACGCCGGTGGACGTCCAGACGGACAGGTTGTCGTAGGCGGAGTTCCAGCTGCCGAGGTCGCCGTCGGTGGGGTCCCACTGCGGGAAGCAGTCGCGGCCGTCGGAGAGGGTCAGGTTGCGCACGATGACGTTGTGCGAGTCGCGGACCCGCAGGTTCGCGCCGACGACCCGGGCGTCGTCGCCCACGCCGACGATCGTGACGTTCGAGCCGACGTGCACCTGCGTCTGCGCGGCCTGGACCTTGGCGGCCGCGACGCGCGCGTCCTCCAGCGCCCCCGCGGGCTCCTCGGTGCCCCAGACGGCGGGGTCGTACGCCGCGACGTAGTCGTCCATGGAGAACGGGTCGCCGGTGCCCGCCACCGGCACCCGGTCGGCGAAGTCCTGGCAGCCCAGGGCCGCGCCGTCGGCGCCCGTGAAGGCGTCGATCGTGCCGCGCACGTAGACGATGCGCGGCACCTCGAGCCCGCGCCCGTCGTCGAGGTCCGCGCCCGCGCGGCCGCCCAGGGCGTCGCGCAGCTCGGCCCACGTGTCGACGACGTACACCTCGGACGCCGCGGCCGCGGCGCCGCCGGTGACCGGCGCGGCGTCGCGCGTGACGCCCTCCGGGGAGGTGGTCGTGGCGACCGACGCCCAGCCGTCGGCGCCCGGCGTCACGACCTGGCGGCCGAGGTCGGTGCGCGGGGGATGGCCGTGGCCGGCGGGCCCGCCGTGGGCCGAGGCGGCGCCGGCGCCGGCCGTGACCAGCAGCGCGGCGGCGGCGAGGGCGGCGGCCGCGCGGGGCCGACGTCCGCCCGGGAGGACAGGGGAGGGCTGGGACATGGTGCGAAACTCCTTCGTTCCGGCGGTCACCCGTCCGACGACGGTGTCGGCCGGGGAGGTGTGGCGCGTCAGCCGGCCCAGGGGGCCCCGAGCTCGGCGAACGTGCGCTGCGTGCGCGCGACCTCGGCGCACCAGCGCTCGACGTCGCGCACCACGGGGCGCCGCTCGTCGCCGTCCCCCTGCCACTCGACGTGCTCGGGCGCGATCGGGGTCGGGTCTGCGCTGGTGCGCACGGCCTCCAGCACGCGCATGAACGCGCCGGTGTCGCGGACGTCGCACAGCAGGGGGCGACGGTCGTCGGCACGGGCGGCCAGCAGGTCGTCCAGCAGGGAGGCACGCCCGTAGGTCTTGTCCATCTGGACCGAGTCCGTGCGCAGCAGCAGGCGGTCGTGCTCGTACTCGAGCACCAGCTCGCCGCGGGAGCCGGTCACGACCACGCGCGCAGGCGTGCGCTCCGCCGCGCACAGGGTGAGGCCGAAGCCGTACCGCCGGCCGGCGGCGTCCTTGACCCGCACTGAGGAGGTGTCGTCCGCCTCGATCGGGTTGGCGCGGTACAGGTCGGTGTCCACCCAGGCGACGTCCTGCGCGGTGGACGCCCCGCCGAGCCGCAGGGTGGTCGCGACGGCGTGCGCCAGCGGGTTGGTCACCACGCCGTCGACGACGTCGCGGCCGTCGAGCCGGCGCCGGCCCGCCCAGGCGGCGCGCTGCCAGTACGACGCGGTGCGCACCCAGGTGCCGACGGCGCCGAGGCCCTGCACCTCGCCGATCTCGCCCCGGGCCAGGAGGTCCGCGGCCGCGGGCAGGGCGTGCGAGCCGAACGTCTGGAAGCCCACCTGGCAGCGGCGGCCCGTCCGCTCGGCCACCGCGACGAGCTCGGCGTGCTCGGCGAGCGACGCCGTCGTCGGCTTCTCCAGCAGCACGTCGATGCCCGCCTCCATCGCGGCGCGCGCGAGCCGCAGGTGCGTGGGGATGGGCGTGCTCAGCACGACGACGTCGACCCGCGCCTGCGGGGTGGACAGGAGGTCGCCGAGCGTCGGGAACCAGGGCGCCCCGGCGTCGTGCGCGTCGTGGCCGGGGCCCGGCTCGCGCGGGTCGACGACGGCGGCGAGCCGCGCCCTTCCGGCGCGCTGGAGCTCGAGGACCCGGCGCACGTGGGAGGCGCCGTGGCCGTGGAGGCCCACGACCGCGATCTGCGGGGCGATCCGGGTGGCAGAGCCGTCGGAGGTCGGGTCGGTCATCGTCGTCCTGTCCGTGTCGTGCCGGGGTTGCCGGGAGGGTCAGCGCAGCGTGGCGGCGAGGGCCGCGGCCTCGTCGTGGTCGAGCGCACGGTCCACGAGCGCGGCCACGACGCCCGTCTCGACGGTGCCGCCTGCGGGCACGACGAGCGGCGTGTCCCAGGCGAGCGCCGGCCCCGCGCCGGGGTACTCCGCGGCGCGCAGGAACCAGGGCCGCGGCGGCGACGTCTGCGCGAGCAGCAGCGTCGTCGGGCGGTCCTCGGCGTAGGGGTCGTGGTGCTGCTGGACGTACGCGACCCAGGGCGAGGTGCTGCCGTGGGCCAGGCTCTCGCCCTCGCCCGCCTGCGACAGCACGACCGTGCTCTGCGACATCGGCGCGCGCCAGAAGACGCCGCCGTACCCGGCGCCCGGCCGGCCGTTGGTGGCGGGCGAGCGGATCTCCAGCGGCCGGTACGACGCGTGGAGCGTGGTGCGCCAGTCGAGCACCCAGGTGCCGTCGTCGAGGAGGCGGGCGCCGAGCCGACGCTGCTCGTCGAGCAGGGGCTCGCCGTGCTCGTCGTCCCAGCGCACGGTGTCGTGCAGCACGTGGGGCGCGAGCGGGTCGACCTCCGCGCGCGTGCTCACCTGGCGGCCGTGGTTGGGCAGCAGCGTGGGGCCGACGTCGGCCACGAACGTGCGGCCGCCCCAGAAGCTCGTGCCGTTGACGTCGGGCACCGCCACGCTCACGCCGTAGTGGTGCCGGTGGTCCACCGGCTCGGACTCGGTGAGGGCGACGCCCGCCAGCGAGTGCACCGGGTGCAGGTACGGGCGTGGGGAGTGGATGGCCGGCAGCCGCTCGCCGTCGACGTACCGCGCCAGCGGCACCCGGTCGCGGGTGTGCCGCAGCACGATCTCGCGCGGCTCCACGGACCACGTGGGGCCCGGGTCGACGACGTCGGCCTCGGGCGCCGCGGCGGGCTCGGGCTCCGTGACGACGGCCCGCGCGATGCCGCGCGGCACCGGCCCGGTGCTGGAGCGGGCCTCGAGGCGGGCGGTGAACCGGGTGGTGGTGGCCGCGTGCGCGTCGTCGTCGATGACGGCGTGCAGCTCGCGCCACGCCTGCCGGCCCAGCTCGGCCTGGGGCACGGACACGGTGGTCAGGCCGGGCGTCGCGTACCGGGCGAGGTCGATGTCGTCGAAGCCGGCCACCGAGATGTCGCCGGGCACGGCGACGCCCGCCTCGTTGAGCGCGGCCAGGAGGCCGAACGCCACCAGGTCGTTGTAGGCGACGACGGCGGTGGCCCGGCTCGCGAGCACCTCGCCCGCGGCCGCGTGGCCGGAGGCCAGGTCGGCGCCCACGGGCAGCTCGACGATCTCGAGGTCCGGGTGGCGCCGGAGGGCGGTGGCGAGCCCGGTGCGCCGTGCCACGTCGGTGGCGGCGGCCCGCGGGCCGGCGAGGTAGGCGAGGCGGCGGTGCCCGTGGTCGACCAGGTGCTCGACGACCTGGACCGTGGCGTCCTCGTAGTCGATGACCAGGCTGGGGGTGGCCGGGTGCTCGACGGCGCGGTTGATCACGGCCGCGGGGGTCACGAGGGGGAGCAGCGCGTCGAGCGCGGTGCCGGGCATGCGCGGCGCGACCAGGATGAGCGCGTCGCAGCGCATGCGCGCCTCGCGGGCGATGGCCGCCTCCTCCGAGGGGTCCTCGGCGGCGTCGGCGACGAGCACGCGGTAGCCGTCCTCGGCGGCGGCGGACGTCACGCCGCGGAGGATCTGCTGGAACACCGGGTTGCCCAGGTCGGGCACCACGAGCGCGACGGTCTCCGTGCGCCCGAGGGACAGGCTGCGCGCGACGTTGCTGGGGCGGTAGTTCAGGTCGATCGCCGCCTCCTGCACGCGTGCGGCGATGGCGGGGTCGACGGTGCTGCGACCGTTCATCACGCGGGAGACCGTGGCGCGCGAGACGCCGGCCGCGGCGGCGACGTCCGCGATGGTGACGGACGGGCGCCGGACGTTCAGCTCAGGCATCGATGCCTCCTCGGGCTCACGAGCCGACGGTACACCATTGGAAACCGGTTCCTCTCGTGGTACGTTCCCGAGAAGCAACCGGTTTCCAGGAGCTGGAGCACTGGAAGCCCTCAGATCGACGAAGATCGGGAGGCCGGCGATGACAGCCACCAGCACGCCGATCGGCAGCGTGCGCGGCCGGACGAACGGCCGGGTGCCGCGATGGCGGTGATCCAGGAGGTCGCGCGCACCCGCGGGGCCGCCCGGGAGCGGCGCAAGGGCGACGGCAAGGCCGCGGCGCTCTTCCTCGCCCCGTGGTTCGTCGGGCTGGTCCTCGTCACGGCGTTCCCGCTCGTCGCGTCCCTGTACCTGTCCTTCACGGACTACAGCCTGCTCGAGGCCCCCGGCTGGATCGGGCTCGAGAACTACACGGCGATGTTCTCCGACCCGCGCTTCTTCCAGGCGCTCAAGGTGACCTTCACCTACGTGCTCGTCTCGGTGCCGCTGCAGCTCGCCGCCGCGCTCGCCCTCGCCATGGTGCTCGACAAGGGGCTGCGCGGCCTCGCGTTCTACCGGTCCGTCTACTACCTGCCGTCGCTCCTCGGAGGCAGCGTCGCCATCGCGATCCTCTGGCGGCAGGTGTTCGGGGCCGACGGCCTCGTCAACCAGGTCCTCGGGTTCTTTGGGATCGAGGGCGTCGGCTGGGTGTCGCACCCCGACTACGCGCTCGGCACCCTCATGATCCTGAACGTCTGGACGTTCGGCGCGCCGATGATCATCTTCCTGGCCGGGCTGCGGCAGATCCCGGCGATGTACTACGAGGCCGCGTCGATCGACGGCGCGGGCCGGTGGCGCCGGTTCCGCAGCATCACGGTGCCCCTGCTCACGCCGATCATCTTCTTCAACCTGGTGCTCCAGCTCATCGGGGCGTTCCAGTCGTTCACGCAGGCGTTCATCGTCAGCGGGGGCACGGGCGGGCCGGTCGACTCCACGCTCTTCTACACGCTGTACCTCTACGAGAAGGGGTTCAGCTCCTACCAGATGGGGTACGCGTCCGCGATGGCGTGGTTCCTGCTGCTCGTCGTGGCGGGCATGACCGCCGTGAACTTCCTCGCCTCCAAGTTCTGGGTCTTCTACGATGACTGACGCTCCCGCGCGCACCGAGCCGCGCCCCGAGTCGCACCCCGCCGGTCCCCGCCCCACGCTCTCCGAGGTGGCGGCGACCTACCCCGAGCGCCGTCCGCCCCGCGGCCGCGCCTGGGCCGCCGTCCGCCGCGTGCTCCGGCACGTCGCGCTGATCGCCTTCGGGCTCGTCATGCTCTACCCGCTGCTGTGGATGCTGGCGAGCTCGTTCAAGCCGACCGAGCTCATCTTCCGCGAACCCGGGCTGATCCCCACCGAGTGGGACTTCGGCAACTACACCGACGGCTGGAACGCCCTGCTCGACCCGTTCAGCCACTACCTGCTGAACTCGGCGATCGTCGTGCTCGGCTCGGTGCTCGGCAACCTGGTCTCGTGCTCGATGGCGGCCTACGCGTTCGCCCGGCTGAAGTTCCGGGGCCGCAACCTGTGGTTCGCGATCATGCTCATGTCGATCATGCTGCCGATCCACGTGATCATCGTGCCGCAGTACATCCTGTTCTCGTCGCTGTCGTGGATCAACACGTTCCTGCCGCTGATCGTGCCGAAGCTGCTGGCGACGGACGCGTTCTTCGTGTTCCTCATGGTCCAGTTCTTCCGCGGCATCCCGAAGGACCTCGACGAGGCGGCCCGCCTCGACGGCTGCGGGCACGGGCGCATCTTCCTGCGGATCATGCTGCCGCTGTCGCTGCCGGCCCTCGCCACCACCGCGATCTTCACGTTCATCTGGACGTGGAACGACTTCTTCAGCCAGCTCATCTTCCTGACGAAGCCGGACATGTACACCGTGCCCATCGCGCTGCGGACCTTCGTGGACGCCACGAGCAACAGCTCGTGGGGGCCGCTGTTCGCGATGTCGATCGTGTCCCTGATCCCCGTGTTCCTCGTCTTCCTGTTCGGCCAGAAGTACCTCGTCAAGGGCATCGCCACCACCGGCATCAAGTAGTTCGCACCCGTCGTTCGAAGGAGAACCTCATGCGAGTCACAGCCACCCGGGCGGCACGACGCCGCGGCGTCGCGCTCACCGCGCTCACCGCGGCGGGGGCCCTCGCCCTCACCGCCTGCTCCGGCGACTCCGGCGCCCTGCCGTCCGACGACGACGGCGGCGGCGACGGGAACGTCGAGATCCGCTTCGCGTGGTGGGGGTCGGACGACCGGCACAAGACCACCCAGCAGATCATCGACCTGTTCGAGGAGAAGAACCCCGGCATCACCGTCGTGCCGGACTACACCGACTGGGACGGCTACTGGGACAAGCTGGCCACCGCCACGGCGGGCGGCGACACCCCGGACGTCATCACCCAGGAGGAGCGTTACCTCTCCGACTACGCGTCGCGCGGCGTCATCGGCGAGATGACCGGGGTCGACACCTCCGAGATCCCTGCGGACATCCTCAGCACGGGCGAGGTCGACGGGAAGCTCGTCGGCATCCCGACGGGCGTCAACGCGTACGCGATGGTCGCCGACCCGCAGATCTTCGCCGACGCCGGCGTCGAGATGCCGGACGACACGACCTGGACCTGGGACGAGTACGTCGACATCGCGGGGAAGATCTCGAAGGGTGCCGGCGACGGCGTCTGGGGCGCGCAGGACTACGGCTTCAACGAGGCCGGGCTCAACGTGCTCGCCCGGCAGAAGGGCGAGACCCTCTACAACGCGGACGGCACCCTCGGGGTCTCGAAGGAGACGGTCGCGGAGTTCTTCCAGACGTCGCTGGACCTCATGGCGAACGGCGGCCAGCCCGACGCGTCGCGGTCGGTGGAGTACCAGAACGCCGGGCCCGAGGGCTCGCTGCTCGGCACCAACGCGGGCGCGATGGGCGTGTGGTGGTCCAACCAGCTCGGCGCGCTCTCCGACGCGTCCGGGCACGAGCTGGAGCTGCTGCGCCTGCCTGGTGAGTCCGAGTTCGAGCGCACCGGCATGTACTTCAAGCCGGCCATGTACTACTCGATCTCCGCGAAGACGGAGCACCCGGAGGAGTCGGCGAAGCTCGTGGACTTCCTGCTCAACGACCCGGAGGTCGCCAAGCTGCAGCTCACCGACCGCGGCCTCCCGGCCAACCTGACGGTGCGCGAGGCGATCCTGCCCGAGCTCGCGGCCGCGGACCAGAAGGTCGCGGACTTCATGGCGGCCCTGGAGCCCGACATCGTCGACAACCCGGCGGTGCCGCCGAACGGCGCGAACGAGATCCAGGACATCATGATCCGGATCAACACCGAGGTGCTGTTCGAGCGCATGACGCCCGACGAGGCCGCCGACGCGTTCCTCAAGGACGTCGGCGCCGCGATCGGCGGCTGACCCGGCTCCCCCTCGAGAAAGCGGTCTGCCGCGTCATCCGCTCGGATGCCGCGGCAGATCGCGTTCTGGAAGGGTTTTCGCAGGGTCACGCGGACGGGTCGACGACGCGCGCGACGACGGCGCAACGGTCGTCGCCCGGCGCGGCGCCGGTGGCGGCGCGCACGAGCAGGTGGCGCAGGGCGTCGCGCTCGGCGAGGTCCAGCCCGGCGAGCAGCTCGTCCTCCGCGACGCGCACGCGGGCGTCGAGGTCGGCGAGCACGGCCCGGCCGTGGTCCGTCACGACGATCCGGCGGGCGCGCCGGTCGGCCGGGTCGGGCTGCCGCTCGACGAGGCCGCAGCCGGCCAGCTCGTCGAGCAGGTAGGTCATCACGGTGCGGTCGATGCCGAGCCGGGCGGCGAGCGCCGCCTGGGTGGGCGGCGCGTCGTGGGTGACGGCGGCGAGGACCTCGTAGCCGCGCCCGCCGTGCGGGACGTCGGCGCAGGCGGCGGCGACGCGGGTGCTCCACTCGCGCAGCAGCGCGGCCAGCGACCAGCCCAGCGGGGACGGGGCGTCCGGGCCGGCGGCGGTCTCCGCGGTGCTGCGCGTGGGGTCGGCGGTGGTGCTCACGGTGCCATCGTAAGCGGAATGCGCGGCTCGCCAGAAGAGTTGCCGCTGATATCGTCTGTGCGACAGACGATCTCCCGGACGACGGGAGCGGTCCTCCCGCGAAAGGTCCCGCATGACGGACTACGGCCACGACCTGGTCTTCGGCACGTTCCTCACCCCCACGAACCGCGACCCGCAGCAGCCGGTGCGCCTCGCGCAGGTCACCGAGGCGGCCGGGCTCGACCTGGTGACGTTCCAGGACCACCCGTACCAGCCCGGGTTCCTCGAGACCTGGACGCTGCTGTCGTGGGTGGCCGCGCAGACCGAGCGGGTGACCGTCGCGGGCAACGTGCTCAACCTGCCGCTGCGGCCGCCCGCCGTGCTGGCGCGCGCCGTCGCGTCCCTCGACCTGCTGTCCGGCGGGCGGGCCGCGCTCGGCCTCGGCGCGGGCGGGTTCTGGGACCCGATCGTCGCGATGGGCGGCACCCGCCTGACCCCGGGGGAGTCCGTCGACGCGCTCGAGGAGGCGCTCGACATCATCCGCGGCCTCTGGGACGGCCGGGAGCGCCGCGCGCTGCGGGTCGAGGGCGACCACCACCGCGTCGTCGGTGCCAAGCGCGGGCCCGAGCCCGCCCACGACGTCCCGATCTGGCTCGGCGCGCTCAAGCCCCGGATGCTCCGCCTCATCGCCCGCAAGGCCGACGGCTGGCTGCCGTCGCTCGCGTACCTCGAGGACGGCGACCTGCAGCGCGGGCACGCGATCATCGACGAGGCCGCCGAGGAGGCGGGCCGCCATCCGGCCGAGATCCGGCGCCTGCTCAACGTGCAGGGCGCGGTGACCGCGCAGCCGCAGGGCTTCCTGCAGGGGCCGGTGGAGCAGTGGGTCGACGAGCTGGCGGCCCTCGCGCTCGAGGACGGCATCGGCACCGTCATCCTCGCCGCCGACGACCCGACCCTCATCCAGGTCTACGGCCAGGAGGTCGCGCCCGCGGTCCGCGAGCTGGTGGCGCGCGAGCGGGCGACGTCGGGCACGGCGCCCGCCGCGACGCAGCGCGGCGGGCGGGCCATCGCGCTGCGCCGGCCCGGCATCGACTACGCCGCGGTGCCCGCGGCGCTGGCCGCGTCCGCCGTCGAGCCCGGCGACCGCGCGTACGACGCGGTGCGGCACAACTACCTGCGCTCCGGGGCGCCCGGCCTCGTCCTGCGTCCCCGCGACGCCGCGCAGGTGGCCGAGGCCGTCCGGTTCGCGCGGTCGCAGGACGTGCCGCTCGGCGTCCGGTCCGGCGGGCACGGCATCAGCGGCCGGTCCACGAACGACGGCGGGATCGTCGTCGACCTGGGCGCGCTCGACCAGGTCGAGGTGGTCGACGAGGCCACCCGGCGCGTGCGCGTCGGCGTGGGCGCCACGTGGGGCCGCGTCGCCGAGGCGCTCGCGCCGCGCGGCTGGGCGATCAGCTCCGGCGACTCCGGCGGGGTCGGGGTGGGCGGGCTGGCCACCGCCGGCGGCGTCGGCTTCCTCGGCCGCCTGTACGGGCTGACGATCGACCACGTCGTCGCGGCGGAGGTGGTCACGGCGGACGGGCGCGTGGTGCGGGCGTCCGCCGACGAGAACCCGGACCTCTTCTGGGGGCTGCGCGGCGCGGGCGGCAACCTGGGCGTCGTCACGTGGGTGGAGATCGAGGCGATGGCGCTCGGGGATCAGGGCGCCGTCGTGTTCTCCCAGATGACGCTCGACGCGTCCGACGTCGCGGGCACCCTCGAGCGGTGGGGCGCCGTCGTGGAGTCCGCGCCGCGCGAGCTCACGAGCTTCCTCATCCTGTCGCCGGGACGTCGTGGGGAGGGCCCGGTCGCCCAGCTCATGACCGTGTGGGCGGGCGACGACACGGACGCCGCCGTCGAGCAGCTCGAGCGGCTGGCCGGCGCCGGGCCGCTGCTGGGCCACCAGGCGTACCTGCTGCCCTACGCGGGCGTCGTGCAGGCGGGGGAGAAGCACCACCAGGGCGGCGGGGACCCCGCCGTGCGCTCCGGGCTGGTGGCGCACCTGGACGCCGCGACCGCCCGCGCGTTCGAGAAGCTCGCGCTGTCCGGGGAGGCGTACTTCCTGCAGGTGCGCGCCACCGGCGGCGCCGCGAACGACGTCGACGAGGGTGCGACGGCGTACGCGCACCGGCATCAGAACTTCCTGCTGTCCGCGATGTCGTCGTCGCAGGCCCGGCTCGACGCCGTGTGGGACGACGTCATGGCGCCGTACACGGACGGGCTCTACCTGTCGTTCGACACCGACACCCGGCCGGAGCGGCTCGCCGACGCCTTCCCCGAGCCCACCCTCACCCGGCTGCGCGAGGTGAAGCGCGACTGGGACCCGGACAACGTCTTCCGCGCCAACTTCCCGGTGCGGCCGGCGGAGTGAGCCGGGGGCGCGGCGCGTCGGCCGGGTGCGCGAGGATGGGGCCATGCCTCTCGCACCTCGGTACCTGGCCGACGACGCCCGCTACGAGTCGATGACCTACCGCCGCACCGGTCGCTCCGGCCTGGACCTGCCCGCCCTGTCGCTGGGCCTGTGGCACAACTTCGGCGACGTGAACCCGTTCGACACCCAGCGCGCCATCCTGCGCCGGGCGTTCGACCTGGGCATCACCCACTTCGACCTGGCCAACAACTACGGCCCGCCGTACGGCTCGGCGGAGGAGAACTTCGGCCGCCACCTGGCCAAGGACCTCGCGCCGTACCGCGACGAGCTCGTCATCTCCACGAAGGCGGGCTACGACATGTGGCCAGGCCCGTACGGCGACCACGGCTCCCGCAAGTACCTGCTCGCCTCGCTCGACCAGTCCCTGACGCGGATGGGCCTGGACCACGTCGACGTCTTCTACCACCACCGGCCCGACCCCTCGACGCCGCTGGAGGAGACGATGGGCGCGCTCGCGTCCGCCGTCCAGCAGGGCAAGGCGACGTACGTCGGCGTCTCCAACTACTCGCCGTCGCGCACGCGCGAGGCCGCGCAGGTGCTCGCCGACCTGGGTGTGCCGCTGCTCATCCACCAGCCCAGCTACTCGATGTTCAACCGGCACGTGGAGATCGCCGACCGTGACGACGCCTACGACGGACACCAGAGCGAGTCGCTGCTCGACGTCGTCGAGGACCTCGGCGTCGGCACGATCGTCTTCTCCCCGCTGGCGCAGGGCCTGCTCACCGGGCGCTACCTGGGCGGGTCGGCGCCGGAGGGTTCGCGCGCCGCACGCAGCGACTCGCCGTTCCTGTCGTCGTCGAACCTCACGGACACCTACCTCGACCGGGCGCGGGCGCTGAACGCCGTCGCCGAGGGCCGTGGCCAGACGCTCGCACAGCTCGCCCTGTCGTGGGTGCTGCGCGACGCGCGCGTGACGTCGGCGCTCATCGGCGCCTCGTCCGTGGCGCAGCTCGAGGACAACGTGGCCGCGCTGTCCGCGCCGGCGCTCACCGACGACGAGATCGCCGCCATCGAGCCGCACGCCGTGGACGGCACCGGCCGCTGACCCGCGGTCGGCGCTCATAGGCCAGAAGGGAGCGGTCGATGGTGGTCTGCTGGTTCGTCGGGCTGACGACGCTCGACGTCGTGCACCGGGCGTCGGGACGGCCGGGCGCGAACGAGAAGGTGACCGCGTCGCGGCAGGACGTCGCCGCCGGCGGCCCGGCGGCCAACGCCGCCGTCACGGCGGCCGCCCTCGAGACGCACGCGATCCTCGTCAGCGCGCTCGGCGCCGGGCCGATCGCCCAGGCGGTGCGGGCCGACCTCGACGACCGCGAGGTGCAGGTGCACGACGTCGCGGGCCCGGACGAGGAGTTCCCGCTCGCCGTCTCGGCGGTCCTCGTCGACGCCGCGACGGGCGAGCGGTCGGTGGTCTCGCCCGACGCCTCGCTCGTCGAGGTGCCCGCGCCGCGGCCGGACGCGCTCGCGGGCCTGCCGCGGCCGGACGTCGTCCTCTTCGACGGCCATCACCCCGAGATCGCCCGGGCCGTGCTCGCGCACGTCGACGTCCTGCGGCCCCGGCCGCTGATCGTGGTGGACGGCGGCCGGTGGCGGCCCGTGTTCGCCGACCTGCTGCCCGCCGCGGACGTCGCGGCCCTCAGCGCCGACTTCACCGTCCCGCGGGACGTCGCGCCCGGCGCGACCGACGCGGCGCACGGCGCGCTGGTGCTCGGTGTGGGAGCCGCCGTGGTCACGCACGGCAGCGACCCGGTGACCTGGGCCCTGCCGCGCCGGCGCGACGACGGCGCCGTCGAGGTCGGTGAGCGCGGCACCGTGCCCGTCCCGACGGTCGACGTGCAGGACACCCTCGGCGCGGGCGACGCGTTCCACGGCGCGCTGGCCGTGGCCCTCGCCCGCGGGGAAGGGCTGGCGGACGCCTGCGCCGCCGCGGTGCGCGTCGCGAGCGTGCGCGTGCGAAAGGTCGGGCCGCGGGCCTGGCTCGCCCATCTCCCCGAGCTGTCAGAGCCGCACGGGGGTCTGGACCGACCGGGGTCTGACAGCTCGCGGGACGAGGGGTGACGGCGGTCGCGGCGACGACGGCGGAGCTCGTCGCGCGGGCGCGACGGCTGGCGGTGCCGGGGGAGCGGCGGATCCTGGGGATCGTCGGTGCGCCGGGGGCGGGGAAGTCGACGCTCGCTCGCGCGGTCGTCGCCGGGCTCGGGCCGGCGCTCGCTGTCGAGGTCGGGATGGACGGCTACCACCTGTCGAACGCCGTCCTGGCGGACCTCGGCCGGCGGGAGCGCAAGGGCGCGATCGACACGTTCGACGACGCCGGATACGCGGCGCTGGTCGCCCGCCTCGCCGACGCGCGGCCCGGCGACCCGCCCGTCTTCGCGCCGGTCTTCCGGCGCGAGATCGAGGAGCCCGTCGCCGCGGGGGTGGCCGTGGCGTCCGACGTGCCGCTGGTCGTGACGGAGGGGAACTACCTGCTCGCGCCGACCGGCGCATGGCCTGCCGCCCGGGCCCGCATGGCCGAGGTCTGGTACCTCGACGCGCCCGACGACGTCCGCCTCGCCCGGCTGGAGGAGCGCCACCACGCCTTCGGCAAGAGCCGCGACGACGCCCGCCGCTGGGCGCGCGGCTCGGACCAGGTCAACGCCGAGCTGATCCGGGCGACGCGCGACCGCGCCGACGTCGTCGTCCGCTGGTCGATCTGACATTTCGGTTAGGCCCTGCCGCCTACCGCAATTGCGCTGGAAGACTCGCCTAGGAAGGCTGCTCATTATCCTTCGCGGCGTGCTGCTCGAGCGGGACTGTCGGCGAGTCTGCCCAAGTCGCCCAGTCGAAGCGTGCCATTTACCGGGACCGAAAGGCCAAGGCTTGATATTGCAGCTCGCGCGAATGGATTAACTTCGAGGCAGAACTCGGAACAGAGTTTCGAAGACGATTGATCCTTCAAGACGTCCAGTTGGCTGCTCCGTACAAGAGGTCCCGTGAACCTGCTCGATACATCCTGACCGGATATTCGAGTCAGTAGGAGATGCGAGATCTCGACAACAGGTCCCACTGCTGCGGCGTTCTGCGACCGAATTCCATCGGCAGCGCGGGCAACAGACCCGAGCGCATATTCGCAACGGGCGCGGTCGAGGTAATACCCGCACTCGTCGTCAAGCGCCAGCGCGGCAACTCCAAGCGCGCTCTGAAATTGACTATTTGCGATAAGGACATTCGCGTACTCATTAAGGAACACCCGGAGCGCCGAAGAATAGTCCTCGAACTCACCAGCATGCTCCGCCACTCGTTGCGCGTACACGAGGGCGTCGGCGGCTCGCGTACGCCTGAGGACGCTAATCCTGGTGATCCGAGGCTCGAGCAGAGTGTGGGCCCCTTTGACCGCACCTGAGGCAGCGTGGTCGGATTCGTCGCCTTCAAGTTCTCTTGAGATGAGATATGCACGATTGTAATGATCGCGGCCAACGCCAGGGTGCAGCCGCAATTCTCCGCCGATGCGGCCCACGATTCCCGCAATACGCTTCAACTCACCCCTCTCGCGCAGAACATCTACTGCGACCCGCGCAATTGCAGGATGGCGCGCATAGATCTGATCGCCAGCAAACGAAATCGCCGCCTCCTTTCCGAGCGCGGAGAGTACCCGCTGATCTGTTGCGAGCCGGCCCTGCCCTGCCATCGCCGCAAGCATCACCCTGCTCGTACCCAATCCACTTCGCGCCCCAGCGTCATATGTGACCTGAATCAGGCAGATCGCGCCGAAGATATCGCTCAGGCTCTGCGCAGGTGCGTCGTCGATCTTGGCCGCGCTCAACTTGTCAATCAAATCCTCGACGCGTTGGCGGAGCAATGGCCCATAACGTACCTCAAGAATAGCCCCGAATAGAGACGACGATCCGCCACTGAGCCCTGGTTCGGCGGCCTCAAGAAGTTCCGTGGCAACGCTCGTCACTGCGTTCTCAGAACTGCCCGCGTCGACGAGATTCTTGGCCACATAAGCCGCGGCAAGCGCCTCGGCGTCCTCTTTGGTGAGGCCGCTGAACACGGTAACGTCGGCGTTCTCGAAGCGATGGCCGCCTTGGGACCACCAAAGGCGATCATGACTTGCCAGGCAGAAAATGACACCTGGCTGTCCGAGTCGCGCCTCTTCTGTCGCGAGCAACTGTGGCAAGACCAGGTCGGCCTCATCAACGAATACTGCGACATTTCCGTAGCGAGATTGCACCTCTTCGATCCAACGACCGTCGATCATCGGTGCTGCGGCATCCCGCCAGAACACTGCCCAGTCGGGGTTGGAGCTGGCAACCGCGACCGCTGCTTGACGGAGAGCCATCGACTTCCCCTCTCCGACTGGTCCAATCGCTGCCACGGTCCCACCAGACTCCTTATCGATTCGGCGGAGTACGTGGCTAGTGAACTCTTCCGCTGCATTGAGCACCGGCCAGCTTCCAGGACTTGCGTCGGCCCAAGTCGGCTCGCCGCCATCGGCAAATTCGACAGCGGGCGTTGCGCGGGGTTTTTGGGTCCCTTGAATTCGAAGGTAGCCGTAAGGGCTTGGTGCGGGCGTCTCATCCTCAAATTCTGCTGCTTCGATTCCATCGAACAATGTTGTCGCGTCGATTCCCAGGTATAGATTGAAACCGGGATTGCCTGCCATTGATGCGATGGCCGGAATGTTCTGTGCTTCTGCAACGTTATTGGAGTAGGTCGCCCAGCAGATCTCCGACTCATAGAGATCACGCTCGATCACTCGCTCGTTAAGTGCCCTCGTGAAGGAGTCGTTCCATCCACCATATCCCAAAACTAACACCGTGGAGTTCGTCAGAAGTTGCCGTAGTAGGCCCCGAACGGTTGGTTGTGGGCGGCTGAGTTGCGCAACTGTATTCGACAGCGATCCTTCGGTCCAATACCCATGGAGGTGTAGCACTGGCACGCCGGTCTGATATTTCAGGTGGTCGAGTGTGGGGGCGTTGTCGAGCGATACCGGTATGGAATCGGCGCCGAGGCCGACACGGCGCAGGGCCATCTCAATGAAAGGGTCGAAGTTTGTGGTTACGATCGGACCCCGTATGTCGCCCGGGAGGCTTGCGTAGAATTTTGCGAGTTCCAAATGAGCCCGGGGAATGGTCCAGTTGCCCTCTAGTTCAAGCTGGCGGCATGCATTTGGCCCTGGAAGATCTGTCGCAAGGCCAGAGTTTCGCGTGTAGTCGTCGCAAGCTCGCAGGACGGCACGCCGGATTGTTTTCGCGACCGCATCGTCGCCCATCCTGAGCTTGACGAATGTCGCCGCTTGCCGGTACTTCTCACCGGCGTCCACAGCCGGTGCCAACCTTCGATCAAAGTCGCGACGTTGCGCTAACGGCAGGGCTTCTTTCATGAGATCGATCAGTTCGCTCACATTCGGTAGAACACCGTTGCTAAGTCCGGAACCCACGAGCGGTATAAAACGCCGGCTTTGGTGTTCGACCACGCTAAGTCGAGCGCGAAGGTCCTCGAGGTCGCCGTGTTCCAGGTGTGGCATAGCGTTAGATTGTCGTCGAGTCGGGTGCAGGACGCCAGGCCAGAGGTAGCGTGCCAGCCTGCTTAGTTCGTCGGCAGCGGGTGATTTTCCAGTTCATGCCGTGGTTGCGAAGGCGGTCAGAGTGCGCGCCGCGCCGCCTCGATGAGGGGCCGGATGCGGTACGGGATCAGCTCGCCCATAGACAGCGACGTCTCGGTGCGCTCGACGCCGTCGATGGCGAGGATGGCGGCGTCGATGCGGAACAGGTGGTCGGTGTCCCGGCACACGACGTGCACGCGGAGGTCGGCGGCGCCGCTGTGCCCGTACGCCTGGACGACCTCCGGGATCTCCGCCAGCCGGTCGACGATGGCGGGCAGCTCGCGCTGGCGCACGGTGACCTCGAGGAACGCCGTCAGCGGGTGGCCCAGGGCAGCGGGGTTGATGCGGCGGTCGAAGTCGAGGAAGGCGCCCGACTCCTCGAGCCGGGTCAGCCGCGCGTGCACGGTGTTCCGGGACAGGCGCAGGCGCTCCGCGAGGGCGGCGACGGTGGCCCGCGGGTCGTCGGCGAGGGCCGTCAGGAGGCTCAGGTCCACGGCGTCGTAGCTGCGCACATCGACCAGCCTAACGGCGTCGGCCTGAGCACTCTGCTCAACGTGTCGTGGGGTGCTGGTCGCACTCTGTGAGCGGCGTTACGTTCGCGGTATCCGGCGCTCGACGCGGAGCGGCCGGCGACACGCGAGGTGAGGCGACGATGCCCAGCACCATGGGTTCGACGTCCCGCGACGACCTGTCACGAGCGGGTGCAGCGCGGGCGGAGACGGCGTCCGGTACGACGGACGGAACGACGACGGACGGAACGACGACAGACGGCACGAACGGCAGCACGAACCCGGGCACGACGGCGGCCGGCACGGCGAGCACGGCGCGGCCGGGCGACATCCCGCTGCGCCTGCTCGACGAGAAGGGCGTGCGGCACCCCGACCCGGCGCTCGACCGCTGGCTGACGGACGTCGACGCGGGCACGGGGGACGCCCGGGCGGCGCTGCTGGCGCTGTACGAGGAGATGGTCGTGGCCCGGCGCATCGACGCCGAGGCGACGGCGCTGCAGCGGCAGGGCGAGCTCGCGCTGTGGCCGCCGCTGCAGGGCCAGGAGGCCGCCCAGGTGGGCTCGGCCGCCGCCCTGCGCACCGACGACTTCGTGTTCTCCAGCTACCGGGAGCACGCCGTCGCCCGCAAGCGCGGCGTCGCCCCCGTGGACCTGCTGCGCGTGTGGCGCGGCATCACGGCGTCGGGCTGGGACCCGTACGCGGTGAACATGGCGACGCCGCAGGTCATCATCGGAGCGCAGGCGCTGCACGGCGTGGGCTACGCGCTGGGGATCCAGGCGGACGTCGAGCGCGGCGTCGTCGAGCCGCGCCAGGACGGGACGGACGACGACGGCACGGCCGCCGTCGTGGCGTACGTCGGCGACGGCGCGATGAGCCAGGGCGACGTCAACGAGGCGTTCGTCTTCGCGGCGACGTGGCAGGTGCCGCTGGTGCTGTTCTGCCAGAACAACCAGTGGGCGATCTCCGAGCCGGTGACGCTGCAGTCGGGCGTGCCGCTGGTGCGCCGGGCGGACGGCTTCGGCGTCCCGGGCGTGCGCGTGGACGGCAACGACGTGCTCGCCGTCCTCGCCGTGACGCGCGAGGCGCTGCACCGGGCGCGCACCGGCGGAGGCCCGACGTTCGTCGAGGCCGTGACGTACCGGATGGGCCCGCACACCACCGCCGACGACCCCACCCGCTATCGCGACGCGTCCGAGCTGGACGCCTGGGCCGAGCGCGACCCGGTCGCGCGGCTCGCGGCGTACCTGCGGGCCGGTGGCCTGCTCACCGACGACGACGAGGCGCGGGTGCGCGCGGCGGCCGACGCCGTCGCCGCCGAGCTGCGGGCCGGCGTCGTCGCCCTCGAGGACCCGCCGCCGCTGAGCGTCTTCGACCACGTGTACGCCGAGCCGCACGTGACCGTGGCGGCCGAGCGGGCTGAGCACGCGGCGTACCTGGCGGGCTTCGCCGACGCCGACACCACGACGAGCGGCGAGGGGGCCGACCGATGACCACCCAGACCCTGACCCTCGCCAAGTCGCTCGGCGCCGGGCTGCGTCGCGCGATGACCGACGACCCGACCGTCATGGTGCTCGGCGAGGACATCGGCCGCCTCGGCGGCGTGTACCGCGTGACCGACGGGCTGCAGGCGGAGTTCGGCCCCCGCCGCGTAGTGGACACGCCGCTCGCGGAGTCCGGCATCCTCGGCACCGCCGTCGGCCTCGCGTACCGCGGCTACCGGCCCGTGGTGGAGATCCAGTTCGACGGCTTCGTCTACGTGGCGTTCGACCAGATCGTCAGCCAGCTCGCCAAGATGCACGCCCGCACGAACGGCAAGGTGAAGCTGCCCGTGACGATCCGCATCCCCGTGGCCGGCGGCATCGGCGCCGCCGAGCACCACTCCGAGTCGCCGGAGGCGTACTTCGTGCACACGGCCGGGCTGCGCGTGGTGTCGGTGTCGAACCCGCAGGACGCGTCGACCGTGCTGCGCCAGGCGATCGCCTGCGACGACCCGGTCGTGTTCTTCGAGCCCAAGCGGCTGTACCACGTCAAGGGCGAGGTGGACGCGGACCTGCCGCTCGACGACGCGCCGCCGATGGGCACCGCGCGGGTGGTCCGGCCGGGCGACGACGTCACGCTCGTGACGTTCGGCTCGCACGTCGCGACGGCGCTCGACGCCGCCACCGCGGCGTCCGACGAGGGCGTCTCGGTCGAGGTGATCGACCTGCGCTCGCTGTCCCCCGTCGACCACGACACGATCGCGGCGTCCGTGCGGCGCACCGGGCGGCTCGTCGTGCTGCACGAGGGGCCGCGGCAGGCCGGCGTCGGCGCCGAGATCGCGACGTCGGTCACCGAGCGCTGCTTCGACTTCCTCGAGGCGCCGCCCGCCCGCGTCACCGGCTACGACATCCCGTACCCGCCCGCGAAGCTCGAGGGCAACCAGGTGCCCGACCTCGACCGCGTGCTCGTCGCCGTCGACCGCGTGCTCGGCCGGGTGCCGGCGTCGGGCGCCGGCGTGGAGGTGGGAGCGTGACGGCGACGCGCGAGTTCAAGCTGCCCGACCTCGGCGAGGGGCTGACCGAGTCCGAGGTCGTCGAGTGGCGCGTGGCCGTGGGCGACGCCGTCGAGCTCAACCAGGTGATCGCGGAGGTGGAGACCGCCAAGGCGCTGGTCGAGCTGCCGTCGCCGTGCGCCGGGGTCGTGCGGGTGCTGCACGCCGAGGAGGGGCAGACCGTCGAGGTCGGCGAGCCGCTGGTCACCTTCGACCTGTCAGGACCAGGTGCACCAGAACCTGCTCCTGGTCCTGACAACTCTGCGGGTTCGGCGGGGGAGGACAGCCCGGAGCCGAACCTCGTCGGGTACGGCGCGCGCCCCGCGCGCACGGGACGCCCGGCGCGACGACGGCGCCGGGACGCCCCGGTCGCCGTCCCGGCTCCCGCCGCGGCGGCGGCCCCGGCCCCGACAGCTTCCGCGAACGGCGTCGCGTCGTCCCCGTCGCCGGACGGGCGGGGGGAGCGGCCGCGGTCGACGCCGGTCGTGCGGGCGCTGGCGCGGCAGCACGGGATCGACCTCGCCACCATCACGGGCACGGGCCCGCACGGCCGCGTCACGCGCGACGACGTCGAGGCGGCGTCGTCGGGCACCGCGGGCCCGGTGGCACAGGGCCCGACGTCGGCCCCCGCGAGGACGGCGGACGGCGAGACACGCACCCCGGTGCGCAGCGTCCGCAGGCGCACGGCCGCGGCGATGGTCGCGAGCGCGGCGGCGCCGCAGGCGTCGGTGTTCCTCACCGTGGACGTCACGGCGAGCATGGAGCTGCTGGCCCGGCTCAAGACGCACCCGATGGCGGGCGGTCAGCGGATCACGGTGCTCGCGCTGGTGGCGCGCGCCGTCCTCGCGCTGCTGCCGCAGCACCCGTCGCTCACGAGCCGCTGGGTCGACCTGCCGGGCGGCGAGGCGGAGATCGTCCGGCCCGCGCACGTGAACCTCGGCATCGCCGTCGCGACGGACCGCGGGCTGGTCGTGCCGCACGTCCCCGCCGCGGACACGCTGTCGCTCACCGGGTTGGCCGCCGCCCTGACGGACCTCACGACGACGGCGCGGGCCGGCCGGACCACGCCCGAGCGGCTGATGAACGGGACGCTGACCATCACGAACATCGGCGTTTTCGGGGTGGACTCGGGCACGCCGATCCTCAACCCGGGCGAGCCCGCGATCCTCGGCCTCGGCCAGGTGGCGCGCCGGCCGTGGGAGCACGACGGCGAGGTCGCGCTGCGGCAGGTGACGACGCTCAGCCTCACGTTCGACCACCGCGTGGTGGACGGCGAGCAGGGCGCCCGCTTCCTCGCCGAGCTGGGGGCGGTGCTCGCCGACCCGGCGCTCGCCGTGCTGCTGGGCGGGGACACCCCCGTCCCGGCCCCCGAGGGAGAGGAGCCCGCGTGACCGTCCTCGACTCCGCCGTCGACCCCCGCGCCGACGCGGCCCGCGCCAACGACGAGGCGCAGCGGGCGCTCGCGGACCGGCTCCGCGAGCGCACCGCCGTCGCCGCGGAGGGTGGCACCCGGCGCGCCCGCGACCAGCACGTCTCGCGCGGCAAGCTGCTGCCACGGGACCGCGTGGCACGGCTCCTCGACGAGGGCAGCCCGTTCCTCGAGGTGGCGCCGCTCGCGGCGTTCGGCGTGGACGACGGGGCCTGGCCGGGCGCGGGCGTCATCGCCGGCGTCGGGCTGGTGAGCGGGCGGCAGGTGATGGTGGTCTGCAACGACGCGACCGTCAAGGGCGGCACCTACCACCCGCTCACCGTGAAGAAGCACCTGCGGGCGCAGGAGATCGCGCTGGAGAACCGGCTGCCGTGCGTCTACCTCGTGGACTCGGGCGGCGCGTTCCTCCCCCGGCAGGACGAGGTGTTCCCCGACCGCGACCACTTCGGGCGGATCTTCTACCACCAGGCGAGGCTGTCGGCGGCGCGCGTCCCGCAGATCTCGGCCGTGCTGGGCTCGTGCACCGCGGGCGGAGCGTACGTGCCGGCGATGAGCGACGAGACCGTCATCGTGCGCGACCAGGGCACGATCTTCCTGGGCGGCCCGCCGCTGGTGAAGGCCGCGATCGGCGAGGACGTCACGGCCGAGGAACTGGGCGGCGGGGAGCTGCACGCGCGGCGGTCCGGCGTCGTCGACCACCTCGCCGAGGACGACGAGCACGCGCTCGACCTGGTGCGCGACATCGTGAGCACGCTGCCGCCGGACCCGGAGCCCGCGTGGGACGTCGCGCCCTCCCGGGAGCCCGTCGTCGACCCGCAGGGCCTGTACGCGGCCGTGCCGGTGGACGTGCAGCAGCCCTACGACCCGCGCGAGGTGATCGCCCGGATCGTCGACGGGAGCGAGCTGCACGAGTTCAAGCCGGAGTACGGCACGACACTCGTCACGGGGTTCGCGCGGATCCACGGCCACCCGGTGGGGGTGCTGGCCAACGCGGGCGTGCTGTTCCGCGAGTCGGCGCTCAAGGGCGCGCACTTCGTGGAGCTGTGCGACCAACGCGGCGTCCCGCTGCTGTTCCTGCAGAACATCTCCGGGTTCATGGTGGGCCGCGACGCGGAGGCGGGCGGCATCGCCAAGGACGGCGCCAAGATGGTCACCGCCGTCGCGACGACCCGCGTGCCGAAGCTGACCGTCATCGTGGGCGGCTCGTTCGGCGCCGGGAACTACGCGATGTGCGGGCGGGCGTACTCGCCGCGCTTCCTGTGGTCGTGGCCCGGCTCCCGCATCTCGGTGATGGGCGGCGCGCAGGCGTCGTCCGTGCTCGCGACCGTGAAGCGAGACCAGCTCGCCCGCCGCGGCGAGGAGTGGGACGCGGGCGAGGAGGAGTCCTTCCGCGCCGAGATCCGCGAGGGCTACGAGGTGGCCGGCGACCCGTACCACGCGACGTCGCGCCTGTGGGACGACGGCATCGTCGACCCGCCCGACACCCGCCGCGTGCTGGGCCTCGCGCTGGGCGTGTGCGCCCGCACCCCGCTGCCCGGCGGCTCCCCGACCGCCCCCGACGACGAGCCCCGCTTCGGGCTCTTCCGGATGTGAGGGCGATGGGTACCCGAGAGCTCTCGACCGTCCTCGTCGCCAACCGCGGCGAGATCGCGTGCCGCGTGATCGGCACCCTGCGGCGGCTGGGGATCCGGTCCGTGGCCGTGTACTCCGACGCCGACGCGGACGCCCGGCACGTGCGGGAGGCCGACGTGGCCGTCCGCCTCGGCCCGGCACCGGCCGCGCAGAGCTACCTCGACATCGAGGCGGTCGTGGCGGCGGCCGTCGCCACGGGCGCCGACGCGATCCACCCCGGCTACGGCTTCCTGTCCGAGAACCCCGCCCTGGCGCGGGCGTGCGAGCGCGCCGGCGTCGTCTTCGTCGGGCCGTCGGTCGAGGCGCTCGAGACCATGGCGGACAAGGCCGCGGCCAAGCGCCTCGTCGCGTCCCACGAGGTGCCCGTGCTGCCCGGCACGCTCGACGACGGGCTCGACGACGCGGCGCTCGTCGCGGCGTCGGACGGCGTCGGGTTCCCCCTGCTCGTCAAGCCCGTCGCGGGCGGCGGCGGCAAGGGCATGGAGGTCGTGCGAGCGGCGGACGAGCTGCCGGGCGCGTTGGCGTCGGCCCGGCGGGTCGCCGCGGCGTCGTTCGGGCACGACGGGCTCCTGCTCGAGCGGCTCGTCGAGCGCCCGCGGCACATCGAGGTGCAGGTGCTGGCCGACACGCACGGCGCCGTCGTGCACCTGGGCGAGCGCGAGTGCACGCTGCAGCGCCGCCACCAGAAGGTGGTGGAGGAGGCGCCGTCGCCCGCCGTCGACGACGCGACCCGGGCCCGGCTCGGGGAGGCGGCCTGCGCGGTGGCGCGGTCGGTGGGGTACGTCGGCGCGGGGACCGTCGAGTTCCTCGTGCCCGGCGACGACCCCGGCGCGTTCTGGTTCATCGAGATGAACACCCGCCTGCAGGTGGAGCACCCCGTGACCGAGCTGGTCACCGGGCTCGACCTGGTGGAGCAGCAGCTGCGCGTCGCGGCGGGCGAGCCGCTCGGCCTCGCACAGGGCGACGTCCGGCTGGACGGGCACGCCGTGGAAGCCCGCCTGTACGCCGAGCAGCCCGCGCGGGGGTTCCTGCCCGCCGCCGGGCGGGTGCTCGCCTACGACGACGCCGGCGTCCCCGCCGGCCCGGGGGCCGTTCCCCTGCGGCTGGACAGCGGCCTGCTGGCGGGCGCCGCGGTGACCGGCGACTACGACCCGATGCTCGCGAAGGCCGTGGCCTGGGCGCCCACCCGCGCCGAGGCGATCTCGCGGCTCGACGGCCTGCTGGCCGACGTCGTCGTGCTGGGCGTCGAGACCAACGCCGGCTTCCTGCGCGACCTGCTCGCCGACGACGACGTGCGCGCCGGCCGCCTCGACACCGGCCTCATCGACCGCTTCGTCGCCGAGCGGTCCGACGCGCGGCACGCCCCCGACAACGTGTCAGACGCTCGGGTTGCCCCGGTGGCGCGGACGCCTGACGGGTCGCTGGTCGCGGCGGCGCTGCTCGCCGTCGACACCGGCGCCCCCGCGGCGACCGGCCCGTGGGCCGCCTCCGACGGCTGGCGGCTCAACGGCGCGCCCGTGCCGCGCCGCGCGGTGCTCGTCGACGCGGCGGGCGCGGAGCACGCCGTCGCCGTCATCGGGACACCCCACGACGCCGTCGTCACCGTCGACGACGACGAGCCGGTGCGCGCCTCCTTGCGCACCAGGGACGACCCGGTCCGCGGACGCCACCTGCTCACCGTCGACGGCGTCACGCGCACCCTGGTCACCGCTGTGAGCGGGAGACGCGCCCACGGCACGCCGGGCGACGGGTCCGAACGCCCGCTCACAGCGGCGCCGGCGGTGGTGTGGACGCACCTCGACGGGCGGACGTCGTCGTGCACGGTGCTCGACCGGGCGGCGCTGGCCGCACGACGGCGGGCGGAGCGCGCGCTCGGCGACGACGGCGCGGCGGGCGGAGCGACCCGCGCACCGGTGCGCGTCGCGATGCCCGGCACGGTGTCCGCCGTGCCCGTCGTGGACGGCGACGTCGTCGTCGCCGGCCAGCCCGTCGTCGTCGTCGAGGCGATGAAGATGGAGCACCCGCTGCTCGCGCCGATCGGCGGCGTCGTGCGCCTCGACGTGCGCGCCGGCGACCAGGTGCGCCTCGACCAGGTGGTCGCCGTCGTCGATCCGACCGCCGAACAGCCTGTCGACCCACCCGTCGACACCCCCGAAGACCACGCTCCCGCGCCGGCAGACCCCGCCGTGGCGGCAGCACACTCCGACACCCGAGGAGCGTCATGATCAGCGAGACCCAGTCCACCGTGCTCAGCGACGAGCAGCGGAAGCTCAGCGCCGTGGTGCGCGAGTTCGCGGACCAGGTGGTGGCGCCTGCTGCCTACCGGTACGACACCGAGCGGCGCCTGCCGGTCGAGATCATCGAGCAGATGGGCGAGCTGGGGCTGTTCGGCCTGCCGTTCCCGGTGGACGTGGGCGGGCAGGGGAAGGACTACGTGTCCCTGTGCCTCGCGGTCGAGGCGCTCGCGCGGGTGGACCAGTCGATCGCGGTGACGCTCGAGGCGGGTGTCGGGCTGGGCATCATGCCGATCTTCCGGCACGGCACGGACGAGCAGAAGCAGCGCTGGCTGCCCGACCTGGTCAGCGGCCGCGCGCTCGCCGCCTTCGGCCTCACGGAGGCGGGGGCGGGGTCGGACGCCGGCGCCACGCGCACCACGGCGCGCCGGGACGAGGCCACGGGCGAGTGGGTGATCGACGGCTCCAAGCAGTTCATCACCAACTCCGGCACGCCGATCACCAGCGTCATCACCGTCACCGCGGTGACCGGGACACGCACCGGCGCGGACGGCGCGACCCATCCCGAGCTGTCGTCGTTCCTCGTGCCGTCCGGCACGCCCGGCCTCACGGTGGAGCCCAGCTACGACAAGGTCGGCTGGCACACCTCCGACACCCACCCGCTGACGCTCGACGGGGTCCGCGTCCCCGCCGGGAACCTGCTCGGCGAGCAGGGCCGTGGGTACGCGAACTTCCTGCGCGCGCTCGACGAGGGCCGGATCGCCTTCGCCGCCCTCGCGACGGGCGCCGCGCAGGGCTGCCTCGAGGAGGCCCTGCGCTACGCGAAGGAGCGCGAGGTCTTCGGCCACGCGATCGGCGGCAACCAGCACATCGCGTTCACGCTGGCCCGCATGCAGGCGCGCGTGCACTCGGCCCGCCTGTGCTGGCTGGACGCCGCGCTCAAGCAGGTGCACGGCAAGCCGTTCAAGGCGGAAGCGTCCGTCGCGAAGCTCGTGGGCGGGGAGGCCGCGATGGCGAACGCCCGCGACGCGTCGCAGATCTTCGGCGGCTACGGCTTCCTCAACGAGAACGCGGTGGCCCGGCACTACCGGGACTCCAAGATCCTCGAGGTGGGCGAGGGCACCACGGAGGTGCAGCTCATGATCATCGCCCGCGACCTGGGGCTGGCGTCGTGACCGCCGACCATGCAGCTGCGCACCGTCAGACGGCTCAGAACGTGCGCAGCTGCCTGCTCGGCACGGACGAGGGAGGGCGCGATGCGTGACGAGGTGCAGCGCGGGCTGTACTACGACGAGCTGGACCCGGACGTGCGGTACGTGCACCGGCCGGGCCGCACGATGACGGAGGCGGACGACGTGCTGTTCACGTCCGTCACGATGAACCCGCAGGGGCTGCACCTGGACGCGGCGTGGGCGGCGACGCAGCCGTTCGGACGCCCCCTGGTGAACTCGATGCTCACGCTGGCCACGCTGGTGGGGCTGTCGGTGGCGCACCTGACGCGCGGGACGCTCGTGGCGAACCTCGGCTTCACGGAGGTGGCGTTCCCGCACCCGATGTTCCACGGCGACACGCTGTACGGGGAGACGACGGTCGTCGACCGGCGGCTGTCGCGCTCGCGCCCCGGCACGGGCGTCGTGACCGTCGAGCACGTGGGCCGCAACCAGGACGGCGAGGTCGTGGCGAAGGCGGGGCGGACGATGCTGATGTGGACGCGCGAGGGCCACGAGGAGCACGAGCACAAGAACGCCAGCGAGCACGGCGGGGGCGTGCTGTGAACCCCGCCCCGTTCACGCTCGGGCCGGCGCTCCTGTTCTGCCCGGCCGACCGGCCCGACCGGTTCGCCAAGGCCCTGGACCGCGCCGACGCGGCGATCCTCGACCTCGAGGACGCCGTCGCGCCCGGGCGCAAGGAGGCGGCCCGCGCCGCGCTGGTGGACACGGTGCTGGACCCGGAACGGGTGATCGTGCGCGTCAACGCGGTCGGCACCCCCGAGCACGACGCCGACCTCGCCGCCCTGGCCCGCACGCCGTACCGCACGGTGATGCTGCCGAAGGCGGACGGCCGGTTCGTCGGCCCGCTGCTCGCGCCGGACGGCGGCCCGTACGCCGTCGTCGCGCTGTGCGAGACGGCGGCGGGAGTGCTCGCCGCGCCCGCCCTGGCCGCGCGGCCCGACGTCGTCGCGCTCGCGTGGGGCGCGGAGGACCTGGTGGCGTCGCTGCACGGCACCTCGAGCCGGTTCGTCGACGGCGGCTACCGCGACGTCGCGCGGCACGCCCGGTCGGCGGTGCTGCTCGCGGCCGGCGCGGCGGGCAAGGCCGCGATCGACGCCGTGCACCTCGAGCTCGACGACCTCGCGGGCCTGCGGGCCGAGGCGCAGGACGCCGCGGCCAGCGGGTTCGTCGCGTCGCTGTGCGTGCACCCGAGCCACGTCGCCGTCGTGCGCGCCGCGTTCGCGCCGTCCGAGGCCGAGGTGGAGCGGGCACGCGAGGTGCTCGCCGCGGCGTCCGGCCGGGCGGAGGCGCTCGCGGGCATCGCGGGTGAGCACGCCGGTGAGCACGCCGGTGAGCACGCCGGTGAGCACGGACGGCGCGTGTCGGCCGACTCCGGCGTGCTCACCGTCGGCGGCCGGATGGTCGACGCGCCGCTGCTGCGGCACGCCGAGGCGGTGCTGCGCAGGTCCGAGCAGGCGGAGCAGGGCGCGCAAGGCACTCCCGACGGCCCCGCCGTCGGACGTACGGTCGAGGAGAACGGGGGACGACGATGACGGTGTCGAGGACGGTGGACCGGCTGCAGCCCAGCGCCGTGGCCGCGCTGGACGGCCTGCTGCACGACGGCATGACCATCGCCGTCGGCGGGTTCGGCCTGAGCGGCAACCCGAACGACCTCATCGAGGCGGTGCGCGACTCCGGGGTGAAGGACCTGACGGTCGTGTCCAACAACATGGGCGTGGACGGCAAGGGGCTCGGCATCCTGCTGGAGAACGACCAGGTGCGGCGGGTGCTGTCGTCGTACGTGGGGGAGAACAAGCTGTTCGCGCAGCAGTACCTGGACGGTGCGCTCGAGGTGGAGTTCGTGCCGCAGGGCACGCTTGCCGAGCGGCTGCGCGCGGGCGGCGCGGGCATCCCCGCGTTCTACACGCCCACCGGGGTGGGCACGCCCGTCGCCGAGGGGAAGCCGGTCGACGAGATCGACGGCCGGCGGTACGTGCTGGAGCGCGCCATCGTGGCGGACCTGTCGCTGGTGCACGCGCGTCGTGCGGACCGGTTCGGCAACCTCGTCTACCGGTACACGGCGCGCAACTTCAACCCGGTGATCGCGACGGCCGGGCGGGTCACCGTGGTCGAGGCGGAGGAGATCACCGACGAGCCGATCGACCCGGACGTCGTCGTGACGCCGGGGATCTACACGCACCGACTGGTGCTCGCGCGCGAGCGGGTCAAGGACATCGAGCAGCGCACGGTGCGCCCCGCACCGGCGAGCAGCGTGGCCGACACGACGACGGCGGGAGGTGCGGCATGACCTGGACGCGCGACGAGATGGCCGCCGTGGCCGCCGCCGAGCTGCAGGACGGCGACTACGTCAACCTCGGCATCGGCATCCCGACGCTGGTGGCGAACCACCTGCCGCCCGGCGTGGGGATCACGCTGCAGAGCGAGAACGGGCTGCTCGGCATCGGGCCGTTCCCGGTCGAGGGCACCGAGGACGCGGACCTCATCAACGCGGGCAAGCAGACGGTCACCGCGGTGCCCGGCGCGAGCTTCTTCGACGCCGCCGACTCGTTCGCCATGATCCGCGGCGGCCACATCGACATCGCGATCCTGGGCGCGCTGCAGGTGTCCGCCACCGGCGACCTGGCGAGCTGGACCGTGCCCGGCAAGCTCGTCAAGGGCATGGGCGGCGCGATGGACCTCGTCGTCGGGGCGCGGCGCATCGTCGCGCTCATGGACCACGTGGCCCGCGACGGGTCGCCCAAGCTGCGTCGGCGCTGCACGCTGCCGCTCACGGGGGAGGGCGTCGTCGACCGGATCGTCACCGACCGGGCCGTGCTCGACGTGACCGACCACGGCCTCGAGGCCGCGTTCGTGCTGCGGCGGCTGGCGCCGGGCGTGACCGTCGACGAGGTGCGCGAGGCGACCGAGGCGGAGCTGGTCGTGGAGCTGGAGGACGATCCGGAGGACGACGCCGGGACGGGCGACGGCTCGGCCGCGGCGGTGGAGGAGGGACGACGATGACCGTGATCGCGGGATACCGGCGGACGCCGTTCGTGCGCTCGAACGGGGCGTTCGCGTCCGTGCCGGCGACGACGCTGGGCGCGCACGCGCTGGCGGCGGCGCTCGCGGCGGCGGGCGTGGAGCCGGGGGAGGTGGACGTCGTCGTCGGCGGGCAGGTGCTGCAGGGCGGCGCGGGGCAGAACCCGGCCCGGCAGGCGGGTGTCGGCGCGGGAGTGCCGATGACCGTGCCGGCCGTGACGCTCAACGCCGTCTGCCTGTCCGGGGCGGAGGCGGTGGTGCAGGCGCACCGGCTGATCTCGGGCGGCGAGGCGACGATCGTCGCGGTGGTCGGGATGGAGTCGATGACGCTGGCCCCGCACGCCTGGGTCGGCTCGCGCGCCGGGAAGAAGTTCGGCCCGGTCGAGCTGATCGACACGATGGCGCACGACGGGCTCACCGACGCCTTCGAGCACGACTCGATGGGGCTGAGCACCGAGCGGCACGGCGAGGCGATGGCCGCCGCGGCCTGGAACACGCGCGAGGCGCAGGACGCGCTGGCCGTCGCGTCGCACACGCGGGCCGCCAAGGCGGCCGACCTGCTGGCGGAGGAGATCGCGCCCTACGACGTCCCCGGCCGGCGCGGCACCGTGCGGGTGGAGGCCGACGACGGCGTGCGCCCGGACTCCACGCTCGACGGTCTCGGCCGGCTGCGGCCGGCGTTCCGGGAGGACGGCACCATCACGGCCGGCAACGCGTCGCAGATCTCCGACGGCGCGGCGGCCCTGGTGCTCGTGGCGGACCACGTCGCGGAGGCACGCGGGCTGTCCGGTGTCCGCGTGCGCTCCCACGCGCTCGTCGCGGGGCCCGACGTCGGCCTGCACGCGCAGCCGGCGAACGCGATCGCCGCCGCCTGCGAGCGGGCGGGCCTGTCCCCGCGCGACCTCGGCGCCCTCGAGATCAACGAGGCGTTCGCGGCGGTCGTTCTCGCGTCGGTGGACAGGCTCGGCCTCGACCCGGAGCTGGTGAACGCGCACGGCGGCGCCATCGCGCTGGGGCACCCGATCGGGGCGTCCGGCGCGCGCGTGGTGGGGCACCTCGCCCGGCGGCTGGAGCTGCTCGGGCCCGGCTCGGTGGGCGCCGCCGCGCTGTGCGGCGGCGGGGGCCAGGGGTCCGCGGTGCTCCTGGAGGCCTGAGGCGCGCGGACGGTGGCCGTCACCGGGCGGCGGCCACCGTCACCAGGACGAACGCCGCGACGATCACCGCGAGGCGCACCAGGTGCAGCCGGTCCCAGCGCGTGGCCTGCTCGCGGTGGTCGGCGGGGGCGGTCTCGGCGGTCCAGGTCTTGGCCCGGTCGTTGATCGGCACCAGCAGGGTGACGGACAGGACGACGCTGACGAGCAGCAGGCCGACGGCGGCCCAGGCCACGACCGCGGCATCGGGGACGACCAGCGCGGTGCCGGCGACCAGCAGAGTCGAGCCGATGTACCAGAAGGGCATGAGGCGCCCCAGCATCCGGCCGCCGTGGGCACGGGCGAGGATCCCCGCGCCGTCGGGCAGGCTGTCGAAGATCGGGTTCATCACGAACGCGACGGACAGCTCCACCCCCACCATCAGCCCGGTGACGACGACGGCGACGATCGGCAACCACTCCATGGCCCTGCTCCGTTCCGTGGGCTAGCGCCGCTAGATCTAGCAGCGCTAGAGAACATATCAGCAATCGTCTAGCAGTGCTAGAGTCGCCGGCATGACGACCGCTGCCGCTGCACGACGAGCCCGCCAGGTCGCCGAGCGCCGGGACCGCATCGTGGCCGCCGCCCGCGCGCTCGCCGAGGAGCAGGGGTGGGAGGCCGTGACGACCCGGCGGCTCGCGGACGCGATCGAGTACAGCCAGCCGGTGCTCTACGGGCACTTCCCGCAGGGGCGCACGGAGATCGTCACCGCGGTCGCCCTGGCAGGGTTCGAGGAGCTGGCGGGCGTCCTCTCGTCCGCGACGTCCGGGCAGACAGGGACGGACGCCGCGCGGGTGCGCGGGCTGGTGACGGCGTACCTGGACTTCGCCGCGCGGCACCCCGCGACCTACGACGCGATGTTCCTCCTGCCCGTGCTGGTCCCGTTCGCCTCGGACGACACGCCGGAGACCCTCCGCGCGGGCTTCGCGGCGATCGAGGGGGCGCTGACGGGGCTCGAGGCGCCGCCCTCCGACCCGGCGACCGCGGCCGAGGTGCTGTGGGGCGCCGTGCACGGCCTCGTCGCGCTGCACCGGGCGGGGCGTCTGTCGGCCGGCAACGACGACCGTCGGGTCGACGCGCTCGTGCGGCTCGTCGTCGGCTGACCCGGCGGCGCGATCGATCCCGATCGTTCGGTGGTCCCCGGCGGGTCCCGACCGGCAGGATGGGGCGTCGTGACGACGACGCGCGACTCCCGACCTCCCCGCATCCTGATCCTCGCCGGCCGCGGCCGCCACGAGGACCCCTGGCACGACCACGCGGCGACGTCGCACCGGCTGGCGCTGGTGCTCTCCGGGCTGGACCCGGACGGCGGCGCCCCCGACGTCGTCGTCCGCTCGACGTTCCCCGACGCCCTCGACGACCTGGACGACATCGACCTGCTCGTCGTCAACGCCGGCACGCCGTGGCCGGGGCTCCGGGAGGCCGGCATCGGCCCCGACGACGCGGCCTGGGCGCCGTTCCACGCGCGCCTCGACGCGTGGGCGCGCGCCGGCGGACGGATCCTCGCGGTGCACCAGGCGGCGAACGCGTTCGGCGACCACCCGGAGTGGGAGGAGGTGCTCGGTGGCCGGTGGGTGCCAGGGGAGTCGATGCACCCGCCGCTGGGTCCCACCACGGTGCCGCTGGCCGTGGGGGCGCACGCGATCACGGAGGGGATCGGGGCCGTCGAGGTGGTCGACGAGCGGTACTGCCACCTGCGCGTGGCGCCGTCGTCGCAGGTGCTGGGCTGGGTGATCGGCGACGACGGGGAGCGGCACCCCGCCGTGTGGGTCGCCGACGCGCACGGCGGCCGCACCGTGTACAGCGGGCTGGGGCACGACGTCCGCGCCTACGACTCGCCGTCCCACGCCGAGCTCCTGCGCCGCGCCGCGACGTGGCTCCTGGAGGGTTGAGGCGGTGCGAGTCGTCCTCGTCGCTGCGCTGTTCGTGACCCTTGCGGGCGCGTCGGTCTCCGTGATCGAGGCGCTCGCGCCCGACCTCTCTCCGTTCGGCCGGTTCCTGGTCGATGTGCCGATCTTCATGGGCGGCGGGTGGGCCGTCCGGGCTGCCGCGGAGCGCCGTCGTCGAGAGCGCGCACGCGACCGGATATCTTGACGTCGAGATACTTTCGGAGACGAGGAGACGACATGCGGCTGCATCACGTGCAGGTGGCCTGCCCGCCGGGCGGCGAAGACGCGGCACGCGCGTTCTACGGCGCCGGGCTCGGCCTGACCGAGGTGGCGAAGCCGCCGGAGCTGGCGGGACGCGGCGGCTGCTGGTTCCGGGGGGTCGACGCGAGGGGCGCCGTCGTCGCGGAGATCCACGTCGGCGTGGAGGACCCGTTCGTCCCGGCGCGCAAGGCGCACCCGGCCCTGGTGGTGGACGACGTCGCCGCGCTCGACGCGACGGCGGACCGGCTGGAGGATGCGGGCTTCGCCGTCGACCGCTCCGAGCGGACGACCTTCGCGGGGTACCTGAGGTTCCACACCCGCGACGGCGCGGGCAACCGCGTCGAGGTGCTCGCGCCCGCCTGACGTCGGTCCCAGGCGTGCCGGGACGCGCCAACGGCCGGGCGCCGCCGCGACCGGCGTCAGTTCTGGTTCGGCAGCGGGTGGCCCTCGGACGCCTGCACGACGACGATGCCCTGGCCGGTGAGCCCGAGCTGGTACGCCTCGCCCGAGCCGCGGCCGATGGCGGCGCCGAGCTTCGCCGTCTTGCGCACGGTGCTGGTGAGGGTCGTGGACCAGAGCACCACGCTCTGCATGTCGACGTAGGTGGGCTCGTCGACCTCGAGCACCACGGGGGTGCCGTAGGCGGTGACGGCGAGCGCGCCGGAGCCGGTGAACGTGGTGTTGAACAGCCCGCCGCTGAGCACCGACGCGCCCTGCACGCGGTTGATGTCCCAGGTCAGCGAGCTCTCGAACGCGAGGATGTTGCTGCCCGAGACGGTGACGCTCTCGTTCTCCAGGTACAGCACGAACACCTCGTCGGCGTCCTGGGCGAGGAAGACGTCGCCGCTGCCGGACACCTTCATCAGGGACATGCCCTCGCCGGTGAACGCCTTCTTGAAGAGCTTGGTCATGCCGCCCGCGCCCTCGTAGGCGAAGTCGACGTCGCCCTGGTAGGCGACCATCGACCCCTGCTTGGCGTAGAAGAACCCACCGGAGCCGGCGAGGTCGACCTTGAGCATCCGCGGGTTGACGAGCTGGAAGCTGCCGGGCTCGCCCTGCGGCTCGGTGTGGTGGAAGAGGCTGCTGCGCATGGTGCACATCCTGTCGTCAGCCCCGCAGTGCCCACCACTGGAGCAGCATGATGGTCTTGCCGTCGACGATGCGGCCGTCGCGGACCATGGCCAGGGCGTCGTCGCGGTGGAGCTCGACGGCCTCGATGTCCTCGCCCTCGTGGGCGACCCCGCCGCCGGGTCCGACACGGTCGCCCGGCGTGTAGGGCGCGGCGTAGAAGTGGACCTTCTCCGTGACGGAGCCGGGGCTCATGTACGCGGTGAAGACATGCGCGACCGGGCCGACGGCGACACCGAGCTCCTCGGCCACCTCGCGGCGGATCGCGGTCTCGGGGTCGTCGTCGTCGAGCAGGCCCGCGGCCGTCTCGATCAGCATCCCGTCCGGGTGGTCGTTGACATACGCCGGGAACCGGAACTGGCGGGTGAGCAGCACGGTGGACCGCGCGTCGTCGTGCAGCAGGATCGTGGCGCCGTCCCCGCGGTCGTAGGTCTCCCGCTCGAGGGTGCGCCAGCTCCCGTCACGCCGGCGATGGTCGAACGTCGTGCGGCGCAGCACGTGCCAGCCCCGGGAGGTGAGCTCGACGTCGCGCACGACCACGTCCGGGTTGCGGCGCAGGTCCCGTCCGGCCCGGTCGAGGCCGGTCCGGCCGCGGTGGTCGGGGACGTCGACGCCGGGAAGGCCGCTCACCGGTCGGCGTCCGCGAGACGCGGCACGTCGGCGACGTCGTAGTAGACGGGGAGGCCCCGGCTCTCGGCGATCGCGACGTCCTGGTCGGCCCCGGTCGACTCGCCGGGCAGCCGGAGCACGGCGTCGCAGTGCTGCAGCAGCCGCTGCGCCGTCGGGTAGAGCACGTCGTCCGCGAGGTCGTCGTCCAGCGTGGCGCCGGCCGAGCGCAGCACCGGCAGCGCCACCCACTCGCCGACCACGGGGACGTGCCCGGCGGCGAAGACGGGCCAGGCGGCCTCCTCGAGCCGGCGCAGGTTGGCCTCCATCGCGGCGGGGTCGCCGTCGGTGCCGGAACGGTAGGGGCCGGCGACGAGGATGAGCAGTGGTCGGGTCATGCCCGTAGACTAGACACAAACATGCAGGACTACGAAGAAACGAGAAACGCGATGCTCGCTGCCGAGAGGCGTGACCACCTCCTCGAGACCCTCCGTCGCGACGGCAAGGTCGTGGCCAAGACGGCTGCGGCGGAGCTCGGCCTGTCGGAGGACAGCATCCGGCGCGACCTGCGCGAGCTGGCGGCCGAGGGGCTGTGCCAGCGCGTCTACGGAGGCGCGCTGCCGGTGTCCCCGGCGGTCGTCGACTACGCCGGCCGGCAGCGGGTCGAGGTGGCGGGCAAGGAGCGCGTCGCCGCGGCGGCGGTGCGGCTGATCGACCCGGGGAGCACGGTGATCCTCGACGGCGGGACGACGGCGCTCGCGGTGGCACGGGCGCTCCCGCCGGACCTGGGGTGCACCGTGGTCACGCACAGCCCGACCGTGGCGACGGCGCTGGTCGAGCACCCCGTGGCCGAGGTCTTCGTCCTCGGCGGCCGGCTCTTCAAGCACTCCGCGGTGGCGAGCGGCGCGGCCGCGGTCGAGGCCGCGCAGCGGATCTCCGCCGACGTCTTCCTCCTCGGGGTCACGGGCATCCACCCCGACGCCGGGCTCACCACCGGCGACCCGGACGAGGCCGCCATGAAGCGGGCGCTGGCCGGCCGCGCCGCGGAGACCTTCGTGCTGGGCTCGTCGGAGAAGGTCGGGGCCGCGTCGCCGTTCGAGGTGATCGGGTTCGACGCCGTCGCGGGCGTCGTCACGGACGCCGACCCGGGCTCCGACGTCATGGCCAGGTTGGCAGAGCTCGTCCGCGTCGTCGGCGTGGACGCATGACCGGGCCGGGCACGAACGTGCACGACCGTGCGCCGCTGGAGTATCGGGGACTCATCGACGTCCTGCCCGGGTGACGGCGCCGCGAGACGCGCCGCGTCGCGCTCAGACGGCGCCCGGGAAGCCCGCCTGCCGCCACGCCTCGTAGACGACGATGGACGCGGCGTTGGTGAGGTTGAGCGAGCGCCGACCGGGCAGCATGGGGATCTTCACGCGGTCGGTGACGCGCGGATGGTCCATCGCCTCGTCGGGCAGGCCGGTCGGCTCGGGGCCGAAGAGCAGGACGTCGCCGCGGCGGTACTCGACGTCGGTGTAGGTGGTGTCGGCGTGCGCGGTGAACGCGAAGACGCGCGCGTCGGGCAGGGCGTCGAGCGCGGCGTCGAACGTCGGGTGCACGTCCATGACGGCCAGGTCGTGGTAGTCCAGCCCGGCGCGCTTGAGCTTCGCCTCGGACAGGTCGAAGCCCAGCGGCTCCACGAGGTGCAGCCGCGCCCCGGTGACGGCGGCGAGGCGGATGGCGGAGCCCGTGTTCCCCGGGATGCGCGGCTCGTAGTACACGACGTGGGCGAACGGGGACGCGGGCACGGGCGGGAGCTGGTCGGGCACGGCCCGATTCTCCCACCGGTCGCCCGGGTGGTCGGGCGGGTGGCCGGGAGAGCGGCCGGGCGACGTGCCGCCGTCCCGATGACGCGACGGGCCTCCCGCCCCTACGCTCACTTGATGGCGGAGATCCCGGCGGTGATGAAGGCGGTCCAGCTCGTCGGCCACGGTGGCCTCGACCGGCTGGTGTACCGCGAGGACGTGCCCACGCCCGCGCCCGCCGCGGGCGAGGTCCTGGTCGACGTGCACGCCTGCGGCATGAACAACACGGACGTCTGGGTCCGGGAGGGCGCGTACGGCACGGAGACGGACCCGGGCTCCGTCTCGACGTGGAGACGCGGCAGGTCCACGCTCACCTTCCCCCGGATCCAGGGCGCGGACACGGTCGGCGTGATCGCCGCCGTCGGCGACGGCGTGCCCGCCGGCCGGGTCGGCGAGCGCGTCGTCGTGGACTTCAGCATCTACCACCGGCCCGAGGGCGACGACAGCCTGGCGGACATCGACTACATCGGGCACGGCCGCGACGGCGGGTACGCCGAGTACATGACCGCCCCCGCCGAGAACGCCTACGAGATCACGGCCGACATCGCCGACGCCGAGCTCGCGACGTTCTGCTGCGCCTACCTCACCGCGGAGCAGATGCTCGACCGGGCGCGGCTGGCCGCGGGGGAGCGGGTGCTCGTGACGGGGGCGTCCGGCGGCGTGGGGTCGGCGATCGTGCAGCTCGCCCGCGTGCGCGGCGCCGTCCCGTACGCCGTGACGAGCGCCGGCAAGGAGGCCGCGCTGCGGCAGATCGGGGCGCAGGACGTCGTGCTGCGCGACGCCGCCGACCTCGTCGCCGAGGTGGGGCGTGTGGTGGACGGCCCGGTCGATGTCGTCGCCGACCTGGTGGCCGGGCCGATGTTCAACGACCTGCTGCGCATCCTGCGGCCCGAGGGGAGGTACACGACGGCGGGCGCGATCGGCGGCCCGGTCGTGCAGCTCGACCTGCGCACCATGTACCTCAAGCAGCTCGAGCTGCACGGGTCGTCGCAGGGCACGCGCACCGCCTTCCGGCGGCTGGTGCGCTACATCTCCGACGGCGAGATCCGTCCGCTCCTGGACCGCACGTTCCGGCTCTCCGACCTGCACGACGCGCAGCGCGCGTTCCTGGCGAAGTCCTACGTCGGCAAGCTCGTCGTCGTGCCGGACCGGCACTGGGACGGCGTGGGGGCACCGTATGCGCAGCCGTGAGCGCACCATCGAGCTGATCGACGCGCAGTCGGGCGGAGACGTCAGCCGGGTCGTCATGTCCGGCGTCGAGCCGCTGCCCGGGCGGACCGTGCTGGAGAAGGCGCGCTACCTGGAGCGGCAGGGCGACGGGCTGCGCCGCCTGCTGCTGTCGGAGCCGTACGGCGACCCGGCCATGTCGGTCGACCTGATCGTCGAGCCCAGCGACCCGCGGGCGCAGGCCGGCTACGTGATCATGGAGGCGATGGGGTACCCGCTCTACTCGGGCTCCAACACGATCTGCACGGCCACGGCGCTGCTGCAGAGCGGGGCCATCCCGCTGCGCGACGGCGACGGGCTCCAGGACATCGTCCTGGAGTCCCCCGCGGGCCTGGCCCGGGTCAGCGCGCGGGTGATCGACGGGCGGGTCGTGTCCATCACCACCGAGGGCGAGCCGGCGTACGTGGCCGACGAGGCACTGAGCGTCGAGGTGCCGAACCACGGCGACGTGCTGTTCGACCTCGTGTGGAGCGGGGCGTACTACGCGCTCATCGACGCGTCCCGCTACGGGTTCGACATCGGCCCGACGGAGCAGGTCGCGCTGACCGCGTTCGGGGACGCCTTCGTCCGCGCGGCCCGGCCCGGCCTGCGCCAGGAGCACCCCGACCTGGGCGACGTCGGGCCGTTGCCGTTCGCGCACTTCATGGGCCCGCTGCGCCAGGTCGGCGACGGCCGCTGGGAGTCGCCGTCGGCCACCTACGTGCACCCGGGCGTGCTCTGCCGTAGCCCCACGGGCACCGGCACGTCGGCGCGGCTCGCGCTCATGGCCCAGCGCGGGGAGATCCGCGAGGGCGAGTCGCTGGAGACGGTCTCGCCGCGCGGCAGCCGGTTCGTGGGCACCGTGCTGGAGCGCACCCGGGTGGGCGACTACCCGGCGCTGCGCTCCGCCGTCACCGGCGCGGCCCGCGTGATGGCGCGGTCGCAGATCACGGTGGACCTCGACGACCCGCTGGTCGACGCCTCCGACCTCGAGCCGCTGCTCACGCCGCCCGCCGACCGGTCCCGCTGACGAGCGACCCTCCGGCCACGAAGGGCCGGAGGGTCACCGTCGTGTCACGCCTGGACGAACGCCACGAGGTCCTTCGTGAACTCGTCCTCGTACGCCCCGACGATGCCGTGCGGTGCGCCCGGGTAGACCTTGAGCGTCGCGTCGGCGAGGATCTCCGCCGACCGGATCCCGGCGGCCTTGATCGGCACGATCTGGTCGTCGTCGCCGTGCGCCACGAAGACCGGGACGTCGATCGCGCGCAGGTCGTCGGTGTAGTCGACCTCCGAGAACTGCGCGATGCAGTCGTACGCCGGCTTCAGGCCGGCCTGCATCGAGAGCCGCCAGAACTGCTCGATCGCGCCCTGGGAGACGTTCGCCCCCTCGCGGTTCGCGCCGAAGAACGGCACGGCGAGCTCGCGGTAGTACTGCGAGCGGTCCGTCCGCACGCCCTCGCGGATGCCGTCGAACACCTCGATCGGGGTGCCGTCCGGGTTCTCCGGCGTCTGCACCATCAGCGGGGGAACGGCCCCGACGAGGACCGCCTTGCGCACGCGCGCCGAGCCGTGGCGCGCCAGGTAGTGGGCCACCTCGCCGCCGCCGGTCGAGTGGCCCACGAGCACGACGTCCGTGAGGTCGAGCTGGTCCAGCAGCGCGGCGAGGTCGTCCGCGTAGTGGTCCATGTCGTTGCCGTCGCCCGTCTGCGTGGAGCGACCGTGACCGCGTCGGTCGTGCGCGACGGCGCGGAAGCCGGCGTCGGTGACCGCCATCATCTGGCGGTCCCAGGCGTCCGCGTTCAGCGGCCACCCGTGCGAGAACACGACCGGGGTACCGGTGCCCCAGTCCTTGTAGAAGATCTCGACGGGACCGGTCGAGCTGTCGGAAGTGGTGATGAAAGGCATCACAGCCCCTTTTCCTTGAGCCACGCGAGCGCGGCGTCCGCGACCTCGGCCCAGCCGTGGTCGATGGTGAGCGAGTGTCCCCGGTCGGGGAACTCGACGAGGTCGGTGACGGCGCCGGAGTGCTTCCGGTGGATCTTCGCGGAGGTGCGCGTCAGGGACGCGGGCGCCGTGTGATCCATGCCGCCGCCGATGAACAGGAGCGGACCGCGGTCCGCGTCGCGGGTGTCGACCCGCGCGGGCGAGCCCGGCAGCAGGTTCGCCGCCGCGTCCTCGAACAGGGGCCTGCCGGGGGAGGGGATCGTCCACTGGTCGTAGAGCGCGGCGGCCTCGTCGTCCGAGAGCTCGTTGGCGAAGCCGTACCGGAACTCCTCCGGGGTCAGCGCGACGGTGCCCCGGAAGCTCGCAGGGCTCGTCAGCGCGACGGCGGCCACCCGCAGCGAGCTCGGCGGAAGGAGGATGTTCCCGCGCATGGGTGCCGGGTCGATCGCGACCGCCGCGGCCGCGTGGCCCTCGGTGAGCAGGCGCTGCGCGACGAGGCCGCCGAACGAGTGCCCGACGACGACGGGCCGCGGGTCGAGACCGTCGACGTACAGGCCGTCGAGGACGTCGGCGTAGTGCGCCACGACGTCGTCGATGCCCACGCCGCCCGCCAGCTCGGGGTTCTCCCTCGCCTCCGCCACGGTGGCGGAGGCGCCGGGCCAGCCCGGGTTGTGCGGGTCGTAGCCGGCCTCCGCGAAGCGGTCCATCCACGGTGTCCACGAGTCGGCGTGGAGCCACAGGCCGTGGACGAAGACCACGGCACGGCGGGACGCGCTGAACTCGGTCATGGTGTGTCTCCCAGGGTCGGAGACATCACCCTCACCCGTGCGGGTGGCCGGCCGCTTCTGTCAGATGACTGGTCGCGGTTCGGAGGCCCCGGCGTCGACCAGGTCGCGCAGCTGGCCGCGCGACGTCACGCCGAGCAGCGGGAACACCCGGTAGAGATGGAACCCGACCGTCCGGGGGGACAGGAAGAGGCGCTCCGCGATCTCCCGGTTGGTGCGTCCCTCGGCCGCCAGCCGCACGATGCGGCGCTGCTGGGGAGTGAGCTGCGCGAGGGCGTCGGGCGTGCGCTCCGCCACCGCGACGCCGGCGGCGCGGAGCTCGGCGCTCGCCCGGTCCGCGAACGAGGCGGCGCCGATCCGCAGGAAGGTCTCGCGCGCGGCGCTGAGCTCGGTCCGTGCCTCGCTCACACGCTGCAGGCGCCGCAGCCGCTCGCCGAGGTCGAGCCGGACGAGGGCACGCTCGAACGGCCAGGTGGCGCCGGCAGGGTCGGCCAGCGCGGTGCGGTACTCGCCCACCGCGTCGTCGGGGGACGCCAGCAGGGCGCGGGCGTGGTGCAGCAGGGCCGCCACCCGCGGCCCGGGGGCGTCGCCGACGTGTGCCGTGACGGCGGAGAGCACCTGGGCCGCGTCCTCGAGCCGCTCGGGCCGGTCCGCGCGAGCGGCGGCGGAGGCGAGCAGCGCGATCCCGTGCACCGAGGCGTGCCGGTGGGTGGGGCGCCCGTCGGGGGCGAAGGTCCGGCGGAGGGCGTCGTAGGCGGCCTCGGGCTCGCCGGCGACCAGGGAGGCGAGACCGAGCGCCTGTCGCGCGCGCACCTCCACCGACCGGGTCGCCCCGGGCCCCACGTCGGCGAGCGCGTGCTGCGCGAGCTCTCGGGCCTCGTCCGTCCTGCCTCGGCCGGCGGCGAGCAGGGCGGCCGTCTCGACCGCGGCCGCCCGCACGACCGGCATCCCCGTGGCCTCCGCGACGCGCACCGCGTCCTCGACGTGCCCCTGGGCGTCGTCCCACCTGCCGAGCTCGTGCAGCGCAGCGGCGAGGGTCGCCGTGACGAGGGCGTTGGCCCCCTGCGTGGGGCCGTGGGAGAACAGCTCCAGCAGCTCGCCGAGCAACCGCGCGGCCAGCCCGGTCTCGTCGAGCATCCACGCCGCCCCGCCGAGCACGTTGAGCTCGCTGATGCCGAGGTGCGTGGCCGCCCGGACCGCGCCGTCCAGCGTGGCGCGCGACGCCGGGGCGAACGGCGCGGCCGCGGCCCGCACCCACGCGGTCACCGGCACGGTCTCGTCCGGGTGCAGCGCCTCGAGGCAGCGCGCGACGTCGTCGATCAGCTCGTCGTCGCCGGAGTAGTAGGCCGTCACGGCGGCGGGGGCCAGCGCGGCGAGGGCCAGCTGGGGGTCGGACGCCCCCGCCCGGCGCGCGACGGTCGTCAGCCGTTCGACGGCGGCGCGGTGGCGGGGCGTCGAGGCAGCCGCCCATCCCCCGTAGAGGTCGGCCTCCCAGCGCGTGTGCTCGTCGTCGGTGGCCTCGAGGGCGCGGTCCGCCAGGCGCTCCACCCAGGCCGTGCGCCCGGTGTACATGGCGGCCGGTGCCGCGAGCACGAAGCGGCGCGCCGCCTCGTCCGAGGTTGCCGAGAGCTCGCCCGCCCGCTCGAGCGCGCGGGCGCTCGCGGCCCAGCCCCCTCGCTCGCGGGCCCGGTCGGCCGTGGCCTCGAGGTCGGTCGCCACGGCGGTGTCGGGGCCGACGGCGGCGGCCGCGCGGTGCCAGGCGCGCCGGTCGAGGTCGTCGACGGCCTCCGCCAGGGCCAGGTGTGCGCCACGTCGTTCCGCGAAGGGCGCGGCGTGGTAGACGGCGGCGCGTGCCAGCGGGTGACGGAACCGGAAGCGGGGCCCGTCCAGGTGGACGAGGCCCGCGGTCTCGGCCGGTGCCCACGCGACCAGCCGGTCGTCGTCGGGCACGTCACCGGCGGCGGCGAGGACGGGCGCGAGGTCGTCGCCGTCGGCCGCCGCGGCGAGGAGCAGCAGCCAGCGCGTCGGCGCGGGCAGCGCGGGGAGCCGGGAGGCGAACGCCCGCTCGATCCGCCCGCTCACCGGCCAGGGGCCGTCGGACGACGCGGGCGAGGGCACCGCGGCGTCGGCGCGGGACAGCTCGACGAGCGCCAGGGGGTTCCCGGCCGCGTGCTGGATGAGGTCGTGCCGCACGGCAGCGGCGGGAGGGACGGGCTGCAGGTCGAGGACCCGGGCGGCGTCACGGGGGTCGAGGCTCGACAGGGTGATCGTCGGGAGGGGCTCGGGTGCCTCCGGCCGCGTGGACAGGAGGAGGGACGTCCCGGCGGACGCGTCGGCCAGCCGGCGGGCGCAGAACAGCAGGACGTCGCGGGAGGCGTCGTCCGCCCAGTGCAGGTCGTCGACGACGGCGAGAGTGCCGCTGTCGCTGGAGCCGTCGCTCGTGGAGGGCCCGACGTCGCACAGGAGCGTGAGCGCCCCTGCTGCCAGGTGCAGCCGGTCCGGGACGGCCGTGGCCTCGTGCAGGCCGAGGGCTGCCCCGAGCGCGCGGGCCTGCGGCGCCGGCAGGCGGTCGAGGCGGTCGAGACGCGGCAGCAGGAGCTGGTGCAGCGCGGCGAACGGCAGCTCGCGCTCGCCGCGCGCGCACCGCGCCGTGAGGACGTGCCGTCCCGACCGGCGGGCGAGCTCGCGACCGTGCTCCAGCAGGGTCGTCTTGCCCAGTCCCGGTTCTCCGACGAAGAGCAGCACGCCGCCCGAACCCGGGGCGGCGAGGCGTTCGACGCGGGCGAGCTCGGCGTCCCGGCCCAGGATCGGGGCCTGGCCCTGGGTGGTCCCGGTCGGGCGTCGTGCTGCGTTCTCCACGGGAGAATCTGACCACGGCGTGCACGGACGCGGCGCACGGACGTCCCCGGTTCACCTCGCCGCGGGTCTGGCCCGGCCGTGGCGCGGATTCCGGTACCCCGGCCGCGGGCATAGGCTGACGTCATGACGACGCGCGCGAACTGGTGGTGGCTGCCTCCGCAGCCCTGACCCGACGCGCCCACGTCCCCGTCCCGAGCTGCCCGTCGCAGCCGGGGCGTTCTCGTGTCCGGACCGGTCCGACGGGCGGCGATCCTCCTGAGGAGCCGAACCGATGACCGCACCGACCGTCCTGACCACCCTCACCCCCGCGACGACGAGCGCCGCCGTCGCGCAGGCCCGCTCCGCCGAGATCGAGGCGGAGATCGCGCGCGACCCGGGCCGCTTCCGCGTCCTCACCGGCGACCGGCCGACCGGCACGCTGCACCTCGGCCATCTGCTCGCCACGCTCGACAACCGGGTGCGTCTGCAGGACGCCGGGGTCGAGGTGGTGCTCGTCGTCGCCGACTACCAGGTCATCACCGACCGCGACGACGCCGGGGACCTGCCCGCCGTCGTGCGCGAGGTGGTGCTCGACTACCTCGCCGCAGGCATCGACCCGGCGCGCTCCACGGTGTTCACCCACTCGGCGGTGCCTGCCCTGAACCAGCTGCTGCTGCCGTTCCTGTCGCTGGTGAGCGTGACTGAGCTGGAGCGCAACCCCACCGTGAAGGCGGAGGCCGCGGACGCCGAGAAGCGGCAGGGGCGGGGCATGTCCGGGTTGCTCTTCACCTACCCGGTGCACCAGGCGGCGGACATCCTGTTCTGCCACGGCAACCTCGTGCCCGTGGGGCTCGACCAGCTGCCGCACCTGGAGACGACGCGGACGGTCGCGCGCCGCTTCAACCAGCGGTACGCAGGCGCCCGCCCGTACTTCCCGGAGCCGGAGGCCCTGCTCACGCGGTCGCTCACGGTGCTGGGGAACGACGGCGCCAAGATGAGCAAGTCGCGCGGCAACGCGCTGGAGCTGCGCGCCACGGAGGACGAGACGGTGCGCTTCTTCCGTCGCGCCCGCACCGACTCCGAGCGGCACATCGCCTACGCCCCGGAGGACCGGCCGGAGGTGGCGAACCTGCTGCGCATCGGCGCGCACTTCGCGGGCACGACGCCGGACGCGCTGGCCGCGTCGGTCGGCGACGCCGGGGCGGGGCGGCTGAAGGCGGTCGTGACGGAGGCGGTCGTGGAGGGGCTGCGTCCGCTGCGCGAGCGGCGGGCCGCCCTGGCCGCCGACGGACCCGCCGTCGTGCGCGACGTCCTCGCCCGGGGGAACGCCCGGGCGAACGAGGTCGCCGACCGCACGCTCGCCGACGTCCGGGAGCTCATGGGCACGGTGTACGCCTGACGCCCGGCGCGGCTCGGCGCGGCAGTCTCGGCTCGCCGCGGCAGGACGGACTGCCGCCGTGAACCCGGACTGCCGCGCCGGGCGAGGGGTACGGGCCCGCCGGTGCCTCTCCGGCGGGCCCGGGTCTGTGGGTCAGCCGCGCGCGCCGAGCCGCTCGCGCAGCAGGGAGAGCTGCGCCCAGAGCTGGTCGGGCACGCGGTCGCCGAAGGTCTCGAAGAACTCGCCGGTCAGCGCCGTCTCGGCGAGCCACGCCTCGGCCGGGACGTCGAAGAGGGCGGCGAGGTCGTCGTCGGTCAGGTCGAGGCCGTCGGTGCGCAGCGCGCCCTCCGCAGGCAGCAGGCCGACGGGGGAGTGCACGGCGCCGGCGTCGGTGCGCAGGCCGCGCGCCCGGTCGAGCTGGGTGACGATCCACTCCACGACACGCGAGTTCTCGCCGAACCCGGGCCACAGGAAGCTGCCGTCCTCGCCCTTGCGGAACCAGTTCACCTGGAACACCTTGGGCCGCTTGTCGGCGTCGAGGCCCTTGCCCACCGCCAGCCAGTGCGACCAGTGGTCGGCCATGTTGTAGCCGCAGAACGGCATCATCGCGAACGGGTCACGACGGAGCTCGCCGACCGTGCCCTCGGCCGCGGCCGTCCGCTCGGAGCTGATCGTGGCGCCCATGAAGACGCCGTGGTCCCAGCTCGTCGCCTGGGTCACGAGCGGCACGTTGGTGGCGCGGCGGCCGCCGAAGACGATCGCGTCGACCGGCACGCCGGCCGGGTCCTCCCAGACGTCCGCGATGGACGGGCACTGCGCCGCCGACACCGTGAACCGGGAGTTCGGGTGCGCGGCCGGGGTGTCGGAGCCGGGCGCCCAGTCGTTGCCCTGCCAGTCGATCAGGTGCGCCGGCGGCTCGGGCGTGAGGCCCTCCCACCACACGTCTCCGTCGTCGGTCAGGGCCACGTTCGTGAAGATCGCGTCGTGCGTGAAGGTCTCGACGGCGGTGGGGTTGGTCTCGACGCCCGTGCCCGGCGCGACACCGAAGAAGCCCGCCTCGGGGTTGATGGCGCGAAGGCGGCCGTCGGGGCCGGGGCGCATCCAGACGATGTCGTCGCCGAGCGTCTCGACCGTCCAGCCCGGGATGGTCGGGCGCAGCATGGCGAGGTTCGTCTTGCCGCACGCGCTCGGGAACGCGGCGGCGAGGTGGTACTGCCGCTGCTCCGGCGAGGTGACACGGACGAGCAGCATGTGCTCGGCGAGCCAGCCCTCGTCGCGGGCCATCGCCGACGCGATGCGCAGCGCGAAGCACTTCTTGCCCAGCAGGGCGTTGCCGCCGTAGCCGGAGCCGTACGACCAGATCTCACGGGTCTCGGGGTAGTGGACGATGTACTTCGTGTCGTTGCAGGGCCACGGCACGTCGGCCTCGCCGTCCGCCAGCGGGGCGCCCACCGTGTGCACGGCCGGCACCCACTGCTGCCCGCCGTCGACGAGGTCCATGACCTGCGGCGAGACCCGCGTCATGACGTGCATCGACACGACGACGTACGGGGAGTCAGTGATCTCGATGCCGACCTGCGAGATCGGGCCGCCGACGGGTCCCATCGAGAACGGCACCACGTACATGGTGCGGCCGCGCATCGAGCCGGCGAAGACGCCGTCTGGCCCGGTCAGCACCTGGCGCATCTCGGCGGGCGCGCGCCAGTTGTTCGTCGGGCCTGCGTCCTCCTCGCGCTCCGAGCAGATGAAGGTGCGCGACTCGACGCGGGCGACGTCGGACGGGTCCGACCGGGCGAGGTAGGAGTTCGGCCGCTTCGCCTCGTCCAGCTTGATCAGCGTGCCGGCATCGACCATCTGGGCGAGCAGGCGCTGCTTCTCCGCGGGCGAGCCGTCGCACCACACGACCTCGTCGGGCTGCGTGAGCTCGGCGATCTCCCGTACCCAGGCGCGGGGGTCCCGCGGCGACGGGGCGGTGGCGCGCGACGATGCGGCGCCGGCGTGCTCCGCGGGCGCCAGGGCGCTGGGGGCCAGGACGTCCGGGGCGAGCTCGGCGATCGCGAGTCGCGTGCGGCGCGGGTTCGCGGTGAAGGTCATCGGGTGCTCCGTCCGTCGAGGCCCCGGCGTGCGCCGCCGGGTGGGCTGTCTCCAGCGTCCCTCCCCGCCGCACCGACTTTCCAGCGGATCGGCCGTGAAGAAATGCCGATCTTCACGTAACGTCAAACCATGGCTGCCAAGGACGTCCCCGGGGCGGATGCGCCGGACCTCATCACCCTCGGCCGGCGCATCCGGCACGCGCGCACGTCGCGCGGCCTCACGCTCGAGGCGCTGGGGGAGCGGGTGGGATCGGCGCCGAGCCTGCTGTCCCTGATCGAGAACGGGCGGCGCGAGCCGCGCCTGTCGCTGCTGCGCTCGATCGCCGACGCCGTGGGCGTGGCCGTGCCCGACCTGCTCGCCGACGAGCCGCCGTCGCGCCGGGCGGAGCTGGAGATCGCCCTGGAGCGCGCGCAGCGCGGACCGCTCTTCGGGGCGCTCGGCCTGCCGTCGGTCAAGCCCAGCCAGAAGCTCCCGATGCCCGTGCTGGAGCAGCTCGTCGGCCTGCACACGGAGCTGTCGCGGCGCGAGGAGGAGGCGATCGCCACCCCCGAGGAGGCGCGCCGCGCGAACACCGAGCTGCGCCACGAGCGCCAGGTGCGCGACAACTACCTGCCCCAGATCGAGGCGCTCGGCGAGGAGCTGACCCACCGCGCGGGGTACGCGGGTGCGGGCGCCCTCACGCACCGCACGGTGGCGCGCATGGCCGAGCAGCTGGGACTGACGATCCTGCACGTGGACGACCTGCCGCGGTCGGCGCGGTCGGTCACGGACCTGAAGAACGGCCGGATCTACCTGCCGCCGGCGTCCATCCCCGGCGGGCACGGGCTGCGCTCGCTCGCGCTGCAGGCCATCGCGCACCGTGTGCTGGACCACGAGCGGCCGCGCAGCTACGCCGAGTTCCTACAGCAACGGGTGGAGATCACCTACTTCGCGGCGAGCTGCCTCATCCCGCAGTCGGTCGCGGTGGAGTTCCTGCAGCGGCGCAAGCGGGAGAAGGACCTGGCGGTCGAGGACTTCCGTGACGCGTTCGGCGTCACGCACGAGGCCGCGGCGATGCGCCTGACCAACCTCGCCACCGTGCACCTCGGCATCCCGCTGCACTTCCTGCGCGTGGGCGACGACGGCGCGCTGTTCCGCGGCTACGCCAACGACGGGCTGCCCCTGCCGCAGGACGTGACCGGCGCCATCGAGGGGCAGCTCGTGTGCCGCTGGTGGGCGGGGCGCGAGGCGTTCACGCGCCGCGACCGCGCCACCGAGTCGTACCAGTACACCGACACCCCGGCGGGCACCTTCTGGGACTCGGTCCAGACCGGCACCGGCGCGGACGGGCGGCAGTTCTCCATCACCGTGGGCGTGCCGTACGCGCACGCCAAGTGGTTCCGCGGGCGCGACACCCAGGTGCGGCACGCCTCCACGTGCCCCGACCCGTCGTGCTGCCAGCGCCCGCCCGCCGAGCTCGCCGAGCGGTGGGACGGCGTCGCCTGGCCCAGCGCCCGCATGCACCAGCAGGTGCTCGCGGCGCTGCCGCGCGGCGCGTTCCCCGGCGTCGACGACACCGACGTCTTCGCCTTCCTGCAACGGCACGCCCCCGCCGCCGACCCCTCTTGACGGCGCCCACCACGTTCGGTCGGCACGTCGGGACAGCATGCAGGTCAGTCGAGGCGGACCTCGCGGATGCGGCGGTCCTCGACCGCAGTCACGCGCAGGACGTGCTCGCCGTCCGCATCGGGGTGGTCCGTGGCGGGGCCGGCGTCGTCGACCACGACGGCGTCGCCGGTCTCGGCCAAGCGCCCCAGCCGTGCCAGGACGTAGCCCGCGACGGTCTCGTACGGACCGTCGGGCAGCTCGACGCCGGTGAGCCGGGCGAAGTCCTCGATCGTGAGGCCGGCGTCGTACGTGCCCGCCACGCGCACCGCGGCGAGCGGGTCGTGCTCGTCGCGGATGTCGCCGACGAGCTCCTCGACGAGGTCCTCCAGCGTGACGATGCCGTCCGTCCCGCCGTACTCGTCGACGACGAGCGCGAGGTGGGTGCGGGTGCGCTGCATCTCGGCGAGGGTCGGCAGCAGCCGTCCGGTCGCCGGGAGGTCGAGCACCGGCCGGGCGACGTCGCGCACGGTGCGTCGGCCGGCCGACGGCGCCCCCGCGCCGCGGGCGAGGTCGCGCACGTGCACGAAGCCGAGCACGTCGTCGACGTCGTCGCCGATGACGGGGTACCGCGAGTAGGGCAGGTCGCGCGTGCGCTCCTCGGCCGCGGCGAGCGGCAGGTCCGCCCGCAGGAAGACGACGTCGCCCCGGGGGCGCATGACCTCCCCGAGGCTGCGCTCCGAGGCGGCGAACACGTCCGAGAGGATGCGCCGCTCGTCCTCGTGCAGGCCGGGGTGGGCGGCGACGAGGTCGCGCAGCTCCTGCTCGGTGATCTCCTCCGAGCGCAGGCTGGGGTCGCCGCCCAGCAGGCGCACGACGGCGTCCGTCGAGCGCGACAGCAGCCAGATGGCGGGCCGCATCAGCACGGCGAAGCGGTCCAGCGGCGGCCCGACGGCCAGGGCGACCTGCGCGGTGCGCTGCAGCGCGATCCGCTTGGGCACGAGCTCGCCGAGCACGAGCGACAGGTAGGCGATGACGAGGGTCAGGCCGACGAGCGCGACCGTCGCGGCGGCGCCCTCCGGGAGACCGAGGGACTCGAGCGCGGGGGCGACGTCGGGCGCCAGGGTGGACGCGCCGTAGGCCGCGGAGAAGAAGCCCGCCACGGTGACGCCGATCTGCACGGCCGCGAGGAAGCGGTTCGGGTCGCGGGCGATCCCGGCCACCCGGCGGCCGCGAGGGCCGCTGCGCTCGAGCTGGTCGATCTGCGTGCCCCGCAGCGAGACCAGGGCGAACTCCGTCCCGGCGAACACGCCGCCCAGGAGCACGAAGAGCAGGACGAGCGCGATGTTCCACCAGGTGTCCGCGTCCACCGGGGTCCTCTCGGTCGGTCGGCGGCCGAGGCGCCGACGGTCGCCCCGGTGTCGTCACCCGGTGAACGCGTCGCGGTGCGGCCCGGTTCCGGCGGGAAAGCTCCGGCGGGAACGTCCCGTCGGGAACCGGGGGGGGGGGCGCCGCGGGAGATCAGGTCAGCGGAAGCGCTGCGCCGCCAGGGGCGCCGCCTCGGCGAGGCCGCGGACGGCGGGGTGCGCGTCGTCGTCGGAGCCGGCGGCCAGGACGTCGCCCATCGGGCCCGAGGCGACGAACGTGCCGTCCGCGAGCACATGCACGGTGGGGCAGAGCCGTCCGACCAGCTCGACGTCGTGCGAGACCAGCAGCACGGCGGTGCCCTCGGCGCGGGTGGCGTCGGTGAGGCGGCGCACGATCTCGCCGCGCATCGCCGGGTCGACTGCGGTGAGCGGCTCGTCGAGCAGCAGCGCCTCGGGGCGGGTGGCCAGGGCGAGGGCGAGCGCGAGGCGCTGCTTCTCCCCGCCGGAGAGGGAGTAGATCGCGCGCTTCGCGAAGTGCGGCTCCAGCGCGACGTCGTCCAGCAGGTCCGCCACGGTGCGGCCGCTCGCGCGGCCGGCCTTGCGGGCGTCCGACAGCGCGCCGGAGACGGCGCGCTCCACGGTCCAGCGGAGGTCGACGTCGAGCCCGTTCTGCGCGACCGTGCGCACCGCCGCGCGGAACTTCTTCTTGTCGCGCCGGCCGAGCTTGGCGACGGTGCGCCCCTGGAACGTCACGTGTCCCTCGCGGATGCGCAGCTGACCCAGCAGCACCTGCACCAGGGTCGACTTCCCGGCGCCCGACTCGCCCAGCACGCCCACGGGCTCCGCGCCGGGCAGCAGCTCCAGGTCGATCCCCTCGAGGATCGCGGGGCCGCCGTAGCCGACCACGAGGCCGGACGCGCGCAGGATCGGGGCGGGGGAGGTCGAGCTCATGCTGGTGTCACCTTCGTGTGTGCGTGCGCCGGACGACGGGGCCGGCCCGACAGTCCGACGAACGACGGTACCCCGCGGTTCCCGCCGCCCTCGACGGCCGAGGGCGGCGGGGACGGCGCACGGTCAGGTCACACGCCGGCCAGCACCGCCGCGGCGGCGGGCTCGTCGGGCGTCGCGGCGGGGCTGCGGCCGAGCATGGCGGACAGGGCGTCCGCGAGCCACGCCCGCGCCTCGGCCGCCGTGGCGGGAGCGCTCGCCCGACGGGCGGCGACGTGCAGGTCCGGGCGGACGAGCAGCACCCCGGAGTCCTCGATCTCCCGCAGGCCCGCCCACGTCCCGTAGGGGTCCTCGACGTCGCGGCCGGGCCCGATCGCGACGGTCGTGAGGTCGAGCCCGAGCTCCTCGCCGAGCTCCCGGGCGGCGTCGACCCACGCCTCGCCGCCGATCCCGGTGACGACGGCGAACCGCCCCTGCCCGACGAGGTCGAGGGTCGAGGCCTTGGCGCCGTCGACGGTCACCCAGGTGTGCGGGATCCGGGCGCCCGGCCACGTGGTGGGCTGGGCGTACAGCTCGGGGTCGAGCGCGTACTCCGGCTCCGGGGTGCCGTCCGGCAGGACCGCGCCCGAGGCGTACCGGTGGTTGTGCTCCACCCCGTGCGCGTCGAACTCGTACTGCTTGAAGGCGATCGCCTCGCGCAGCGCGGCCCGCACGCGCTCGCCGTCCTCGCCGGGCGCCTTGCGGAGCTCCAGCTGGGCCTCGAGCCGCGCGGGGTCGCTCGTGTCCTCGAGCTCCAGCGCGGCCAGGATGCGGCCCGTGTCGGCGATGCTCTGGTTGGCGCGCTCGACGATCTGCCGCGCGATCGGGGCCCGCTCGGCGTCGTAGGAGTCCAGCAGCGCCGGGTCCGCCTGTCCGGCGACGACGTGGGCGAGCTTCCAGGCGAGGTTGTAGGAGTCCTGGATCGACGTGTTCGAGCCCAGGCCGTTCGTCGGAGGGTGCCGGTGGACGGCGTCGCCCACGCAGAAGACGCGGCCCCTCGCCAGGGTCGTGGCGTAGTGGTGGTTCACGGTCCACGGGGACGCGGACTTCACGCGCATCTCGAAGTCGTCGGTGCCCACGAGGTTCACGGCGAGCTCGCGCACGAACTCGTCGGTGAGCTCCGGCGGCCCGGCCGCGACCTCGTAGCCCCACATGACCATCCACTCGGTCCAGGGCTTGATCATGCGCAGCACGCCGAGCCCCACGCCCTCGCGCTCCGCGCCCGGCTGCAGCATCCAGTAGAGGACCGACGGCCGGTGGGCCACGAAGCGGGAGAGGTCCGCCTCGAACACGATGCTCAGGGACCCGCCCACGGCCCCGGGGCCCTCGTAGGGCAGGTCCAGGTGCTCCGCCACCCTGCTCCGGGCGCCGTCCGCGCCGACGAGGTAGCGCGAGCGCACCCGGTACGTCGCCCCGGTGAGCCGGTCGCGGACGGTGGTGGTGACGCCGTCGGCGTCCTGCACGTGGTCGACGTACTCGGTGTCGAAGCGCACGGTCGCCCCGCGCTCCTGGGCCGCCTGCACGAGGATCGGCTCGGTGATGGTCTGCGGGGCATCGACCATCGGGCACGGGCTCTGCAGCTCGTACCGGGCGCGGCGCGCCGTGTCGGTGCCCCAGGAGGGGATGCGCCCGAGCTCCTCGCCCGCCAGGCTCGTGCAGAACGTCGTGTTGCCCATCGAGTCCCACGGCGTCGCCTCGCGCAGCAGCGCGTCCTCGAGCCCCATGTCGCGCAGCGCCTCCATCGTGCGCTGGTTGGTGATGTGCGCGCGGGGGCTGTCGGCGAGGCGGCCGTACTTGGTCACCACCATGACGCGCGTGCCGTACGTGGCGAGGAAGAGGGCGGCCGAGGCGCCCGCGGGCCCGGTGCCGACGACGAGGACGTCGGTCTCGAGCACGGGGAGGTCGGGGGCGGGGGAGTCGTGGGTCATCGCGATCAGCTCCTGGTCGTGAGGGTTTCGACGCCCGCACGGTAGCGAGAACCGGCCCTCACCTGCAGCGACGTCCCGAACAGGTGTGGCGTGCCGTCCGCCGTCATACTGCACGGATGGTGGACCGGGAGTCGGTACGGAGCTGGGTCGCGGGGTACGAGCAGGCATGGCGCGAGAGCGACGCCGACGCCGTCGCGCGCCTGTTCACGCCGGACGCGCGGTACGCGCGCTCGCCCTACGACCCCGAGGAGCTCGTGGGCCACGACGCGATCCGCGGGTTCTGGACCGTCGACCAGGACTCGGCGTTCACGATGGCGGCCGAGCCGCTCGCCGTCGAGGGCGACGTCGCCGTCGTCCGGGTCGAGGTGGGCTACACCGCGCCCCGGGAGCAGGAGTACCGCGACCTGTGGGTGCTGCGCTTCGCCGACGACGGCCGCGTCGCGGACTTCGAGGAGTGGGCGTACTGGCCCGGAAAGGCCTGGACGGCGGCGACCTGAGAGGCGCGCCGCCGCCCGGCCGGCGCGGTCACGGGCGCGCGCCCCCGCGGGCGTCCATGCGGGCGAGGAGCCGGGGGAAGACGTCGCCCAGGCGCAGGCCGTCGTGCTCGAACTCGTTGGTCACCCAGGCGCGAGCGTTCCCGACCTGGGCCGCCGTCTCCAGGGAGAGCCCGGCGTCCACGAACATGTCGTCGTGGTAGACGGCGGCCTCGAGCGGCGCCCCGTTGCGGGCGAGGACGCCGAGGTCGTACAGGTCGGTCCAGTCGGTGCGCGCCGCCAGCACCTCGGCGGCCGGGCGGAACGGGCGCAGCGCCGAGACCTGCTCGAACATCCAGGGGTAGATCATCTCGCCCGTGAACAGCAACGGCCGGGCGTCGGCCCCGAACGACGCGTCGTCGTCGCGCACCCGCTGCGCCGCCCATGCCGTGGCGCCGGTGCCGGACTGCGCGTAGATCGACTCGTGCAGGACGGCGTACATCGGGTTGGTGGCGAAGCCGGTGGCGGCCTCGACCTCGGCGAGGAACGTGTCGGTCAGCTCGTCGGGCGCGCCCTCGTCGAAGGCCTCGTCGACGATCCAGTGCACGCGCTCGAAGCCCGGCCCCATGCCGAACGCCATGCCGAGGGTCTGGAACCGCTCGACGGTGAGCGGGTCCCCGCCGGGCAGGCGCACGTCGCCGACGGCGAGCCGGTCGGCGATGCGCGCCACGCGGTCGACGTCGTCGGGGTACCGCTCGCGGTAGAGCGCGTTCTTGGCGACCACGCGCGGCTGGGTGCGCCGGTAGACGTCCTCGGCGCTCGCGGTGAGCCCGGCGAGGCCGCCGGTGACGTACGACGCGGCCACGCCGTCCGGTGCCTGGGACAGGTACGTGAGCGTGAGGAACCCGCCGTACGACTGCCCCAGCGTCGACCAGCGTCGGCCGCCGTAGACGGACTTCCGCACGTGCTCGGCGTCGGCGACGATCGAGTCGGCGCGGTGGTGCGTCAGGTGCTCGGCCTGGGCGTCGGCAGAGCCGAGCGCGGTGAGCGCGGCGGCCCGCACCGCCGTCGAGCGACCGGTGCCGCGCTGGTCGGGCAGCACCACGCGGAACCGCTTCAGGGCCTCGCCCACCCAGCCGTCGGGACCGGTGGGGCGAGGGCCCTTGCCGCCCGGGCCGCCCTGCAGGAAGACGAGCAGCGGCAGGTCGTCGGTGCGCCTCGTGGGGTCCACGAGCTCGCGGACGAAGAGGGAGATCGTGCGCCCGTCGTCGGGGTGCGACCAGTCCAGCGGCACCGTGAGGGTGCGGTCGGTGACATGGACGCCGGGGATCGTGGAGGTGCGGGTGGTGGTGACGGTCACCGGGTCAGCCTACGAGCGCCACCTGGGGGCGTCACCGCCGCCGTCACCGAGGCCTTCAGAGCTGGACGGTCTCGTTCTGGCCACCCTCATGCGGCTTGCCGGTGATCTTCCTGGCCACGAGGCGGAAGAGCGTCACCACGCGGCCTCCGGGCGAGTCCCAGTACTCGGCGCTCGTCGCGCGCAGCCGGACCAGGGCCACGTTCGGGTCGTCGGGACCGTCGGGGAACCATGCGTCGGCGACGGCGTTCCACAGATCGCGGAGCTTGTCGCGGTCGCGCACCAGCGTGACCTGTCCGGCCACCGACACCCAGGACGACGAGCCCGAGAAGGCGGCGTTCGCCGCGGGCTCCTGCCGGGCGTCGGCGGCGAGCGAGGAGTCGGCGCCCGCGAAGAACCACAGGTCCCCGTCGAAGTCGACCGCCTGGACGCCCATGGGCCGGCTGACCAGGGTGCCGTCGGATGTCACGGTCGTGACCATGGCGACCGTCTCGTCCTTGATCAGCTCGCGAACCTTCTCGATCTCCCCCGAGCTAGGGCGGTCCTGGGCGGGCGTGTCACTCATGGCGTCTCCTCTCGCGGCCCGCTTGGTCGGTGGGCACCCCGCGACGCTAGGCGCATCGCCGGATGCTCGCGCGTCGCCCGCCGGATCGGGATCCGCCGCTGACCATGCCCGCCTTGGGCGCGCCGGCAGTCCACGCGCGGGTCACAGCACCAGAGAACCCACCACGCGCCGTAGTCCGAACGCAGAGCGGCGGGGAGGAACGTCGTGCGGGCGGTCGTAGACGTCCCGAAGTGGAGGGCGCCCTGGCGCCCGTGAACGCGACCGCCCGCACGACGTTCCTCCCCGCCGCGGGCTCAAGTGCGACTACTGCACGTCAGCATCAACCCAGTCGAACGTCTTCGTGACCGCCTTCTTCCACGAGCGGTAGAGCCGCTCGCGCTCGTCCTCGGCCATGGCCGGCGACCAGCGCTTGTCCTCCGCCCAGTTCGCGGTGACGTCCTCCTCGCCCTTCCAGAACCCGACGGCGATGCCGGCGGCGTAGGCGGCGCCGAGCGCCGTCGTCTCGGCGACCTTGGGCCGCACGACGTCGACGCCGAGCTGGTCGGCCTGGAACTGCATGAGCAGCTCGTTCTGGACCATGCCGCCGTCGACCTTGAGCTCGGTGAGGTCGACGCCGGAGTCCTTCCTCATGGCGTCGACGACCTCGCGGGTCTGGAACGCCACGGCCTCGAGCGCCGCGCGGGCGATGTGGTTGCGGTTGACGTACCGCGTGAGCCCGACGAGCGCGCCGCGGGCGTCGGGGCGCCAGTACGGGGCGAACAGGCCGGAGAACGCGGGCACGAAGTACGCGCCGCCGTTGTCCTCGACCTTGCGGGCCAGCCACTCGACGTCGGGGGCGTCCTCGAACATGCCGAGGTTGTCCCGCAGCCACTGGATGAGGGAGCCGGTGACGGCGATGGATCCCTCGAGGGCGTACACCTGGGGGGCGTCGCCGATCTTGTAGCAGACGGTGGTGAGCAGGCCGTTCTTGCTCGGCACCTTCTCCGTGCCCGTGTTGAGGAGCATGAAGTTGCCGGTGCCGTAGGTGTTCTTCGCGGTACCGGTCTCGAAGCACGCCTGGCCGAACGTGGCCGCCTGCTGGTCGCCGAGGATGCCGGCGATCGGCACGCCGGGCACGAGGCCGCGGGGGCGGCCCTGCCCGTACACCTCGGAGGAGGAGCGGATCTCGGGCAGCATCGACAGCGGGATGCCCATGTCGGCGGCGATGTCCTCGCGCCAGCTCAGGGTGTCGAGGTCCATGAGCATGGTGCGCGACGCGTTGGTGACGTCGGTGACGTGCACGCCGCCGTCCGGCCCGCCGGTCATGTTCCACAGCACCCAGGTGTCGGTGTTGCCGAACAGGAGGTCGCCCTTCTCGGCGGCCTCGCGCGCGCCCTCGACGTTGTCGAGGATCCACTTCACCTTGGGGCCGGAGAAGTAGGTCGCCAGCGGCAGGCCGACGATCGACTTGTACTTGTCGGCGCCCTCGGAGCCGCCGAGCTCGTCGACGATCGCCTGCGTGCGGGTGTCCTGCCACACGATCGCGTTGTACACCGGCTTGCCGGTGTTCTTGTCCCACACGACGGCGGTCTCGCGCTGGTTGGTGATGCCGATGGCGGCGAGGTCGGTGTGCGCCAGGTTGCCGCGCGTGAGCGCCAGCCCGACGACCTCGCGCACGTTGCTCCAGATCTGCTCGGCGTTGTGCTCGACCCAACCCGCCTTGGGGAAGATCTGGTCGTGCTCGAGCTGGCCGGTGGAGACGATCCGGCCGGAGTGGTCGAAGACGATGGCACGCGAGCTCGTCGTGCCCTGGTCGATGGCGAGGACGTAGTCAGCCATGGGGGTTGCCCTTCACGTCGGTGTGGGTGGTGCGGGGTGCCGGCCGGGCCGTGGGGCCCGGCCGGCGGGGTGGATCAGGAGTAGACGGAACCGAGGAGGCCGGCGAGCACGCCGCCCACGAGCGGGCCGGCGACGGGCACCCAGGAGTACGCCCAGTCGCTGGACCCCTTGCCCTTGATGGGCAGGAGCGCGTGCGCGATGCGGGGCCCGAGGTCTCGGGCGGGGTTGATGGCGTACCCGGTCGGGCCACCGAGGCTGGCGCCGATGCCGACCACGATGAGCGCGACGGCGAGCGGCCCGAGCCCGGACGGCGTCTTGCCCGAGATGACGACGAAGAACACGAGCACGAAGGTCGCGATGACCTCGGTGATGAAGTTCCAGCCGTAGGAGCGCAGCTCCGGCCCGGTCGAGAACACCGCGAGCTTGGTGGCGCCGGGCGCCTCCTGGTCGAAGTGCTTCTTGTACACGATGTAGGCCAGCACCGCGCCGATGATGGCGCCGATCATCTCCGCCGCGAAGTAGATGAACATGTTGCTCACGGTGGGTTCGATGGTGGCGGTGACCCGCCCCTCGGGCCCGGTGAGCGTCGCGAACGGCAACTGCGCCGAGTAGAGCCCGATCGTCACGGCCGGGTTGAGGTGCGCGCCCGACTTGTAGGCGGTGAACACACCCGCGAAGACCGCGAGGCCCCACCCGAAGTTGATCAGCAGCCAGCCGCCGTCAAAGCCCTTGGTCCTGGGCAGGATGACGTTGGCGACCACTCCGGCACCGAGCAGGATCAGCGTCGCGGTCCCGAGGATCTCGGACCAGAACGCCTGCATGATCAATGAGTCCATCGTCGGATCTCTTTCTCTTGTGGGACCTCGTTGTCCTCTCCGGGGTCGGAGAGAGCCCGCGACGGGCGGTGCCCTGCGGGATGCTGGCCGGACGTCCGGGCAGCGTGGGATCAGCCCCGCAGGGGCTGCATGGCGGCGACGTCGGTGGCGCGGAGGCGTACGGCCTCCGCGGTGGCGTCGTCGGGCTCGTGCTCCGCCGCGTCCTCGGCCTGGGCGCGGGCGGTGTAGGCGTCGATCTCGGCCTGCTTGGTCGCGTCGTCCCAGCCGAGCAGGGGTGCCGCGATGTCGGCGATCTCGGGCAGCGCTGCCAGGCCGCGGTCCAGGACCTCGTAGACGAGGCGGGTGCGGTGCAGCAGCAGGTCCTCGAGGTGCAGCGCGCCCTCGTGGCTGACGCCGAAGTGGATCTCGGCGCGCAGGTACGCGGGGGCGTGCTCGAGCGGACGGGCCATCGACGGGTCCTGCTCGCACAGGTCGACGAGCTGGCGCAGCGACGAGCCGTAGCGGTGCAGCAGGTGGTCGACCATCTGCGGCTTCCACCCGTACTTCGCCGCCCAGGTGCGGGCGAGGCGACGCGTGGCCTGCAGGCCGACGGCGCCCAGCAGCGGGATCTGGTGCGTGATCGACGGCAGCGCGGCGGCGCGCTGGCCGATGGCGAAGTCCACGGCGTCCTTCGCCATCACGCGGTAGGTCGTGAGCTTGCCGCCGGCGATGACGGTGAGTCCGGGCACCGGGCTGGCGACGGTGTGCTCGCGCGACACCTTGGCGGAGCTGGTGCCCTCCTTGGTGCCGGGCTGCAGCAGCGGGCGCAGGCCGGCGTACGTGCCGATGATGTCGTCGCGGGACAGGGGGTGGGCCAGCACCGCGTTCGCGTGGTCGAGGATGTAGTCGATGTCCTGCGCGGTGGCGACCGGGTGGGTCGGGTCCTGGTTCCACGGGGTGTCCGTCGTGCCGACCACCCAGTAGCGCGACCACGGGATGACGAACAGCACCGACTTCTCGGTCTGCAGGATCAGGCCGACGGTGCCCTTGATCCGCTCGCGCGGGACGACGATGTGCACGCCCTTGGAGGCCAGCACCCGCAGGCCGCCGGTGTCGCCGGCGAGCGCCTCGGTGTCCTCCGTCCACACGCCGGTGGCGTTGATGACGTGCCGGGCGCGGACCGTGATCTCCTCGCCGCTCTCGAGGTCCGTGAGGACGGCGCCGTTCACCGCGCCGGTGGCGCCCTTGGTGAGCGCCACGACCTGGGTGCGGGACGCCGCGTGCGCACCGTAGCTGACGGCGGTGCGCACGAGCGTGGACACGAGCCGGGCGTCGTCGACCGACGCGTCCCAGTACTGCACGGCGCCGATGGCGGCGTCGTGCGCGAGGTCGGGGAACTTCGTGGACATCCGCCGGCGCGACAGGTGCCGGTGCAGCGGCATGGCCCGACGCCCCGGGGCGAGGGACGCGAGCGTGTCGTAGAGCGCGATGCCGGCGCCCACGTACGCGCGCTCCCACAGCCGGTGCTCCAGCGGGTACAGGAAGGGCACGGGCTTGACGAGGTGCGGGGCGATGTCCTTGAGCAGGAGGTCGCGCTCGGTGAGCGCCTCCTTGACGAGGTGGAAGTCGAGCATCTGCAGGTAGCGCAGCCCGCCGTGCACGAGCTTGCTGCTGCGGCTGGACGTGCCCGACGCCCAGTCCTGCGCCTCGACGATCGCGGTCGACAGGCCGCGGGTGGCGGCGTCGAGCGCGATGCCGGCGCCGGTGACCCCGCCGCCGACGACGAGCACGTCGAGCTCGCCGCTGGGGGTCTGCGAGCCCTTGAGTGCGGCGAGGGCCTGGGTGCGTGACTCGGCTGTGAGCCGGGTGGAGGCCATCGTGGTTCCTTCCGATCGGGACGACGCTCCCAGAGCAGCACCGCCAGCACGTCCGCGCAACCTGGGTGCACAAACGTGCAAAAGGGCATCATGGAGGTATGGCGAGCTACCGGGAACGCGACGTGGTCATGGCCGCGACGATGTACTACCTCCAGGACATGAAGATGGAGACGATCGCGCGGCACCTGCGCACGTCCCGCTCCACCGTCTCCCGGCTGATCAAGCGCGCGCGGGACACGGGCGTCGTCGAGATCACGCTGCGACCCGGCCCGTCGCGCGCGCCCGGACTCGGCCAGGAGATCGCCGAGCGGCACGGCATCGACGCGTACGTGGTGCCCGTCTCGGACTCCGCCACCGACGACGACCGCCTGCAGCAGGTGTCCATCACCACCGCGCGGCTCCTGGCGCGCTGGTTCGACTCCGACATGGTGCTCGGTGTGGCGTGGGGCACCACCCTCGCCGCGATCACGGAGCACCTGCCCCACAAGCCGACCCGCGGGTCCGCCGTCGTGCAGCTCAACGGCGCCGCCAACACCCGCACCTCGGGGATGAGCTACGCGGGCGACCTGATCTCGGGGTTCGGCACGGCCTTCGACGCGTCCGTCCACTACTTCCCCGTGCCGGCGTTCTTCGACTTCGCCGACACCAAGGCCGCGATGTGGCGGGAGCGGTCGGTGCGCCGCGTGCTCGACGTCCAGGGCCGCGCCGACATCGCGCTGTTCTCCGTGGGGGCCCTCACCGGGGGCGTGCCCTCGCACGTGTACTCCGCCGGGTACCTGGATCCCGACGACGTGGCCGTGCTGGACGCCGAGGGGGTCGTGGGCGACGTCTGCACCGTCTTCGTGCGCGCCGACGGCACCTACCGCGACATCTCCCTCAACGCCCGCGCCACCGGGCCCGCGCCCGCCGAGCTGCGACGCATCCCGCGGCGGCTGTGCGCCGTCGCGGGCGACAACAAGGTGGCGCCCTTGCGGGCGGCGCTCGCGGCCGGCGTCGTGACCGACCTCGTGATCGACGAGGTCACGGCCGCCGCTCTCGTGGAGGAACCGTGAACGTCCGTGCACCGGGACGCGCGCGCCGCACGGGGATCACGCTCGTAGAGTGACGGCGTGCTTCCGGAACCGCCCGCGGACCGCCGGCCCCAGGACCACGGCGCGTCGTTCGCCGTCCGTTCTGCGATGCCGGCCGACATGCGTGCCGTGCGCCGCCTCGTGGAGCCGTACGCCGAGCGCCGCATCCTCCTGGCCAAGGAGATGGTCGGCTACTACGAGGCCGTGCAGGAGTTCCTCGTGGCCGCCGACGTCGACGGGGGCGTCGTGGGGTGCGGCGCGCTGCACGTCATGTGGGACGACCTCGCGGAGGTGCGCACCCTCGCCGCCGATCCGGCGTGGCGCGGCCGCGGCGTCGGGCACGCCCTCGTCGAGGGCCTCGTCGACCGGGCGCGCCGCCTCGGGCTGCGCCGGGTGTTCTGCCTGACGTTCGAGGTGGGCTTCTTCCGCACGCACGGGTTCCGTGAGATCGACGGCACGCCCGTCGACGCCGAGGTGTACGCCGAGCTGCTGCGCTCCCACGACGACGGCGTCGCCGAGTTCCTGGACCTGGCGCGCGTGAAGCCCAACACGCTCGGCAACACGCGGATGCTGCTCGAGCTCTGACCCGCCCACGACGTGGGACTAGGCGGGCAGGTGGTAGCGGCCGGCGTCGTCCTGCTCGACGAGCCCGTCCTCGACCAGTCCGCCGAGACAGCGGTCGACCTGGCCCTGGTCGGGGCCGGAGTCGGCGAGCAGGGAGCGGGGCACGGGCTCGACGGCGGCGCGCAGCGCGGCCATGACGCGGCCGCGCACCTGGCGGTCGGTGCCGTGCCAGGCCTGGGTGCGACGGCGGTGGGCGTGCGCGTCGGGCGGGTGGCCGGCGGCGCGCCAGGCGCACAGGTCGGCGACGGGACAGGCCCCGCAGCGCGGCGCCCGCGCGGTGCACACGACGGCGCCGAGCTCCATCGACGCGGCCGCCCAGCGCGCGGCGGTCGCGTCGTCGTCGGGCGCGACGCCCGCGGCGAGCTCGCGCTCCGCGGCCGTGGGGGAGGGCGCGCCGAGCGCGGTGCCGCCCAGCGTGCGGGCCAGGACGCGGCGCACGTTGGTGTCGACGACGACGGAGCGGCGTCCGAACGCGAACGCGCGCACGGCTGCCGCGGTGTACTCGCCGATCCCGGGCAGGGCGCGCAGCGCGTCCTCGTCGTCGGGGACCTCGCCGTCGTGCCGCTCGACGATCGCGGCCGCGCACTGCTGCAGGCGCAGCGCGCGGCGCGGGTAGCCGAGGCGGTCCCACGCGCGCAGCACGTCCGCCGTGGGCGCCGAGGCGAGGTCGGCGGGCGTCGGCCACCGCTCCAGCCACGCGCGCCACACCGGCTCGACCCGGACCACCGGCGTCTGCTGCAGCATCACCTCGCTGACGAGCACGCCCCACGGGGTCCGGTCCGGGCGCCGCCACGGCAGGTCCCGGGCGGCGTCGTCGAACCAGGCGACCGTGCGCCCGACGAGCGGGTCCGTGGTGTCCGGGACGGACGGCGTCGGGCGGAGCGGGGCGGGGACGACGGGCACGGCGCCCATTCTCACCCACGAGTCGTCAGACCCACGGCGGGGTGTACCCCGCTGTGAGCCTGACAACTCGGCGGGTGCTGGGCGACGCGGCGCGGCTCCGCCGCAGGTGGGGGCGTGCGTCGTACGGTGGCGCCGCGGCACGGATCGAGACGGAGGGGTGGCCCGTGGCACGTGCGGAGGACGGGCGTCGAGGTGGCGGCACCTCGCGTGGTTCCGGCGCGCGCTCCGGTGCGGGTCGGTCCGGCTCCGCGGGCACGGGACGGTCCGGCGGCGGCACGCGCAGGACGACGTCGGGCGGCGCCCAGGGCGCGCCGAAGAAGGTGGCGAAGAGCACCCCGAAGGGCGCCGCCGGCCGGGCCAGCGCGAAGGGCGCGGCCCAGGGTGGCTCGCGCGGCGGCTCCGCACGGGGCGGCGCGACGTCGTCCGGTCGGTCCTCCGGCGCCGGCGGCTCGGCTGCCCGCTCGTCGGCCGCGCGTTCTTCGAGCACACGTTCCTCGACGTCGCGTTCCTCGACGTCGCGTTCCTCGGGCTCGCGCTCCTCGGGCTCGCGGGCGACGTCGTCCCGCTCGGCGGGAGCTCGCCGGGGCGACCGCCGCGTCGCCACCGCGTCGCAGCTGGTCGCCCCGGGCGGGTCGCGCGCGGGCTCGCGCTCGGCGTCGTCCCGCCGGACGACGAGCCCCCGGCCGCGGAAGCCGGCGCCGCGCCGCGGCCGTCGGTCGCTGATCGTCTCGATGCTGGTCGTGGTGCTGCTGTGCGCGGTGGGCGTCGTCGGCGGCTACGGCCTGGGGCAGGCGGTCGACGGCGCGCGGAGCCTGCTCGCGGGGCCGGAGAGCCTCCCCGCCGACAAGGTCGCGGCCCCCGAGCCGCTGAGGCTGGGTGGTCCGGCCACCACGTGTCGCGCGGACGACGTCGAGCTGCGGCTCTCGTCGAGCGCGCCGACGGTGACGGCGGGGTCCCCGATGTCCTTCATGGTGCGGGTCACCAACGTGGGGCGGGTGCCGTGCCTGTTCGACGGCGCCGCCGCCAGCCGCGCGGTGACGATCACCGACGAGTCGGGCAAGGAGGAGGTCTGGTCGTCCGCGGACTGCTCCGACGGGTCACGACCGCTGCTGCTCGGGCCCGACGGCGTCGACGCCGGCGAGGTGCACTGGAAGTCCGTCCAGGGCTGCGCGAAGAAGGCGCCGGTCGTCGGGGCGGGCACCTACGAGGCGACCGCGTCGCTGGAGGACGTCCCGGGCGCCACCAGCGAGCCGCTGACGATCACCGTCGCGGCGAAGGCCGAGGCGAAGACCGCCCCGACGTCGGACGACGGCACCAAGGACGCGACGTCGCGCGACGAGGCGAAGGGCGCGGCAGACGACGCCGCGACGGACGACGAGTCGCAGGGGGAGACGTCGAAGGGCGACGCGAAGTCCGGCGACGACGCGAAGGCCGACGCCGAGGGCGACAGGTCGGACGGCGCGACCGGCGACGCCAAGGACGCCGCGGACCGCGCCGCCGACCGCGAGGCCACCGCTGAGGAGAAGGACGCGACCGAGTGAGCGGGTCCCGGGCCCGGGCCGGCCCGTGGACCGGCGGGCCCGGCTCGGGGTCTCCGGCGTAGCGTGCCGGGGTGGTCGAACCCGTGCGCCCCGGCGACGTCCCGGACCTGACCGAATTCCTCCGCGGCGCCGACCTCACGGTGGCGGGCCTGGACGCGCCGGCCGTGCGCCTGTGGACCCGGCGTGACGACGCGGGGATCGCGGCGAGCGCGGGCTACGAGCTCAGCGCGGACGGCCGGCACGCGCTGATCCGCAGCACCGCCGTGCGGCCCGACCTGCGCGGGCGGGGTGCGGGCCTCGCGGCCGCGACGTTCGCCGTCGACCGGGCCCGGGAGTCCGGGGCGGCCACGGCGTGGCTGTTCTCACGCCGGTCGGGGGCGTTCTGGCAGCGGCTCGGCTTCACCCGCTCGACGACGGACGCCCTCGCCGCGGCACTGCCCGAGGCGCAGCAGGTGCGGCTGTTCCGTCGGACCGGTCAGCTCGACCGGGAGGTCGCATGGAGCCTGGCGCTGCGGGGGTGAGGTCGACCGTGCGGGTCCGATGCCCCGGAACCGTCAGACGTAGCGCTCCAGGATGCTGGACTCGGCGAGGCGGGACAGGCCCTCGCGCACGGCGCGGGCACGCTGCTCGCCGACGCCGTCGACGGCCATGAGGTCGTCGACGCTCGCCGCGAGGAGCTTCTGCAGCCCGCCGAAGTGCCCGACCAGTCGTTCGATGATGGCGGCGGGCAGGCGCGGCACCTTGGACAGCAGGCGGTAGCCGTGGGGCGCGACGGCGGCGTCGAGCGCCACCCCGCCGCCGGGCAGCTCCAGGACACGGCCGATGTGGCCGAGGTCGAGCAGCTGCGCGGAGTCGAGGGCGGCGAGGTCGGCGTGCACGCTGGCGAGCGAGCGGCCGCTGCGCTCGAGCTCCACGTAGTCCCGCACGACGAAGTCGCGGTCGGCGCCGATGCCGCCGATGAGCTCGTCGAGCTGCAGGGCGAGGAGGCGGCCGTCGGCGCCGAGCTCGACGACGTACCCGTCGATCTCCTCGGAGATCCGGCGCACCATCTCGAGGCGCTGGACGACGGAGCACACGTCGCGCACGGTGACGAGGTCCTCGATCTCCAGCGCGGAGAGCGTGCCGGACACCTCGTCGAGGCGGGAGCGGTACCGCTCGAGGGTGGCGAGGGCCTGGTTGGCGCGGCCGAGGATGGTGTCCGGGTCCTCCAGCACGTGCCGGTGCGACCCGACGTAGATCGCGATGATCCGCATCGACTGGCTGACCGAGATCACGGGCAGGCCGGACTGCTTGGCCACGCGCTCCGCGGTGCGGTGGCGGGTGCCGGACTCGCTGGTCTCGATCGACGGGTCGGGCAGGAGCTGCACGGCGGCACGACGGATGCGGGTGGCGTCGTGGTCGAGGACGCACGCGCCGTCCATCTTCGACAGCTCGCGCAGCCGGGTGGCGGAGAACTGGACGTCCAGCTCGAAGCCGCCGGAGCACATCTGCTCGACGGTCTTGTCGAGTCCGAGCACGATGAGCGCGCCGGTGCGCCCGCGCAGGATGCGTTCCAACCCGTCGCGCAGCTCGGTGCCGGGGGCGACCGCGGCGAGGGTCTCCCTGAGCAGGGCATCGGAGTGCACGGAGGAGGGAGCCACGGGGGAATCCTACGACGTCAGGGGTCACTCGCCCCGGCGATCCGCCGATCGGACGCCGACCCCGGCGAGCTCGACCGCCTCGGCGAGGTGCCGGGCCTCGAGCAGCTGCATCCCGGCGGGCGCCTTGACCGACGTCCCGGCGGGGACGACGGCGCGCACGAAGCCCAGGCGGGCGGCCTCCCCGACGCGACGGTCCAGCCCGGTGACGGGCCGGATGTCGCCCGCGAGGCCGACCTCGCCGACCGCGACGGTACCGGTGGGCAGCGGCTCGCCGGTGCGCGCGGAGACGATCGCGAGGGCCGTGGCGAGGTCGGCGGCGGGCTCGGTGACGCGGGCGCCGCCGATGGTGGAGACGTAGACGTCCTGGTCGGCGAGGCGCAGGCCCGCGTGCCGGTGCAGGACGGCGAGGATCATCGCCAGCCGTGACGACTCCACGCCGCTCGTCGTGCGCCGCGGGTTGGCGAGCGGCGACGGGGCGACGAGCGACTGCAGCTCCAGGGCGAGCGGGCGGCGGCCCTCGAGCGTCACGGTGACGCACGTGCCGGGCACGCCCGCGCCGAGGTGGGAGAGGAACAGCCCGCTCGGGTCGCTGAGCCCGATGATGCCCCGCTCGGACAGCTCGAAGCAGCCCACCTCGTCGGTGGGGCCGTACCGGTTCTTCACGGCCCGGACCATGCGCAGCCGCGAGTGCCGGTCGCCCTCGAACTGGCACACGACGTCGACCAGGTGCTCCAGGGTGCGCGGCCCCGCGACCGTGCCGTCCTTGGTGACGTGCCCGACCAGCAGGACGGGCACCTGCCGCGACTTGGCGACGGCGATGAGCGACGCCGCCACCTCACGCACCTGGCTCACGCCGCCGGGGGCGCCGTCCACCTCGGCGGACGCGATGGTCTGCACGGAGTCGACGACCAGCAGGTCGGGCTCGTTGGCCTCGACGTGGCCCAGCACGGTGCCGAGGTCGGTCTCGGCGGCGAGCAGCAGCGTGGGAGCGAGCGCGCCGACCCGCTCGGCGCGCAGCCGCACCTGCCCGGCGGACTCCTCACCCGTCACGTACAGCACGGTCCGGGCGTCGCGGCCGTCCGCGCCGCGCGCGTAGGAGGCCGCGACGTCGAGCAGCAGGGTCGACTTGCCGACGCCGGGCTCGCCGGCCAGCAGCACGACGGCGCCCGGCACGAGGCCGCCGCCGAGCACGCGGTCCAGCTCCGGCACCTGGGTGGGCGCCGCCTGCGCGGCCGCGACGTCGATGTCCCCGATCGGCCGCGCCGGGGCGCGCCCGGGGCTGGTGGCGACCGTGCGCGGCCCGGCCGACGCCGGCCCCTCGTCCGTGACCGTGCCCCACTCCTGGCACTCGCCGCACCGGCCCACCCACTTGGGCGTGGTCCACCCGCACTCGGTGCAGCGGTAGCCGGGGCGCGACTGCTTGGCGCGGGTGCGGGACGACGTCGTGGTGCTCACGTCGTCAGACGCTAGGGGGCGGCACCGACAGCGGCCTCTCGGCGGCCCGTGCGCGCCGCGCGCGATGATGGCGACATGTCCTCAGCGCGCCCGGACGTGAGCCGGTTCCTGCACGACGGCCGTCTGGAGACGATGCCCCGGCGCCGGGAGCACCGCCGCACGGTGGCCCGCTGGCTCGCGCACGCCGCGCTGCCGGCGCTGCTCGACACGGTCGGCGAGCGGGAGCTCACCGACCGGCTGGCGCGGCTCGCCGACGACCCGGTCGGGGTGCGCCGGGCGCTGGTGGACCTCGGCGTCGTGCACCGCACCCGCGACGGCGCGGAGTACTGGCGCACGGAGGTCACCGAGTTCGACGACGTCGGGTCGCCCGACGACGCCGGGCACGTGACGCTGCACCTCGACGGCGGCCGGGTCCACTCGATCGCCTCGTTCTACGACGAGCTGAACCGCGTGTTCATGGCGGGCGAGGGCTGGCGGCTCGGCCCGAGCCTCGACGCCCTGGACGACCTGCTGCACGGCGGCTTCGGCGCCGCGCACGGCGCGGACCGGGTGACCGTCGTCTGGCGCGGGTTCGCCCGCTCGCGCGAAGCGCTGGGCTTCGCGGCCACGCGCGACCACTATCGCGCGAAGGTCGAGGACCCACGCTTCGACACCGCGCTGTTCCAGGGGCGGCTGGACGACCTCGAGGCCGGGCGCGGCAAGACGTACGCGGAGCTGGTCCTGGAGGTCTTCGCCGACCACCCTGAGGTGGAGCTGCTGCTGCGCTGAGCGCGGCGGGCCGGCACGCACGGGCGACCGACACGCGGCGGGCGGACGCGGACGATGCGGCGGGCCGCGCCCTAGGCTGCGTCCTGCACCGCCGCCGACCCCGCAGGAGGACATCGTGAGCCAGGCACGCACGGGCGGGAACGGTCGCCCGTCGCCCGAGGTGTTCCGGCGCCGGCGCATCGTGGTGGCGTCGGCCGCGGGTGCGCTGGTGCTGGTGGTCGTGCTGCTGACGGCGTTCGTGTGGCCCGGCTTCGCGAAGAGCGAGCCGGAGCCGCAGGCCACGGTGACCGCGCCGGTGCCGACGCCGACGATCTCGCCCAGCGGGCGCCCGAAGGACCAGACGGCGTTCGTCAAGGCGCAGCCGGACTCGGTGCTGGCGCTGGCGCTGCGCGAGGTCACGGAGGACAAGTCCTGGGAGGACGACGCGGACGCGGTCGAGTCCTGGCAGCTCGTCTACGCGGACGGTGCGGGCGAGGGCGCGACGACGGTCCAGGTGCACGCCGGCCAGTGGGAGGACGACGAGGCGGCGACCGCTGCGTACGGGGCGCTGGTCAAGGCGGCGGGCGAGCCGACCGGCGAGGGCGAGGTGTCCGTCGACGGCAAGGCCACCGGCGCGTACGTCGTGACGCCCGGCTCCACCGAGGGCTCCGCCGTCGTGACCTGGCGCAACGGCACCGCGGTGCTGCAGGCCACTGGCCCGGCGGACGTCGTCGAGGACTTCTACTCCGCCTATCCGTTGTAGTCCGCCGTCCCCCGCGGCGACGTACCGTGGTGCCCGTGAGCGAGCAGACTGACGAGCAGGCCGGTACCCCCGAGAACACCCATGTGGGCGGCGTGAAGATGGCGTTCCTCGGGACGGGGAACATGGGCGAGGCGGTGCTGGCCGGCGCTCTGTCTGCGGGGGTCGCGCCGCAGGACGTGGTGGCCACCTCCCGCCGGCCCGAGCGCGGCACGCACCTCACCGAGCGGTTCGGCGTCCGCGCGACGACGGACAACGTCGCCGCGGTCGAGGGCGCGCACGTCGTCGTCATCGGGGTCAAGCCCAAGGACGTGGGCGCGATGCTCGACCGCGTCGCCGACGCGCTCGAGCCGGGCGCCGTCGTCGTGAGCGTCGCGGCGGGCCTGCCGCTGTCCTTCTTCGAGCAGCGGCTGCCCGCGGGCACGCCCGTCGTGCGCGCCATGCCGAACACCCCCGCGCTGGTGGGCGCGGGCGTCACCGCCGTCGTCGGCGGCACGGCGGCCCGCGAGGACGACGTCGCGCTCGTCGAGCAGGTGCTCGCCGGCTCGGGCCACGTCTTCCGCGTGGCGGAGAAGGACATCGACGCGTTCGGCGCGCTGGCCGGCTCGGGCCCGGCGTACGTGTTCTACGTGGTCGACGCGATGGCGGAGGCGGGCGTGCTGCTCGGCCTCACGCGCGACGTCGCGCGCCGGCTCGCCGTCGAGACCGTGCTCGGCTCGGCGAAGCTGCTCGACGAGACGGGCGAGCACCCCGTGCTGCTGCGCGAGAAGGTGTCCTCGCCCGGCGGCACCACCGTCGCCGCCCTGCGCAAGCTCGACGACGGCGGCGTGCGCGCCGCGTTCCTCGACGCGCTCGAGGCGGCGCGCGACCGGTCCCGCGAGCTCGCGGCCGAGCACGCCTGATCCGGGTCCGACGGGGGAGCGCTCGTGACCGGCGGTCGGGCGGACGACGAGGCGGGCGCCGCACGTCGCGGACGGCGGCCCGCGGGGCAGGACACGCGCGACGTCGTGCTGGCCGGCGCGCGTGCGGAGTTCCTCGAGCGCGGCTACGAGGCGGCGTCGGTCCGCTCGGTCGCGCGGCGTGCCGGCGTCGACCCGGGCACGGTGCGGCACTGGTTCGGCGACAAGACGCGCCTGTTCACCGCCTCGCTCGGCCTGGCGGCCGTCGACCCCGCGGCGCTCGTCCGGGCGGCGGCCGACGGACCGGTCGACGGGCTGGGGGAGCGGCTCGTGCGGGCCGTCGTGGAGCTGTGGGACGCGGACGGCGGCACCACCGTGCGGCTCGTCATCCCCGCCGTGATGAGCGACCCGGGGCTGCGCGGCCTGCTGCCGCAGTTCCTCGGCGCGGAGATCCTGGGGCCGATCGTGCAGCGGCTCGACGTCGCCGACGCGCGGCTGCGGACGGCGCTCGTCGCGTCGCAGGTGGCGGGCGTGCTCCTGACCCGGTTCCTCGTGCCCATCGACCCGCTGGCGTCCCTCCCGCCGGAGCGGGTCGCCGCGCTCGTCGGCCCGACCGTCCAGCGCTACCTCACGGGGGACCTGCCGGTCGCGCTCACCACCGTCGAGGGCGTTGCGGGACGGGGCGGCGAGGAGCAGAATTCCTCACATGGGGAATAATGACGCCGCGGTGCGGGTCCGGTCGCTGCGGGTGGAGCGCGGCGGCCGGCCGATCATCGACGGCCTGGACGTGGCGGTGCACGCCGGTCAGGTGGTGGGCCTGCTCGGCCCCTCCGGCTCCGGCAAGACGACGCTGCTGCGCGCCGTCGTCGGCGTCCAGGCGCGGGTGACGGGCGAGGTGACCGTGCTCGGCGAGGCGGCCGGCTCGCCCGGCCTGCGCCGTCGCGTGGGCTACGTGACCCAGGCCGCCTCCGTGTACACGGACCTCACCGTGGTGCAGAACCTGCGCTACTTCGCGCAGCTCGCGGGCCTGCCGCATGCCGGCGCGGAGGCCGCCGTGCGGCGCGCCGTGGCCGTCGTCGACCTGGCCGGGCACGAGAAGCAGCGCGTCGGGACGCTGTCCGGCGGCGAGCGCTCCCGGGTCTCCCTCGCGGCCGCGCTGGTCGCCGACCCCGAGGTCCTCGTGCTCGACGAGCCCACCGTCGGCCTCGACCCCGTGCTGCGCCGCGACCTGTGGGCGATGTTCCGTCGCCTCGCGGGCGAGGGCCGCACGCTGCTGGTCTCCAGCCACGTCATGGACGAGGCCACGCAGTGCGACCGGCTCCTGCTGCTGCGCGACGGCGCCCTCGTCGCCGACACCACGCCGGCCGAGCTGCTCGCCACGACGGGCGCCCCGGACGCCGAGCGGGCCTTCCTCGCACTGATCGACCAGCAGGCCGCGACGACCGGCTCGACGTCCGAGGAGGGCTCCCGATGACGCTCACCGCCACGACCGCGGGCCGCGTGCTGGCCCAGCTCCGTTTCGACCGCCGCACCGTCGCGCTCATCCTCGTGCTGCCGTGCCTGCTGCTCGGCCTCATCGCATGGATGTTCGACGGCACCCCGGTGCTCGACCAGTTCGGGCCGATGCTCGTGGGGCTCTTCCCGCTCATCGTGATGTTCCTGGTGACGAGCGTCGCGACCCTGCGCGAGCGACAGTCCGGCACGCTCGAGCGGCTCATGACGACGCCGCTGCGCAAGGGCGACTTCGTGGCGGGCTACGCGCTCGCGTTCGCCGCCCTCGCGCTGCTGCAGTCGCTGGTGGTCGTGGGCTTCGCGCTCGCCGTCGGGATGGACGTGCTCGGCCCGCTGTGGCTGGTGCTGGTCGTGGGGATGCTCGACGCCGTCCTCGGCTGCTGCCTCGGCCTCGCCGCCTCCGCCCTCGCACGCACGGAGTTCCAGGCCGTGCAGATGATGCCCGCGGTGATCTTCCCGCAGCTCATCACCTGCGGGCTGCTCATGCCGCGCGACCAGATGCCCGAGGTGCTCGAGTGGCTCTCGCGCGTCTTCCCCCTCACCTACGCCGTCGAGGCCATGCAGACCCTCGCCGCCGGCGGCGAGTGGGCGGACGTGCAGGGCGCCGTCGGCGCCATCGCGGTGTTCATCGTCGGCGCCGTCGTCCTGGGCATCGCCACCCTGCGCCGTCGCACCGCCTGACCCACGACGCTCGCGCGGTGGTCAGCGGAAGCGCGGGTCGTTGCCGGCGCGGGTGCTGACGACGAGCCCGAGCTCGTCGGCGACGTCGTCCCAGGCGACGTACGAGAACCCGGTGGCGTCGCCGCGGCCCGGCTCGACGTCGGCGCCGGTCTCCGGCTCGTCGTGGGTGACGAGCAGGCCCTGGCGGTACGGGCCGACGGGGCGGTTCGTCACGGCCAGGCCGTCGGAGCCGTCGACCTCGTCCACGCCGTCCGTCCCCGCGACGCGGAAGGAGCCGACGGCCTTGTTGCGGCCCGTCGTGGAGTAGACGGCATAGGTGTCGTCGCCCTGGCTGGACACGATGACGTACCCCGCGCGGCCGGACCCGTGGTAGACGTCGACCCCCTCGGCATCGGCGGTGAGCAGGTCGCCGCCGAACGGGTTCGCGGCGACGGCGGCCTCCTCCGACGAGCCGTCGGCGGGGGAGCACTCCTCGGTCTCGGGGTCGTAGGCGTCCTCGACGCCGAAGTCGGTGACCGTGTCGACGAGCCGCGGCTCGCCGGACCCCAGCGGCAGCGGCAGGCGCCACAGGCCGACGTCCTCCTGCGCGGCGTACAGGGTGCCGGTGCGCTGGTCGACGGAGAGCCCCTCGAGCTGCGGCCCCACGCCCGGCTCCTCGCACGGCGTCCACGCGCTGCCGTCGGGCAGGCCGAACGACGCGGGCAGGTCGAGGTGGTCGACGTCCGTGTAGCCGACCGTGCCGTCGGCGCGCGGGACGAGGCGGGCGGTCGCGACCGCCGTCGTGCCCTCCTGCGTGACGACCGCGTACGCCGCGCCGTCGCGGGGCTGCCACACCGCCAGCCCGTACGCGGTGTGCTCGGAGTCGACGCCCGCCCGGTCGGGCTGGAAGAGGAAGCCCTGCTCGGCGGCGGTGATCTCGGTGAGCGGCACGTCGGCGCCGGCGCCCTCCGGGTCGACCGCGAAGAACCGGAGCTGGTCGTTGTACCGGTCGGACACCACGGCGACGTCCACGGTCTCGCCGCCCACGCGCAGGCCGTAGGCGAGGTCCACGTTGTTGTACCGGCCGGCGACGCCGTCCGCCCGCGGCGCCGGGTCCGCGGCCAGCGCCTGCAGCTCGTGGCCGGCCGTGTCGTACACGCGCAGGCCGCCCTCCTTGGCGGTCGCGAGGACCAGCGAGTCCCGGGAGCCGCCCGGGTGCACCCAGATCGCCGGGTCGTCGCCGGACGCGGCGCCGCCGTCCTCGTCGTCGTACAGCGGGGGCGTCTCGACGTCGGTCGTCACGGTCGCGACGTCGCGACCGGGGCGGTCGTGGCCGTGACCGGGCCCGTGGCCCCACGCCGTGGACGCGGGCACGACGGCGAGGGCGGGGAGAAGCAGCAGCGCCGGCAGGGCGCGTCGGGGGGGTCGCATGGACCCCGAGCGTGCCGGGCGCCGTTGGCCGGGCGGTGGCGTCCTCGTGAACGGTCGCCGAACACCGGCCCGGGTCAGGGCCGCGCGGAGAACCGCTCCAGCAGGTCGGCGTGGCCGGAGCAGACGAGCAGGTCGTTCGCGCTCACGCGCGTCTCGGGCGTCGCGTACTGGAACTCCACGCCGGGCGACTTCACGCCGATGACGGTGACGCCGTACCGCTTGCGGATGTCCGACTGGGCGAGCGTGAAGCCCTGCATCTCCTTCGGCGGCCGCATCTTGACGATGGTGAAGCCGTCCTCCACCTCGATGTAGTCGAGCATCTTGCCGCTCACGAGGTGCGCCACGCGGGAGCCGGCGTCGGCCTCGGGGTAGACGACGTGGTGCGCGCCGATGCGGGTGAGGATGCGGCCGTGCTCCGCGGAGATCGCCTTGGCCCAGATCTGCGGCGTGCCGAGGTCCACCAGGTTGGCGGTGATGAGCACCGACGCCTCGAGCTCCGTGCCGACGCCGACCACGGCGACGCCGAAGTCCTTGGCGCCGAGCTGGACCAGGGCCTCCGACTCCGAGGCGTCCGCCTCGACCAGGGGCAGACGACCGGACCACTGCGCGACGAGCTTCTCGTCGCGCTCGACGGCGAGCACGTCCTGACCGAGGCGGTCCAGCACCGTCGCGAGCGAGGAGCCGAAGCGGCCCAGGCCGATCACGAGCACGCCCGCGTCGCGCGCGGGTGCCTTCTTGTCCGCCACGGTTCTCCTCTGTCGGCCGGGTCGCCGGCCGGGTCGTCGGTACGGGTCACCCGATGATCGGGCGTTCCTCGGGGAAGCGTACGATGCGTCGCCGGTCGCGCAGGGCCAGTGCGCCGAGCAGCGAGATGACGCCCACGCGCCCGACGAACATGAGACCCGCGAGCAGGTACTTCGCGCCGTCGGGCAGGGACGCGGTGACGCCGGTGGACAGGCCCACCGTGGCGTAGGCGGAGATCACCTCGAACAGCGCCTCGGAGAGCCGCAGGTCGGTCATGCGCAGCAGCGCGAGGCACGACACGAGCACGGCGGTGGCGCCGACGAAGACCACCGCGATGGACAGCCGCAGGGTGTCGCGGGGGATGCGCCGGCCGAACACCTCGGTGTCGGCGTCGCCGCGTGCCTCGGCGACGATCGCGAGCAGCATGACGGCGAACGTCGTGACCTTGATGCCGCCCGCGGTCGACGCCGAGCCGCCGCCCACGAACATCAGGGCGTCCGTGAGCAGCCAGGTCTCCTGGGTCATCTCGTGCACGGGCACGGAGCTGAACCCGGCCGACCGCGGCATCACCGACGCGAAGACCGACGACAGGATCTTGGTGGAGAAGCTCTGCTCGCCGAAGGTGGCGGGGTTGTTCCACTCCAGCGCGCCGATGAGGATCGCCCCGGACACGAGGAGCGCGAGGCTCGTGGTCACGGTGAGCTTGGTGTGCAGCGACAGGGCCCGCACCCAGTGCTTGTGCTTGCGCCGACGGTTGGTGATCACGTTGAGGATGACGGGGAAGCCGAGCGAGCCGATGAACACGCCCAGCGCGATCGGCACCAGCACGAACCAGTCCGACGCGAAGGGGAGCAGGCCGTCCGGGGTGGGCACGAAGCCGGCGTTGTTGAACGACGAGATGCCGTAGAACAGGGCGTGCCACGCGGCCGTCCCGGCGTCGTCGCCGAGGACGAGGAACCGGGGGAACAGCAGCAGCGAGAGAGCCAGCTCGATGCTCGTGGCGGTGACGATGATCGTCTGCAGGAGGGCGCCGACCTCGCCGAGCCGTTCCGTCTTCGTCTCGGAGGCGGTGAGGAGCTTCTGCGTGAGGCCGAGCCGCCGCGAGACGGCGAGGCCCAGCAGCGAGGCGAGCGTCATCACGCCCAGGCCGCCCACCTTGATGCCCACGAGGATGACGACGTGCCCGAACTCCGACCAGTAGGTCGCGGTGTCCTGCACCACGAGGCCCGTGACGCAGACGGCCGACGTCGCCGTGAAGAGGGCGTCGACGACGGAGGCGCCGCGGCCGGACGCCGTCGCCCAGGGGGTGAGGAGCAGCAGCCAGATGACGGTGATGACGGCCGCGAAGACCGTCATCGCGAGCCGGGCGGGGTACTCGCGGGCTGCGCGGTTGGCCCATCCGCGCAGCGCGAGCGCGCGACCGCCCCAGCTCCCCGGCACCCTGTCCCCTTCCGCCCCTCAGTCGCTGGGCACAGCCTGCCACGGCGTCGGCTACCGTGACGGGATGCGCGTCGCCCGGCTGCTGTGGAGCCCCGAGCTCCTGCGTTACGACTTCGGCCCCGGGCACCCCATGGCGCCCGCCCGCCTCGACCTCACGATGCGGCTCGTGGCGGAGCTCGGTCTGCTCGACGAGCCCACGCTGGAGCTCGCGGACGTCGAGCCCGCCCCCGACGCGCTCATCGAGACGGTGCACGACGCCGCCTACGTCGCGGCGGTGCGTCGCGCGGCCGCCGACGGCACCGCCGACCCGGCGCGCGGTCTCGGCACGGAGGACGACCCGGTGTTCCCGGCGATGCACGAGGCCGCGGCGCGCCTCGTGGCGGCGTCGGTGGACGCGGCGGAGTCGGTCTGGTCGGGGCACGTGGCCCACGGCGTGAACATCGCGGGCGGCATGCACCACGCCCAGCGCGGCGCGGCGTCCGGCTTCTGCATCTACAACGACGCCGCGGCGGCCGTGCAGCGCCTGCTCGACCTCGGGGCCGAGCGGGTCGCGTACGTCGACCTGGACGCCCATCACGGCGACGGCGTCGAGGCGATCTTCTGGGACGACCCGCGGGTGCTCACAGTCTCCGTGCACCAGGACGGGCACACGCTCTTCCCGGGCAGCGGGAACGCCGGCGACACGGGCGGGACGGCGGCGCAGGGCACCGCGGTGAACGTGGCGCTGCCGCCGCGCACCGACGGCGCGCACTGGCTGCGCGCGGTGGACGCCGTCGTGCCCGCGGTGGTGCGCGAGTTCCGCCCGCAGGTGATCGTGTCGCAGCACGGCTGCGACGCGCACGGCAACGACCCGCTCACCGACCTGAACGTGGGCGTGGGCGCGCAGCGGACCGCAGCGCGCTGGGTGCACGAGCTCGCGCACGAGCTGGCCGACGGCCGCTGGGTCGCCCTCGGCGGCGGCGGGTACGCGGTGGTCGACGTGGTGCCGCTGGTGTGGGCGAGCCTGGTGGCGGAGGCGGCGCACGCGCCCCTGGCGATCGGCATCGAGCTGCCGGAGTCCTGGCGGCGGGAGGTGGAGGAGCTGTCCGGGCTGGACCCGGCCGAGCGCCTGGGCAGCGGCGACGTCGAGTGGCGGCCCTGGTCGGACGGCTACGACCCGGCCGACGACGTCGACCGCGCGGTCCTCGCCACCCGGCGGCACGTGTTCCCCGTGTGGGGCCTCGACCCGTACCGCGACTGACGTCACGGCGCCGGTCGGACGGGCGCCGGTCGGGAGGGCGCCGGGCATCGGGTACCCTGGGGGACGGACTTTTCCGCGTTGGTCGGCTGCTCCTGGAGACAGGGCTCCTGGGACCAACCGTGTTCCACCGACCGACAAGCATTGTGAGGACCTCATGGGCTCCGTCATCAAGAAGCGCCGCAAGCGCATGGCGAAGAAGAAGCACCGCAAGCTGCTGCGGAAGACGCGTCACCAGCGTCGCAACAAGAAGTGACGCCGTCCGCCTGACGGCGGACAGCGTGCGCGAACGGGCCCGGCACCTCCACGGTGGTGCCGGGCCCGTTCGCTGTTCCCGGCCGGCGCGAGGGGCGGTCAGCGGCCCTGCAGCCGCCGCCGGATGCTGCGGAGCACGAGGCCGGCGACCCAGGCGGCGCCGGCCCACGACGCCGTCTTCATCCCGCGCCCGGCCACGCGCCGTCCGCGGCCGCGGAACTCGCGGATGGGCCAGCCGACCTCCTTGGCGTGCCGGCGCAGGCGGGCGTCGGGGTTGATGGGGCAGGGGTGCCCGACGGTGCGCATCATCGGCAGGTCGTTGAGGGAGTCGCCGTACGCGTAGGAGGCGGACAGGTCGATGCCCTCGCGCTCGGCGAGCTCGCGGACGGCGGCGCCCTTGGCCTCCCCGTGCATGAGGTCACCGATGAGGCGGCCGGTGTAGAAACCCCCGGAGTGCTCGGCGATCGTGCCGAGGCACCCCGTGGCGCCGAGTCGGCGCGCGATGAGCCCGCCGATCTCGACCGGCGTGGCGGTCACGAGCCACACCTGGTCGCCGGCGGCGAGGTGCTCGTCGAGCAGCCGCTTGGTGCCCGGGAAGATGCGCAGCTCGAGCACGGTGTCGTACACGTCCTCGCCCACGGCCGTGATCTCCGCCACCGAGCGCCCGGCGATGAGCGACAGGGCGCGGCTGCGCACGGTCTCGATCTGGGAGCGGGACTCGCCGAACACCAGGTACTTCGCCTGGATCAGCGCGAACCGCAGCAGGTCGCGGGTGCCGAAGAACCGGCGCTGGTACAGGGCGCGCGCCAGGTGGAAGGCGCTGGCGCCCCGGATGATGGTGTTGTCGACGTCGAAGAAGGCTGCGGCGCGCGCCGGCGGGGACGACTCGGCAGGCGACGGCATGCGGCCCACTGTATCGGCGCCGCTAGTCTTGGCAGGTGAGCATGCCGCAGGGATCCGAAGGCGAACCCCGGGTGCTCCTGTACACGCGTGCCGGCTGCCACCTGTGCGAGGAGGCTCGGGTGGTGGTCGCGGACGTGTGCGGGGCCGCGGGCGAGACCTTCCGGGAGGTCGACATCGACGTCGACGGCCCCGGCGGGGACCTGGTGGGCAAGTACGGGGACTACGTGCCCGTCGTCGAGGTGGACGGCGTGCAGCAGGGCTTCTGGCGGGTGGACGGCGCGCGGCTGGCGCGCCGGCTGGCCCGCTGAGCCCGGGAGAGGACGACAGGGTGATCCAGCAGTGATCGAGCTCGGTGAGGCGACGGTGCCGGCCGCGACGGTGGCGAGGCTGCCCTACTACCTGCGCGCCCTGCGCGACCTGGCGGAGGGCGGTGTGACGACGACGTCGTCGTCGGAGCTGGCGGAGCGGTCGGGGGTGGGGTCGGCGCAGCTGCGCAAGGACCTGTCCTACCTCGGGTCGTTCGGCACGCGCGGCGTGGGCTACGACGTGCAGTCGCTGGCGCAGTACATCGCGACGGCGCTGGGGCTCGGGTCCGAGCACCGGCTGGCGATCGTCGGCATCGGCAACCTGGGCCACGCCCTGGCGAACTACTCGGGCTACGCGGCCCGCGGGTTCCAGGTGGTGGCGCTGCTGGACGCCGACCCTCAGGTGGTCGGGAACTCCGCGGCCGGGCTGACGATCGAGCACGTCGACGCGCTGGAGGACGTGCTCGCGCGCACCGGCGTGTCGATGGTGGTGCTGGCGACCCCCGGGCCGGTGGCGCAGGCCATCGCCGAGCGGATCGTGGCGTGCGGGGTGCGGGAGATCCTGTCCTTCGCGCCGGTGGCGCTGCAGCTGCCCGACGACGTCGTCGTGCGCTCGGTGGACGTGGCCGGCGAGCTGCAGATCCTCGCGTTCCACGCCGCGGCCCGTGCGGCGACCAACGGCACCCCGAGATAGAGAAGCCAGACCCGCGAGATAGAGAAGCCCGGACGGGGCCGCAGCGGGTGCGGCCCCGTCCGGGCTTCTCTATCTCGCGGGTCTGGCTTCTCTATCTCGGCGAGGGTCAGCTCTGCTTGATGGCCGAGACGTCGAGGGCGATCTTGACCTTGTCGCCCACGAGGACGCCGCCGGTCTCGAGCGCGGCGTTCCAGGTCAGGCCGTAGTCCTTGCGCGAGATCTCGATCTCGGACTCGAAGCCCGCGCGCGGGTTGCCGAAGGGGTCGGTGGCGGTGCCGGTGAACTCGGTCGGCAGCTCGATCGAGTTGGTGACGCCGTTGATCGTGAGGTCGCCGGTGATCGTGTAGTCGTCACCGTCGGTGGAGATGCCCTTGGACGCGAAGGACCAGACCGGCTTCTCCTCGGCGTGCCAGAAGTCGGCGCTCTTCAGGTGGCCGTCGCGGTTCTCGTCGCCCGTGTTGACCGACGCGGCGTCGAGCTCCGCGGTGACGGCCGTGGACTCGAGGTCGTCACCCACGGTGATCGCGCCGGACGCGATGGCGATCGTGCCGCGCACCTTGGCGATCCCGGCGTGGCGCACGGAGAACGAGGCGGTCGAGTGGGCGGTGTCGATGGCGTAGGTACCGGCGGTCAGGCCTGCGGGCAGCGCGGTCATGGTGTCTCCCTCGGGTTGGGTCGTGCTGACGTTCACCAAGATAGTTGATGAATCAACTATCGTCACGAGGGGTGGAACGCGGCGCTCTCGTAACCTATTCCCGTGGGTGCGACGAGTGCGCGGGAGCGCGACGACGAGGGCCGGGCGGACGTGCGCTGGCTCGACGTGGAGCAGCAGTGGGCATGGCGACGGTTCCTCGAGGGGACGTCCCGCTTCTTCGAGGCGCTCGGGGACGCCCATGACCAAGGGCTGCCCGTCACGCTCGGCGAGTACCACCTGCTGGTGCAGCTCTCCGAGGCGCCGGGACGGACGCTCCGGATGTCGGCGCTCGCGGACTTCCTCGCGCTGTCGCGCAGCCGCCTGACGCACACGGTCGACCGCATGGAGCGGCGCGGGCTCGTGGTCCGCACGCCGGTGCCGGGCGACCGTCGCGGCGTGAACTGCGTCATGACCGACGCCGGGTACGCGGCGCTCGTCGATGCCGCACCCGGCCACGTCACCGCCGTCCGTCGCCTGCTGGTGGATGCCCTCACCCCCGAGGAGTTCGCGACCCTGGGCCGCGCCATGGCGAAGGTGGCGGACGCGGCCAGGGGGCCGGCGGCCCCCTGACGTGAGCGCCGTCACGCTTGGCTGGACGGGACCTGGGTACCCCGGAGTTCTGGGACACTGGGACCCATGGCCACCACCACCGTCCATCTCGTACGGCACGGCGAGGTCCACAACCCGGACGGCGTCCTCTACGGGCGCATCCCCGGCTACCGCCTGTCCGACCGCGGCCAGGCGATGGCGCGCCGCGTGGCGCAGCACCTGTCCGGCGCGGGCCGCGACGTCGTCGCCGTCGTCGCCTCCCCGCTGCAACGTGCGCAGGAGACCGCGACGCCCACGGCCGAGGCCTTCGGCCTGACGCTCGCCACCGACCACCGGCTCGTCGAGGCGGGGAACCACTTCGAGGGCACGACGATCGGGAAGAACCCGGGGCAGCTCGCCAACCCGAAGTACTGGCGCTACCTGTGGAACCCGCTGCGCCCGTCGTGGGGCGAGCCGTACGCGGACCAGGTGACCCGGATGCGTGCCGCCGTGGACGACGCGCGTCGCGCCTACGAGGGCCACGAGGTCGTGCTGGTCAGCCATCAGCTCCCGGTGTGGGTCACGCGCCGGTCGTACGAGGGCGGCTCCCTGGCGCACGACCCGCGCCGTCGTCAGTGCGCCCTCGCGTCGATGACGTCGCTGACGTTCGACGGCGAGACGTTCGTGGGCCTGCACTACACCGAGCCCGCCGCCGACCTGCTCGCCGGCGCCGACCCCGTGCCGGGGGCATGATGCGCACCGTCCGATCGCGCGTGCTCCGGCGCGCCTCCGCCGCCGTCGGCGCCGTCCTCGGCCTCGGCCTGCTCGCCGCGTGCGGCGCCCAGGACTCGGGCGCCGGCGACGTCGTCGGGCAGGGCTTCGTCTCCGGCGACGGCTCCGTGAAGCAGTGGGACGCGGGCGACCGCGAGGACCCCGTGACCGTCGAGGGCACGTCGTTCGAGGGCGACGAGGTGAGCACCGCCGACTGGCTCGGCGACGTCGTCGTGGTCAACACCTGGTACGCCGGGTGCGCGCCGTGCCGCGCCGAGGCCCCCGACCTCGTCGCCCTGGCCAACGAGCGCGAGGCCGACGGCGTGCAGGTGCTCGGCATCAACACGGAGGACGAGGCCGGCGCCGCCACCTCGTTCCAGCGCACCTTCGACGTGCCCTACCCGTCGATCGAGGACCGCAGCGGACAGGTCGTGGCGAGGCTGTCCGGCGTCGTGCCGCTGCAGGCCGTGCCGTCGACCGTCGTGCTCGACGCCGAGGGTCGCGTTGCGGCCCGCGTCATCGGCCAGGCCGAGGCGTCGACGCTCGACGCGATCGTCGACGAGGTGCTCGCCGAGTCGGGCGACGGCGCGAAGGGCGCCTGATGGGCGAGACGTTCGCGACCACGGTGTTCAGCGGCTCGATGCTGCTGGCGCTGCCCGTGGCGCTGATCGCCGGCCTCGTGTCGTTCGCCTCGCCGTGCGTGCTGCCGCTGGTGCCCGGCTACGTCGGGTACGTCAGCGGCATGGCCGCCGCGTCGGCCGGCACGGGCGCGAAGGGGCGGCCCGGGATGCCCCAGGACCCGGCCCGCCGCCGCGTCGTCGCCGGCGTGGCCCTCTTCGTCCTCGGCTTCACCGCGGTGTTCGTGGCGTTCATGGCCGCGGCGGGGGCCATCGGCTCCTACCTGGTGCAGTGGGAGGGCATGATCATGCGGGTGCTCGGGGTCGTCGTGATCCTCATGGGCCTCGCCTTCCTGGGCGCCGTGCCGTTCCTGCAGCGCGAGCGGCGCATGCACCTGAGCCCCCGGGCGGGCCTGTGGGGCGCGCCGCTGCTGGGCGTCGTGTTCGGCCTCGGCTGGACCCCTTGCATCGGCCCGACGCTCGCGGCCGTGCAGACGCTGGCGCTCGACCAGGCGTCGGCCGGCCGCGGCCTGGTGCTCGGCGTCGCGTACTGCGTCGGGCTGGGCGTGCCGTTCCTGCTCGTGGCGCTCGGCCTGCAGTCCTCGCAGCGCATGCTCGGTTTCCTGCGCCGGCACCGCCTGGGCATCCAGCGCGCGGGCGGCGCCCTGCTGGTGCTGGTCGGCCTGGCGCTGGTCACGGGGCTGTGGTCCACGTGGACCAGCCAGCTCCAGGGCTGGATCGGCGGATTCGTGACGGTGGTGTGATGAGCGAGAAGGCGACGTACCGACCGGAGGGCATCAACGACGCGTTCGTCGAGGGCCGCGCCGACGCCGGGCCCTCGTCCCCGGCCGAGGGGCCGGCCAGGCCCGCCGGCCCGAGCCTGCCCACGCTGGGCTGGCGCGGCATGCTGCGCTGGACGTGGCGCCAGCTCACGAGCATGCGCGTGGCGCTCATGCTGCTCATGCTGCTCGCCGTCGCGGCCGTCCCCGGCTCGGTGCTGCCGCAGCGCGGCCAGGACGCCGCCGCAGTGCTCGAGTACCTCGGTGACCACCCCACGCTGGGGGAGTGGCTGGACCGGTTCGGCTTCTTCGAGGTCTACAGCTCGGTCTGGTTCTCGGCCATCTACATCCTGCTGTTCGTCTCCCTCGTGGGCTGCATCGTGCCGCGCACGCTCGCGCACGCCCGCAACCTGCGGAACCGGCCGCCCCGGACGCCGGTGCGGTTCGGCCGCTTCCCTGCCACCGCCGAGACCAGCACGACGGCGTCTCCCGACGAGGTCGTCGAGGCCGTGGCCGGCCACCTGCGCGGCCCGCTGCGTCGCCTGCCCACGTTCCGGGTCGACGTCGGGTCGGAGGAGCCGCGGCTCGGCCGCCCGGCCACCCGCACGGTGGCGGCGGAGCGCGGCTACCTGCGCGAGACCGGCAACCTCGTGTTCCACCTCGCCCTGCTGGGCCTCCTGGTGTCGGTCGCCCTCGGCCAGCTGATGCACTACCGCGGCCAGGCGATCGTCACGGAGGGCCGCGGCTTCGCGAACGCCGTCGTGGACTACGACACCTTCGACAAGGGCGCCTGGTTCCGGCCGGCGTCGCTGTCGCCGTTCTCGATGACGCTCGACTCGTTCGACTCCGAGTTCGCCTCCGACACCGTGGCGTTCGCGCAGGCGCGCGACTTCACCGCACACGTGACGGTCACCGAGCCGGACGGCGGCCAGCACTCCGACCAGATCAAGGTCAACTCCCCGCTGACGGTCGACGGCGCCAAGATCTACCTGCAGGGCAACGGCTTCGCCCCGGAGATCACCGTCAAGGACGGCGCCGGCGAGATGGCGTTCTCCGGCCGCGTCCCGTTCCTGCCCGAGGACACCATGTACACGTCGCGCGGCGTCGTGAAGGTGCCGGACGTGTCGGAGGGCCAGGAGCAGATCGGCCTGGTCGGCTACTTCCTGCCCACCGCCGTCGTCGACCAGGACGGGTCGGCCCGCTCCGTCTTCCCGCAGCCGCAGAACCCGCTCATGGTGCTCGAGGTGTACCGCGGCGACCTGGGCCTGGACGACGGCGTGCCGCAGAACGTGTACCGCCTCGACACCGCGTCCCTCACGCCGTCGGTGGACGAGGACGGCGAGACGATCAAGCTGCTCGTGAAGCCGGGGGAGACGGTCGAGCTGCCCGACGGCCTCGGCACCGTCACCCTGGGGCAGGACGTGCCCCGCTACGTCGCCCTCGACCTGCGGTACGACCCGTCCCTCGCCTGGGTGCTGACCTTCTCCCTGCTGGCCCTCGCCGGCCTCGCGGTCTCGCTGTTCACGCCGCGCCGCCGCGTGTGGGTGCGATCATGGGAGACCACGGACGACGACGGCAGGGCCGTCACGCACGTCGAGCTCGCCGGGCTCGCGCGCGGGGACGACGCCGGCCTGCAGCGCGAGGTCGACAAGGCCCTGGCAGCGGTGCCGGGCCACGCCGACGATCCCGACGACCACCAGAGAACCGCCACGGAGGACTGACCATGCAGATCGCCGAGCTGAGCGTGCTGCTCGTCTGGGGCGCCGCCACGGCGCTCACGATCGCGCTCGTCGCGTTCGCGATCGACCTGGGCCGGCGCACGGAGGCGCGGGCCGAGGCCCACGCCGAGGCGCGCACGCCCGTCGCGGTGGGGGCCGCGTCCCGGCCCACGCTCGCGCCTGCGAGCACGGTGCCCGGCGCCAGGGACGGCGCGTCCGCCCCCGCGCGCCGTCGCGCCGCGGGCATCGCGATGTCGACCACCTGGCTGGGCACCGCCCTGCTCCTCGCGGCCATCGTGCTGCGCGGGCTCGCCGCGGGCCGCACCCCCTGGGCGAACATGTACGAGTTCACGCTGGTGGGGTCGTTCATGGCGCTCGCCGTGTTCCTCGGCATGAACGTGCGCAAGGACTTCAAGTTCCTCGGCGCGTTCGTCACCGGCCTGTCCGTGCTGTTCCTGGTGCTCGGCCTGAACGTCTTCTACGTGGCGGCGACGGGCGTGCAGCCGGCCCTGCAGAACTACTGGCTGGTCATCCACGTGGGCGTCGCGATCAGCGCCACCGGCATCTTCACCGTCGCGTTCGTGGCCTCGGTGCTGCAGCTCGTGCGCGACAGCCGCGACTCCGGGTCCCCGTACCTGCAGCGCCCCGGCTTCCGCTGGCTCGACCGCGTGCCCACCCCGACGTCGCTGGAGGCCCTGTCCTTCCGCCTCAACGCCGTCGGCTTCGTGCTGTGGACCTTCACCATCATCGGCGGCGCCATCTGGGCCGAGCACGCCTGGGGCCGCTACTGGGGCTGGGACCCCAAGGAGGTCTGGAGCTTCGTCATCTGGGTCGTGTACGCGGCGTACCTGCACGCCCGCACGACCCGCGGCTGGGACGGCCGCCGCGCCGCCTGGTTCGTCATCGTCGGCTACCTGTGCGTGCTGTTCAACTTCACCGGCGTGAACCTGATCTTCAACGGCAAGCACTCGTACTCGGGCCTCAACACCGACACCACCGGCGGCGCCTGAACCCTGCCGAGATAGAGAGGCTCCCCGCCGAGATAGAGAGGCTCCCCGCCGAGATAGAGAGGCTCCCCTCTCTATCTCGGCGGGGAGCCTCTCTATCTCGGCACTAGGACTCGCCGCGCTCACGGCGGCGCTTCTCCTGCTCCAGGCGCCACAGGAACTCGGGGTCGTCGTCGGGCGCCACGGGGCCGGACGGGCGGCGCGGGCCGGAGGGGCCGGGCCGCCGGGGGCGGGACGACGGCCCGCGGCCGCCGGACGCCCGGCGCGCGGACTGCTTGACGACGATCCACGCGACGGCGCCGAAGATCGGCAGCAGCACGATGATCACCGCCCACAACCAGCGGGGGAGCCCGCCGCGCTCGTCCTCCTCGGAGCCGAACAGGTCGAGAAGGGCGTACAGGGCGAGCCCCACCACGAGGAGGGGCAGGATCACACGCGCGAACATGCCTCCAGCCTAGTTCGGCGTCGGGATGCTCAGGAATCGCGCCTACCCTGGAACCGTGCCCCTCGTCATGTACACCGTCTGGCGGATCCTGCTGTTCGTCGCCGCCCTCGGCGCCGGCTACCTGCTCGGCCTGCGCAGCTGGCTCCTCGTCCTGGTCGCCGCCGTCGTGGCGTTCGCCGTCTCGTACCTCGCCCTGAGCAAGCCGCGGGACGCCGCCGCGCGCTGGCTGGCGGAGAAGGAGCAGCGGCGCAAGGACGGCTCCGACAAGCACGACGTCGACTCCGACTACGAGGACTCCGTCGTGGACCGGGAGCACCCCACGGCCGGTTGAGCCGGCGGGCGAGCAGGCGTCAGAGCGCCAGGCCGAGGGCCAGCAGCACGCCGTAGGCGAGCTCGAACATCCCGGTGCCGGCGAGCACCTTGACGAGCAGCGGCCCGCGCGCCCCCGCGATCACCGGGGCGACGAGCAGCGCGGCGGGCAGCAGCAGCACCGTGACGAGCAGCGCCCACGGCGACCAGGCCGCGCACACCATGCCCAGCACCACGGGCAGCAGGATGCAGGCGGCGTACCAGCGCCGGGCGCGGTGGTCGCCGAGGCGGACGGCGAGGGTCCGCTTGCCCGCGACGACGTCGGTCGGGATGTCGCGCACGTTGTTCACCATGAGCAGGCCGCACGCGATCATGCCGACGCCGACGGCGCCGAGCACGGACGGCCAGGTGAGGGTGTCCGCCTGGGTGTACGTGGTGCCGAGCGTCGCGACGAGCCCGAAGAACACGAACACGCCCACCTCGCCGAGCCCCGCGTAGCCGTACGGGTGCTTGCCGCCCGTGTAGTACCAGGCGGCCAGCACGCACAGCACGCCCACCGCGAGCAGCCACCAGTGCCCGCTGACGGCGCACAGCGCCAGGCCGAGCACCCCGGCGACGCCGAACGACGCGAACGCGGCGCCCTTGACGCGGCGGGGCGGGGCGATGCCGGACGCCGTGAGGCGCAGCGGACCCACACGGTCCACGTCGGTGCCGCGGACGCCGTCCGAGTAGTCGTTGGCGTAGTTGACGCCCACCTGCAGGGCGAGCGCGACGCCGAGCGCGAGGACGGCGGGCAGCCACGCGAAGGCGTCGACGTCCGCCGCGGCACCCGACCCGATCAGCACCGGCGCGGCCGCGGCCGGCAGGGTGCGGGGGCGTGCTCCGGCGATCCACTCGCTCGTCGTGGCCATGGTTCTCCGTCCGTCGGTGCGGCGCCGGGGCGTCGCGTGCGCGAGCAGGTCAGGCGTGCGCCTCGTGCTCGCGGACGAGGGCGACGACGCCGCTGCGGTCCACCTTGCCGGGGCCGCGCAGCGGGAGCGCGGCCGCGGCGTACACGCGGCGGGGCGCGGACGGCGCACCCAGCCTAGTCGCCACCGAGGACCGGACCCGCGCCAGCGCGTCGTCGTCGACGGGCGCGATCCGCGGCCCGCCCGACGAGGCCAGGGTCGCGACCACGGCCACGAGCACCTGCCCCCACTCGGCGTCGGGCACGCCGACGACGCACGCCTCGCCGCCGAGCAGCTCACCGACCAGCGCCTCGACGGGCGCCGGGGCGACGTTGACGCCGCCGGTGACGACGACGTCGTCCGCCCGGCCGAGCACCTCCAGCGTGCCGTCGGGGGCGAGGCGGCCGAGGTCGGACGTGCGGAACCAGCGCGACCCGTCGGCGTCGGTGCGGAACGCCGCGGCCGTGGCGGCGGCGTCGCCCAGGTACCCGGCCGCGAGCGTGGGCCCGCCCAGCTCGACGACCCCCACCTCCCCTGACAGGTCGGGAGGGACGACGCGGACCCGGACGTCGCGCAGGGGCGCGCCGTCGTACACGCAGCCGCCGGCGGTCTCGGACATGCCGTAGGTCGTCACGACGCGCACCCCCGCCTCGGCGGCGCGCGAGAGCAGGGCGGGCGGGGACGCCGCGCCGCCCAGCAGCACCGCCGCGCAGCGGGCGAGCGCCGCCAGCCCACGGGGCGCGCCGTCCTGGGCGGCGGCGAGCAGGCGGTGCACCTGGGTGGGGACCAGCGACACGTACACCGGGTCGTCGCCGGCGTCGAGGACCGGCGCGAGCAGGTCGGCCAGGCCGTCGGGCGTGAACCGCGCGTCCGGCCGCGCGGCCGTCAGCGGCGTGCCCGCGAGCACCGACCGCACCACCACCTGCAGGCCGGCGACGTGCGTGGGCGGCAGCGTCAGCACCCACCGACCAGGGCCGCCGAGCCGCTCGTGCGTGGCCGCCGCGGACGCGCGCAGCGCGTCGGCCGGCAGCGCGACCTCGCGCGGCGTCCCCGTCGAGCCGGACGTGCGCACCACCAGCGCCGTGCCCGGCGCCACGGGGGCCGTCGTCGTGCGGGGCAGCGGGACGACGGCGGGGCCGTCGTCGAGCGCGGCGCGCACGGCGTCGCGGAGCGCGTCGACGGACGGGGGCAGGGACGCGAGGGGCACCGCACCAGCGTAGGTCCGGGTCGGTCCGGGTCGGTCCGGGTCGGTCCGGGGCCCGTCCGGGCCGTGACGGGCCTGCCGTAGGGTGGCACGGTCGCGGCCCGGGAGCCCCCGGGCCGCACGCACGTCGAGGAGGACGCCGAGGATGCCCACGAAGCCTGCGGGCGCGCCCCGCGGCGCCCGGACCGGGGCCGTCGGCGCGCTCGTCGCGCTCGCCCTGCTGGCCACGGCCGCCTGCGGCGTCGGCGAGCCCGCCGCGCCGCCCACCGTCACCGCCGCGCCGGACGTCTCCGTGCCGAAGGCGGCACCGCCCGACCCGGTGAAGCCCCAGCCGAAGCCGAAGCCGAAGCCCGTCGTCTGGCCGCTCAACGGCAGGCTGACCGGGACGAAGAAGGTCCCCGCCCGGCCGGCCGTCGCGGTGAAGATCGAGAACTCGACCGCGGCGCGGCCGCAGTCCGGGCTGCAGCAGGCGGACATCGTCTGGGAGCAGGTGGTCGAGGGCGGCATCAGCCGGTACGTCGCCGTCTACCACTCGAAGCTACCCGGCACCGTCGGGCCCGTCCGGTCCGTGCGCCCCATGGACCCGGCCATCGTCGCCCCGATGCGCGGCATCCTCGCCTACTCGGGTGGGCAGCCGCCGTTCATCCGCGCCGTCGGCCGCGCCAAGGTGCAGTCCGTGACGATGGACAGCGGCGACCCCGGCTTCCGGCGCAGCGGCGACCGGGCCGCCCCGCACAACGTGTACGGCTCGGTGAACGCGTTCGCGAAGCAGGCGAACAAGAGCCGCGCGACCCCGCCGCCCGCGCAATTCAACTACGCCGCCAAGGTCGGGCAGGGGACCGCCGCGACGAACGACCGCAAGGGGCGCGTCGCCGACGTCCGGCTCTCCCCGGCGCAGCGCACCGTGTGGCGATGGACGTCGAAGACGAAGACGTACGCCCGCTTCGACGGCTCGGCCCCCTCGATCTCCTCCGGGAGCCAGCTGCGGGCCCGGAACGTGCTGCTCCTGTCCGTGACCATGAAGAACACGAAGTACCGCGACCCGAGCGGCGCCCCGGTGCCCGAGACGCAGATGGTGGGCCGCGGGAAGGGCGTGCTCCTCACCCGCGGCAAGGCGCTCAGCGTGACCTGGTCGAAGAAGTCGACGGGCAAGAAGCTGATGCTGAAGACCCGCGGCGGCGATCCCGTCCGCCTCGACCCGGGCAACCTCTGGATCGAGCTCGTGCCGCGCGGCACCGGGTCGTGGCGGGTGCGTTGACGCCGGATCGGGGCGTTCCCGGCCTACGGTGAGGGCGTGTGACCGCGCGCACGGCCCGTGACCCCGGGAGGACCCGCATGACCGCCACGCCCCGCCCGTCCCGCACCCGGCGTGCCGCAGCGCTGACGGTCGCCGCCGTCCTGGCGCTGGCGGCGTGCTCGTCCGGCGGGTCTCCGACGCCGACCGTGACGCCGGGCAGCACCGCCGACAAGGGCGCCCCACCGTCGCCCACGATGCCGTCGGCCTGGCCGCTCACCGGGGTGCGGTCGGACGACGTGGCGGCCCGGCCGGCGCTCGCGGTGAAGATCGAGAACGCGCCGGAGGCGCGCCCGCAGACCGGCCTCGAGGACGCCGACCTCGTGTGGGAGGAGGTCGTCGAGGGCGGCATCACACGGTTCGTCGCCGTGTACCACTCGCGGGTCCCGAAGGCGGTGGAGCCCGTGCGCTCGGTGCGGCCCATGGACCCCGACGTCGTCGCCCCGCTCGGCGGCATCCTCGCCTACTCGGGCGGTCAGGCGCCGTTCATCGCGGCGGTGGAGAAGTCCGGCACCCAGTCGGTCATCATGGACCGCGGCGACGCGGGCTTCTCCCGCGACCCGGGTCGCGCCGCGCCGCACAACGTCGTCGGGGACCCGAAGGCCTTCCTCGACCAGGCCGACGACGAGCGCACCGTGCCGCCGCCCGCCCAGTTCCGGTACGCGGGCAAGGCGGGCGACGGAACCGCAGCGGCCGACGGCACGAAGGCGGCCACTCTCGACGTGACCCTCAGCCCGGCGCAGCGCAGCGTCTGGGACTGGTCCGGGGAGGACAAGAAGTGGCTGCGCAGCGAGGGCTCGAGCGAGTCGGTGTCGTCGTCGGGGAAGCGGCACGAGGCCACCAACGTGCTCGCGCTGTCCGTGGACGTGGTGGACACGAAGTACAAGGACCCGGCCGGGGCCCCCGTCCCCCAGACCGAGCTGATCGGGAAGGGCAAGGGGGTGCTGGCGTCCGCCGGCAGGACGGTGTCCGTGCAGTGGTCGAAGAAGGACCAGAAGTCCCCGGTCGAGCTGACCCGCGACGGCGAGCCCGTCGAGCTCGACCCCGGCAGCACGTGGATCGAGCTCGTCCCCAAGGACGGCGGGAGCTGGAAGGCGTCCTGATCGGCCCGGGTGCGCCTGCGGCTACGGCCGGCCGAGCCCCGACATGACGCTCCCGGCGGACACCAGGTGACCGCCTGCGGAGAACAGCCCCCACAGGTCGCTCTCGTGGGGCTGCTCCCACACGGTGGTCCCGTCGCGCAGGTCAAGGGCGAGGAGTCGGCTGCCGGACACGAACTCGCCGGTGTCGGCATCCACCGTCGCGCCGGTGGTCGCGAGCAGGAGGCGCGTGCCGTCCGTCACGGCCCCGCTGACGTACGCGCTGCCGCTCGCGTCGCGGTCGCCGATCACGTCCGTCCGGCGCCATCTCTCCTCGCCCGTGCGCGCGTCGAGCGCCGCGACGGCCGTCTCGCCCGCGACGACGACCGTGTCGCCCACGCGGGCGACGGGCGACGCGTACTCGTCGATCGAGGACGACCAGTCGGTCCTGCCGTCCGCGCCGACCGCCGCGAGCGCCGGCGCGTCCCCGTCGCCGCCGCGCACGGCGAGCACCGGACCTGTCGGGTCGGCGTCCACGAGGGGGACCTGCGCCAGGCCACGGACGGCCGTCAGCCGCTCGCCGTGCGCGTCGAGGACCTCGCTCACGTCGCCCTGGGCGAGGTAGCCGCCGCCCGGCAGCGGCGCCAGCATGCTCGCCCCGTCGCCGAGGTCGACGACGTCGCCCATGGGCGTCACCGCGCGCTCGAGCCCGCACAGGCTGAGGACGGTGGACGTCGGCGTCGCGTCGATCCACGGCTGGGGCGCGAGGGCCGTGCCGCCCGGGCCGCCCTCCGAGAACCCGCAGCTGCCGATGTCGTCCGCGGACAGGTGGAGGGACACCTCGGTGCGCTCCTCGCCGGTGGCGGCGTCCAGCACCCGCATCGTCGGGTCCGCCCGGCCCGCGTCCCGGAGCGTGCGCAGGACGTCCGCGTCGTCGTCGCCCTCGTGCCACGGGAACTCGGTCGTCGACGCGAGGTCGTCGAGGACGGCGACGGAGCCGTCCGCCGCAGGGAGCACCTGGGGCCAGACCGGCGCGTTGCCCGAGTCGTCGGATGCGGACGACAGGTCGAGCTCTCGCTCTCCGAGCACGGTGCCGGCGTCGTCGAGCACCGTGACGGTGTCGAGGTCCTCGACGCAGACGACGGTCCGCACCGGGGTGCGCCAGTCGACCGGGGTCCAGGGGGTGGGCCCGCACATCGCGCCGTCGTCGAGAGGGTGCTCCCACACCACGTGGCCGGACGCTGCGTCGATCGCCCGGACACCGGCGCTGTCGGTGACGGCCAGGACGCCGCCCGAGAAGACTGCAGCGACGCTCGAACCCTCCGAGAGGGACCAGACCACGTCGAGCGGCGCGGACAGGTCGTCCACGACGCCGGGCAGGCCCTGCACGGCCTCGGCGCGCAGGCGCTCGGCGCGGGCGTCGAGCAGGCCCGGGGCGACGGCAGCTCCTGCCACGGCGACCACGACGACGGCCGTACCGGCCGCGACGGCGGCGCGGCCTCGCCGGGACAGGCCGCGCCAGCGGGCGAGGGCCCGGTCGCGCAGGTCCGCCAGGTGTCGGCGGCCCTCCTCGGGCCGGTCGTCCGGGGCACCGTCGGGCGCGTCCTCGCGCTCGTCGTCGGGCACGAGCTCGAAGGTGGTCATCGGCTCGGGGCGACGGAACCTCGGAGGCATGACCGGAGGCTACCGGCGGCCGTCAGCCCAGGCCGTGGACGACGCCGTCGAAGGCCACCACGTGGCCGTCGATCGCCATCAGCCACTCGAGGAACCCGGCCTGCTTCCGCCGCTCCCACGCCGTCGTGCCGTCCCGCAGGTCGAGGGCGACCAGCCTGTGGTGCTCGCCGTCGCCACCGATGCCGACCAGCAGGCGGGTGCCGTCGGTGACCGCCCCCGCGACCCAGTCGCCCGAGCCGTAGCCCGAGACCTGCAGCAGGTCGTCACGCGCCCAGACCTCGTCGCCGGTCCGCGCGTCGAGACCGACGAACCCGTCGGCATCCTGCACGACGACGACGCCCGAGACCCGCGCGAGCACGCCGCCCAGGTCGTCGACCGTCGCGACCCACCGCTCCGCACCGTCCGGGGCGAACGACGCGAGGCGCAGCGCCGACGGGCCCTCGCCCACCCCCGTCAGCGCGAGGTAGGAGGAGCCGGGGGCGTCGTCCACCGTCGGCGGGACCGACCACCCCGGCACCGTGGCCACGACCGTGCCGTCGCCGTCGAGCACGGTGCTCTCGTCCTGGCCCGGGACGACGTGCCGCCCGCCGGGGAGCGGCATCGCCCACTGGCCGTCGGCCCCGGCGTCGAGCACGGTGCCGTCGGGGGTGAGGCGGACCGCGCCGCCGCACACGGAGAGCACCGTCATCGACGGGGACGCGTCGACCTGGGGTTCCGTCATGAGCTCGGCGGCGGTGCCCTCGTCCTGCACCATGCCGCACTCCCCGAGGTCCTCCGGCCGGAGCCGGACGGTCGCCTCGCCCCGCACCTCGCCGGTGAGCGCGTCCTCCACGCGCAGCGTCGGGTCCGTCCAGCCGTCGGCGCGGAGCTCGCGCAGGGTGTCCGCGCCGGGCAGGTCGTCCGCCGGCCAGGGCGCGGTGGCGTCCGTGATGCCGTCGACCACCGCGACCGCCCCGGCGGCGGCGGGCACCACCACGGGGGCGCCGTCCGGCCCCCCGTCGCCGAACGTGTCGATCCTGGCGGGGCCGATCGACCGCTCGCCCACGACCGTGCCGGCGGTGTCGAGCACCGTGACGGTGCGGTCGTCCGGGTCGCCGCTGACGCAGACGACGACGGCGGCGGGCGGGACCGGGTCGGTCTGGTAGCCCCGCTGCGGGCCGCACGTCGGGAAGGTGCCGACGTCGTGCCGCCACGTCTCGCGGCCGGTGCCAGCGTCGAGCGCCGACACGGCCGTACCCTCCGTCGTGAGCACGAGGCCGCCGCGCAGCGTCGCCAGGCTGCCGTTGCCGTTCGTGAGCTGCCACGTCTCGGTCAGCGGCTCGGACAGGTCGCCGACGGCCCCGGGCAGGGCCTGCACGGCCTCCGCGCGCAGCCGCTCCGCGCGGGCGTCCAGCAGGCCGGGGGCGGCCACCGCGGTGGCGGCGGCGAGCACGACGACGGCGGTGCCGGCCGCGACGACGACGCGGCCGCGACGGGACAGGGCGCGCCAGCGGGTGACGGCGCGGCCGCGCAGGGCAGCCAGCCGTCGTCGGGCGGCGCCGGGCTCCGGGTCGTCCGGGGCGTCGTCGGGCCCGTCCTCGCGCTCGTCGTCCGGCACGAGCTCGAAGGTGGTCATCGGCTCGGCGCGACGGAACCTCGGCGGCATGACGGGAGGCTACCCGCGGCGCGGCGGCCCGGACGTGGTCACCGCCGCCGCACCCGGGTGAGAAATCGCCGGGGGCGCTCGCCGGTCAGTGGTCGAGGCGGCGCCGGCGATCGACCGCGAACCTGGCCGCCCCGGCGTCGTCCGTGCGCGCCACCCGGGGTCAGAAGGCGTCGGGTCAGAAGGCGTACGGGAAGCGCGACCAGTCGGGGTCGCGCTTCTCGAGGAAGGCGTCGCGGCCCTCGACGGCCTCGTCGGTGAGGTAGGCGAGGCGCGTGGCCTCCCCGGCGAAGACCTGCTGGCCCATGAGGCCGTCGTCGGCGAGGTTGAACGCGAACTTCAGCATCCGGACCGCCTGGGGGGACTTGCCCGCGATGGTGCGCGCGTACTCGATCGCCAGGCCCTCGAGGTCGTCGTGCTCGGCCACCTCGTTGACGCCGCCCCAGCGCTCGGCGTCGTCCGCCGAGTACTCGCGGGCGAGGAAGAAGATCTCCCGGGCGCGCTTCTGCCCCACCTGGCGCGCGAGGTAGGCGGAGCCGTAGCCGCCGTCGAACGAGCCGACGTCCGCGTCGGTCTGCTTGAACCGTCCGTGCTGGCGGCAGGCGATCGACAGGTCCGCCACGACGTGCAGCGAGTGCCCGCCGCCCGCGGCCCAGCCGTCCACGACGGCGACGACGACCTTCGGCATCGTGCGGATGAGTCGCTGCACCTCCAGGATGTGCAGGCGCCCGGCGCGGGCGGGGTCGACGGCGTCCGCGCCGTGCTCCTCGCCGCCGCCGTCGTCGGCGGTCGTGTACTGGTAGCCGGAGCGGCCGCGGATGCGCTGGTCGCCGCCGGAGCAGAACGCCCAGCCGCCGTCCTTCGGGGACGGGCCGTTGCCGGTGAGCAGCACGGTGCCGACGTCGGAGGTCATGCGGGCGTGGTCGAGCACGCGGTACAGCTCGTCGACGGTGTGCGGGCGGAACGCGTTGCGCACCTCGGGGCGGTCGAACGCGACGCGCACCACGGGCAGGTCGCGCACGACGGCGCCGTCGGCGTCGCGCGCCACGCCGCGGTGGTAGGTGAGGTCGGTGAGGCCCTCGAACCCGGCGACCTCGCGCCATCGCGCGGGGTCGAACGTGTGGGAGACGGTGCGGGGGAGAGGTGCGCTGCTCACGCCGTCACCCTAGTTCGTCGGCGCGGCTCGTCGGCGCGGCTCGTCGGCGCGACGACGACAGCCCCAGCACGAGACCCGCCGCGACGACGAGCGCTCCCGCGACGCCGTGCGCCGTCGGAGCCTCGACACCGAGCGCGAGGGAGGCCGCGAGGGCCGCGACGGGCATCAGCCCCGCGAAGAGCCCGGCGCGGGCGGGGCCGACCCGGGCGAGGCCGGTGTACCAGAGCAGGAAGGCGACCGCGGTGACGACGACGGACAGGTAGGCCAGGGCCGCGAGCTCGCCGCCGTCGGGCGCGGCGAGCAGCGGCCCGGGCGCGAGCAGGCCGAGCAGCAGGAGCTGCGGGACCGCCGCGACGCAGGCGTACGCCGAGACGCGCAGCGGTCCCAGCGTCGGCAGCAGCGGCACGGCGAGCAGCGAGAACGCCGCCTCGCACGCGAGCGCCCCGACCGCGAGAGCCAGCCCGAGCGGGTCGGCCGACCCGAGGCCGTCGACGAGCGCCACCCCCGCTGTCACGACGACCGCCGCCGCGAGGGTCCGTGGGGCGAGCCGCCGTTCGCGGACGGCCTGCGTCGCGGCCAGGACGACGGGCGTGGCACCTACCACCGCACCCACCAGCGAGGGCTCGGCGTGCCGGGTGGCGAGGACGACGAACGCGCTGAACCCGGTGAGCCCGGTGGCGGCGAGCGCGACGAGGCGGGCGGCCTGGCGCGGGCGGGGCAGCACGAGCGCGACCCATCGCCACCGCATCACGGCGAGCAGGCACAGGGCGGCGACGCCGTAGCGGACTGCCTGCCCGCCCGCCAGGGGGTAGTCGGAGAGCGCCGCGGAGGCGGTGAACGACGCGCCGACGAGTGCCATCGCGGCGGCGCAGCGGGCGTACGCGCCGGCGAGGTCGCCCGTCCCCGGCGACGTGACGGCGGTGGCGGCGCCCGCGGCGCCTGTCGAGGTGGTCATGCCGTCGACGCTACGAGCGCGCTGGACCGGCGGGCAGGGCCAGTTCGGTGCTGGTTCACTGGTCCAGATGGCACAGGTGTCCAGATGGCACAGGTGGCCGGATGCCGCAGGTGGCCGGATGCGGACGTGCGGCCGGACGAGGAGCGTGACGTGATGAGGCGGCTGCAGCCGGAGGACCTGCTCCTCGTGCTCGGCGCGCGTCCGCCGACCGACGTGGGTGCCTGGTTGCGCGACGGCCTGCGGGACGCCGTCGCGACGGGGCGGCTCGAGCCCGGCGCGACGCTGCCGTCGTCGCGCACCGCGGCGGCGGGGCTGGGCGTCGCGCGCGGCACGGTCGCGGCGGCGGTGGACGAGCTCGTCGGGGAGGGGGTGCTCGAGAGCCGGCCCCGCTCGAGCGTCGTCGTCGCCGACCTCGACCGGCGTCCCCGCGGCGCGGCCGCCAGGCCGGCAGGCCCCGGCCCGGGGGCGGAGCGCCCGGCCAGCGTCGGGGCGCCCGACCCGGCGCTCTTCCCCCGCGCGGCCTGGGCGCGCGCCGTGCGCGACGCGATGCGCGAGCTGCCCGACGCGGAGCTGGGCTACCCGGACCCGCAGGGCCTGCTCGGGCTGCGCCAGGCGCTCGCCGCGCACCTGCGGACCGCGCGCGCCGCCCCGGTCGAGGCCGAGGACGTGGTGGTCGTGAGCGGCGTCGCGCAGGGGCTGGCGCTGCTCGGCGAGGTGCTCGCGGGAGGAGGCAGCGGCCGACGGGTGGTCGTCGAGGACCCCGCGTCGCCCGGCGTCGTCGCACAGCTGCGCGACTCGGGCCTGGAGGTCGTCCCCGTGCCCGTCGACGACCGCGGGCTCCGGACCGACGCCCTGCCCGACGCCGCGGCGGCCGTCGTGACGCCCGCACACCAGTTCCCGCTCGGAGTCGTCCTGGCGCCCGACCGGCGTCGCGAGCTCGTCGCCTGGGCGCAGGACGGCGGCCGCCTGCTGCTGGAGGACGACTACGACGCCGAGCTCCGGTACGACCGGCAACCCGTCGGCGCCCTGCGCGGCCTGGACCCGGAGCGCGTCGCGCTGCTCGGCTCGGTGTCCAAGCTGCTGTCCCCGGCGCTGCGGCTGGGCTGGGTCGTCGCGCCCGCCGGGGTGCGGGAGGCGCTCGTCGACGCCAAGCGCCGCGCCGACCTCGGCTGCTCGGTGCCTGAGCAGGCCGCGTTCGCGCGGCTGATCGCCGACGGCGCGTACGCGCGGCACCTGCGCCGGGCCAGGCTGACGTACAAGCGCCGTCGGGGGCTGCTGCTCGACGCGCTCGCGCGCGACGCCCCGCACCTCCCCGTCGAGGGCGTCGCCGCAGGCCTGCACCTCGTCGTGCGGCTGCCCGACGGCGACGGCGAGGCGCGGGCGGTGTCCGCGCTGCGCGGCGCCGGCGTGCCGGCGGAGCCGCTGTCCGGCACGTCGGCGCACCCCGGGGCCCGGGGTGTCGTCGTCGGCGCCGCGCGGGTGCAGGGCACCGCCGTGCCGCGGGTCGTCCAGATCCTGCGTTCGGCCGCCGACGGTGCCGAGGCTCGCGCGTAGCTGCCCACGGAGCCCGCCGGGACGGGTGCGGGGCCCGGTGTCGGCGCGCCCCGCAGGTTCCGGCGCCGCCCGCGTCAGTGCTGCGGCTCCTCGGGTTCGCCGTCGACCCCGTCGGTGGGCTCCGCGCGGGCCATCACGTCGCCAGGAAGATCGACCTCGTCGGGCACCTCGACGCCCTCGGGCGTGATCGGCCGGTCGGAGGGCTCGACCGCGATCGCGAACTCGTCCCCGTGCTCGGTGACGCCGGCGATGACCGCCTGCTTGACGGCCTCCCGGGCGTACTTCTGCCGGACGATCATCGGGTCCTGGCTGAGGTCCCGGGTCAGCGAGACCATCAGCAGCACCATCACGACCACGAACGGCAGGGCGACCAGGATGGTGAGGTTCTGGAGGCCGGTGAGCGCGTCGTTCCCGCCCACGAGCAGCATCACCGCGGCGACCGCACCTGTCGCGACACCCCAGAAGACGACGTTGGGACGGCTCGGTTCGGCGCTGCCCCGCTGCGACAGCGTGCCCATGACGATGGAGGCGGCGTCCGCGCCGGAGACGAAGAAGATCGCGACCAGGATCATCACGACCACGGTGGTGAGCGACTGCCACGGGTACTCGCCGAGCATCCCGAACAGCTGCGCCTCCGTCTCCCCGGCGCCGGCGATGTCGGTGCCGCCCTTCTGGAGGAAGAGGCTCGCGCCCCCGAAGACGCAGAACCACACGATGGTGACCAGGCTCGGCACCAGGAGGACGCCGCCGACGAACTGGCGGATCGTCCGGCCGCGGGAGATCCGGGCGATGAACATGCCGACGAAGGGCGTCCAGGAGATCCACCAGGCCCAGTAGAAGACGGTCCACTGCGCGAGCCAGTCGCTGGTGGAGACACCGCCGGGGGTGGAGGAGCTGTCGGCGCCGGTCCGGGCCGCCATCATCGCCAGGTCCTGGAAGTAGGTGCCGATCGAGTTCGGGATGAGGTTCAGGATGAACACCGTCGGCCCGACCACGAAGACGAACACCGCCAGCGCCAGGGCCAGCACCATGTTGATGTTCGACAGCCACTGGATGCCGCGGGCGACGCCCGAGACCGCCGAGAGCACGAAGCAGACCGTGAGCACCGCGATGATCGCGACCAGGACGCCGTTGCCCACGTCGCCGGCCCAGCCGACGACCTGCAGGCCGCTCTTGATCTGCAGCGCACCCAACCCGAGCGAGGCGGCCGAGCCGAACAGCGTCGCGAAGATCGCGAGCATGTCGATGACCTTCCCGGCCGGGCCGTGCGCGTGCCGGCCCAGCAGCGGCTCGAACACCGAGGAGATCAGCTGCTTGCGGCCCTTGCGGTAGGCGCTGTAGGCGATCGCCAGCCCGACCACGGCGTAGATCGCCCAGGGGTGCAGCGTCCAGTGGAACATCGTGGTGGACATCGCGTGCTGGACGGCCTCGGGGTCGCCGGCGTCGACGGTGCCCGGCGGCGGGTCCACGTAGTGGGCGAGCGGCTCGGCGACGCCCCAGAAGATCAGCCCGATGCCCGTCCCGGCGGAGAACATCATCGCCACCCAGGACACCGTGCGGAACTCGGGTGCCTCGCCGTCGGCGCCGAGCGGGATGGCGCCGAACCTGCTGATCGCCAACCACAGGCTGTACACGACGAACAGGCTGGCGGTCAGCACGAAGAGCCAGCCCATGTTCGTGGTCACCCAGCCCAGGGCCGAGCTGGAGGCGCTGGCCAGTCCGTCGGTGTCGACGAAACCCCAGACGAGGAAGGCGACGGCCACGGCGGCGGTGACCCCGAAGACGATCCAGTCCATCGGGCTGCGCCGATGCTCGTCGATCCCGATCGGGTAGTCCAGTGCGGGGTGCGGCACGACCTCGGCGGTGGGCGACCTGAGCGCGCGCCCGACCCTGTCCGCCGCGTCGTGCGCGTGCCGCCTCGCGCCGCGCTGTTCGACCTTGCCCGATTGCTCGTTCACTGCACAACCCCGTCCGTGACTTTGACGCCAGCTCCGTGTGCCCAGGTGGGACGGCGTCCGACCGTCTCGCACCTGGCCTCGTCGTGCAACCGCTGCGTGGCCACCGCGCGGGGACAGGGGCGCGGCCCGTCGCGGCACGCCCGGCGCTCCTCCCGACCGCGCGCCGAGAGCGGGCGCACCCTGGAGGCATGAGCGTGCGGGAACCGGACGACGACGTGGTGGACCCGGAGGACGTCGCGCACGAGATCTTCGTGTACGACGCCGAGACGGTCCGCCGCGACGCCGAGCGCATCGGTGGCCGTCCCGCTCCGAGCCCGTTGTCGTACGTGCCGGAGCTGACGGACTTCACCGACTGACCGCCGGGCGACCTCCGGGGCGAGGGCCACCTGGCGTCCTGGCGTGCCCGCGTCCTGCGACCGGCTCCCGTGCCGGCCAGTAACCTGAACGGGTGCAGCTGCTGCGTGAGATCGTGTACCGCACCCCGCTGACCACCCGGTTTCGCGGCCTCGACGTGCGCGACGGCGTGCTGCTGCGGGGCGACGCCGGCTGGGGCGAGCTGTCCCCGTTCTGGGACTACGACGACGCGGAGTCCGCGACCTGGCTGCGCGCCGCGCGCGAGGCCGCCGACGTCGGCTTCCCCGCCCCGGTCCGCGACCGCGTGCCGGTGAACGTCACCGTGCCGGCGGTCGGACCTGAGCGGGCGCGGGAGATCGTGCTCGCGTCCGGCGGCTGCCGGACCGCCAAGGTCAAGGTCGCGCAGCGCGACCCGTCGATCGCCGGACGCCCCGGCGCGCTCGAGCCGCTGGAGGCGGAGGAGGCCCGGGTCGCCGCCGTCCGCGCCGTGCTCGACGAGCTGCACGGCCCGGGCGTCGCCGCCGTCCGCGTGGACGCGAACGGCGGCTGGACCACCGACGAGGCGCTCGCGCGCATCCCCGTGCTCGACGCCGCCGCGGGCGGTCTGGAGTACGTCGAGCAGCCGTGCGCCACCGTCCCCGAGCTGGCCGCCGTCCGGCGCGGGCTGCGCTCGCCCGTCCCGGTCGCCGCGGACGAGTCGATCCGCCGCGCCGCGGACCCGCTGCGGGTGGTGCGCGAGGACGCCGCGGACGTCGTCGTGCTCAAGGTGCAGCCGCTGGGCGGCGTGCGCGCCTGCCTCGACCTCGCCGAGCGGGTGGGGCTGCCGGTCGTCGTGTCGTCGGCCCTCGAGTCGTCGGTCGGGCTCGCCGCGGGCGTGGCGCTCGCGGCCGCGCTGCCGGAGCTGCCCTACGCGTGCGGCCTCGCGACCTCGCAGCTCCTCGTCCACGACGTCGTCGCCGACCCGCTCCTGCCCGTCGACGGCGCGCTGCCCGTGCGCCGCCCCGCGCCCGACCCTGCCGCCCTCGCCGCGGCCCAGCCGGACCCGGGCACGCGCGACCGCTGGCTGGCCAGGTACGCCCGCCTGTCGGCCCTGCTCGAGGAGGCCGCGTGAGCGCCGCCCTGCCGCCGTCGATCGTCGCGGCGCGGGCGATCGTGGCCGACCTCGCGCTCCAGGGCGTGCGGGACGTCGTGCTGGCTCCGGGCTCCCGGTCGGCCCCGCTCGCGTACGCGCTCGCCGAGGCCGCGGACGTCGGCCTGCTCACGCTGCACGTGCGCGTCGACGAGCGGACCGCCGGCTTCCTCGCGCTGGGCCTCGCGCGCGGCAGCGAGCCCGTGCTCCGGCACGCGGGCGGCGAGCCGGTCCAGGTGCCGCGCCCCGTCGCCGTCGTCACGACCTCCGGCACCGCCGTGGCCAACCTCCATCCCGCGGTCCTCGAGGCCCACCACTCCGGCGAGCCCCTCGTGGTGCTCGCCGCCGACCGCCCGCACGAGCTGCGCGGCACCGGGGCCTCGCAGACGACCGACCAGGTGGGGATCTTCGGGACCGCCGTGCGGTACGCCGTGGACCTCCCCGCCCCCGACGGGCGCGACGGCGAGGTGCGCGACCTGCTCGGCGCGCTCGGCCGAGCGCTTGCGGCGGCGCAGGGGCTGCGCGACCGGCACCCCGGCCCCGTGCACGTGAACGTCGCGTTCCGCGACCCGCTGCACCCGCCGGTGCCGCTCGCCCCGCTCCCGCCCGCGGAGACCTGGCCCGCCGGCTTCCGCCGCACGACCGTCGCCCCGCCCGCCCCGGGCCCCGGCGGGGACCCGGCCCTGCAGGGAGATCCGGCGCGCACGCTCGTCGTCGCCGGCGACGGTGCCGGGCCGGTCGCGCGCGCCGTCGCCGAGGCGCAGGGCTGGCCGCTGCTCGCCGAGCCGTCGTCGGGCGCGTGCGGCGGGCCGAACGCGGTGGCGGCCTACCGCTCGGTGCTGGGCGTCGAGGAGCTGACCCGCGCCGTCGAGCAGGTGGTCGTCTTCGGGCGCCCGACGCTGTCCCGCCCCGTGCAGCGGCTGCTGGGGCGGCCCGACGTCGTCGTCACGGTCGTCGCGCCCGACGGCGGGCCGTGGCCGGACGCCGCCCGCAACGCGGAGCTGGTCGTCCCTGCGCTCGCCGACCGGTGGTCGTCGCCGACGACGCCCGTCGGGGCCGGCTCCGAGGGCGACGGCGGGTTCCTCGACCGGTGGCGCGCCGCCGGACGCGCCGCCGCCGCCGTCGTGGACGCCGCGACCGCGGACGCCGCCGTCGCCGAGGGGCTGCTGACGGCCCCCCATGCCGCTCTCGCCGTCGCGCGCGCCGTGGCGTCCGTGCTCGGGCCCGACGACCTGCTCGTCGTCGGGTCGTCCAACCCCGTGCGGGACCTCGACCTCGTGCTCGGGCTGGACCACCCCCAGGCCGGCGAGCTGCCCGACGTGCTCGCCAACCGCGGGCTGGCCGGCATCGACGGCACCGTGTCGACCGCGACGGGCGTCGCGCACGCCGCCGCCCGCCAGGGCCGCCGCACCCGCGCGCTGGTCGGCGACCTCACCTTCCTGCACGACGCCGGCGGCCTGCTGCGCGGGCCGCACGAGCCGCCCGTCGACCTCGAGGTCGTCGTGGTGAACGATGACGGCGGGTCCATCTTCGCCACCCTCGAGCACGGCGAGCTCGCGACGTCGTCCGCGCGGGGCGCCGCCACCTTCGAGCGCGTCTTCGGCACCCCGCACGGAGCGAACCTGGCCCAGCTGTGCGCCGGGTACGGCGTGGACCATCAGCTCGTGCTCGACGTCGGCTCGCTGCGGCACGCCCTGCAGGCGCCGACGCGGGGCGTGCAGGTGATCGAGGTGCACGTCTCGCGCGCCGACCGGCTGTCCGAGACGCGGGACCTCGCGGCGCGCGTCGCCGACGCCGTGCGGGAGACGCTCTGACCTGCGCCGTCACGATTCGCAGGAAGTTCTCAGGTTGAGCCAAGCACCACGCCAGGATGGGGTGGTCTCCTAGGGGCACACATCGAGGAGGGCACCATGAGCACCGACACCCCGGGCGCACCGCAGCCGTCGGGCGCCGACGAGCCGAACCGGAGCGAGAACCCCGCTGAGCGGCCGACCGAGCGGCCGGCCGAGCAGCCGGGCGCCGCGGACCGCACCGCGTCGCAGCCGGCCACGCAGGACACCCAGCACCTCACCGTGCAGCCGACCCAGCAGCTCCCCACCCAGGGGACGCCCCAGCAGGGGCCCCCGCAGCCGCCCGCTCCGCAGCAGGCGTCGCAGCAGTACGGCGCGCAGCAGCCGCGGTACGGGCAGATGGCGGCCGGGTCGCCGTACTACGCGCAGCAGCAGTCCCAGCACCCGCAGGGCGCGCCGCAGCAGTACCAGCAGCAGCAGCACCAGCAGCAGGGCCAGCACCCGCAGGGCCAGCACCCGCAGGGCCAGCCGTACGGCCAGGGCCCGGGCAACCCCTACGGCCTGAACCAGACGTCCCCGCAGCAGGGACCCGGGGGAGGGACCGCCACGAAGCGCGAGCGGTCCGTCTGGGTCCCGGTAGCCAGCGCGGCGGTCATCGCGGCCGTCCTCGCGAGCCTCGGCACCGCGGCGGCGACCGGCGCGTTCGACGCCGGCAACCCGTCGTCGCTGGCGAACGTCGGCGCGAGCTCGCAGGCCACCGACGAGGCCCCGGTCAAGAACTCGACGTCGAACAACCCGAACTGGGAGGCCGTCACGACGGCCGTCGCCCCGTCGGTGGTCGCCATCCAGGTGCAGAGCCAGGCCGGCGGCGCCGAGGGCTCCGGCGTGATCTACGACGACCAGGGCCACATCGTCACCAACAACCACGTCGTCTCGGGCGCGCAGAACGACACCGTGCAGGTCACGCTGTCCGACGGCCGCCTGTACGAGGCGACCATCGTGGGCACCGACCCGACCACCGACCTGGCCGTCGTCAAGCTGAAGAACCCGCCGGACGACCTGAAGCCCGCGTCCTTCGGCTCGTCCGACGACGTCACGGTGGGCGACGCCGTGCTGGCCGTCGGGAACCCGCTCGGCCTGGCGAACACGGCCACCACCGGAATCGTGTCGGCCGTGGACCGCCCGGTCTCGGCGTCGGGGGAGGACGGCAGCACGCAGGTCGTCACCAACGCGATCCAGATCGACGCCGCGATCAACCCCGGCAACTCCGGCGGCCCCCTGTTCAACGCGCAGGGCCAGGTCATCGGCATCACGTCGTCGATCGCCACGATGTCGAGCGGCATGAGCGGCGAGCAGTCCGGCTCGATCGGGCTCGGGTTCGCCATCCCGGTGAACCTCGCGTCGAACATCGCCGACCAGCTCATCAAGGACGGCTCGGCGGAGCACGCGTTCCTCGGCGTGACCATGCAGGACGCGACGGCCACGGCCGACGGCGTCACGCGCCGCGGCGCCAAGGTGGTCGAGGTGTCGTCCGGGTCTCCCGCCGCGGACGCCGGCCTCCAGGCCGGCGACGTGATCGTCGCGATCGACGACGACTCCGTGAACGGCGCCGAGTCGCTCACGGCGTACGTCCGGGAGAAGGCGGCCGACCAGAAGGTCACGCTGACCTACGTCCGCGACGGCAAGACGCAGACCGTCGACGTGACCCTCGCCGTCCGCGACGAGTCCGCCACGACCGGCCAGGGCGACCAGGGCCAGAACGGCCAGGACGACCAGCAGGGTCAGGACCCGAACGGCCAGGACGGCCAGGGTGACCAGAACGGTCAGGACCAGGAGCAGGGCCAGGGCGGCTCCGACTCGTCGGACCCGGGGAACCTGCCCGGCTGGCTCGAGGACCTGCTCCAGGGCGGCAGCGGCAACAACTGAGCCGCGACCGAGCCGCGGCCGGCCGGCACGCGCATCCGGCCGGCCGCAGCAGCCCCGCGGGCCCGCGACGACTCCCCCTCCCCGTCGCGGTCCGCGGGGCTTTGTCGTCCGCGGACCACTCGGGGGGTGGTGAGCGGTATCTGGCCCTGTTCCGGTCGCGGAACAGGGCCAGATGCCCGCCCACGGCGTCCGCCCCCGTCAGCCGGCCGAGGGGTGCAGGGCGGCGAGGACGCCGAGCGCGCTGCGCTCGAGGAAGTCGGCGAGGTCGGACGGCGAGATCTCGGGGTCGGTCGCGGCCTCGACGAGCGCCTGCTCGGCGAACGAGATCCACGAGTGCAGCGCGACCTCGAGCAGGGGGGTGGGGGCGACGCCGATCTCCTGGAAGGCGTCGCGCAGGTGCCCGGCCAGCACGTCGCGCGCGTGCTGGATGGTGGCGCGCACGTGCTCGTCGCCGGACGCCGCGCCGCGCACGAGCGAGTAGAACGTCGCGTCGTGGTCGTGCACGAACTCGACGAACCGGTCGAGGGTGTCGCGGAGGCGCTCGCGCGGCGGCAGCTCGGGCCGCGGCTGCGTGGCGTGCAGCATCGCGTCGCGCGCGGTCCGGACGATGGCGGAGTGCAGGCCCTGCCGGTTGCCGAAGTAGTAGTGGACGAGCCCGGGGGAGACCCCGGCCTGGGCGGCCAGGTCCTCGACGGTGACGGCCTCCAGGGGACGGTCGGCCAGCGCCGCCACGCCGAGCGCGACGAGCTGCTGCCGGCGTTCGTCGGGGCTCATCCGGGTGCGTCGCGCGGCTGCCATGCCCCGAGCATATGGCCGTCTCGCGAGGTGACGGCGCCGCCCGGAGGGTGAAGCGCCGCGGGCAACCATTGCTATTGACGCCGCCTCAGTAAGGGGCGTACCGTCGCCACTCGTCGGCGACACAGGGGTCGCCATGTCGTCTTGGTGGAGGGGAAATGAAGCTCAGCGCACTGACGCGCACGCGTCGAGGCCGTGCGATGCTCGCGGCGGTCCCGACGGTGGCGGTGATCGGCGTCCTCATGGGCGGCGTCGCCCAGGGCGCCGTCCCGGTGTCGATGGCGATCTCGGGCCAGCAGTTCAAGATCGCGGCCGACAAGCTCGACGGGACCGGATTCTCGCAGTACGCCGGCGAGTCCAAGGACGCCGACGGCAAGTCGCGTCCGGTGGCGATCGCCAACATCAAGGACGCGACGCTGCACAACCTGTGCCAGTCGGTGAAGGTCCCCGGTATGCCGCTGGGCCTGCTCATCTCCGCGGGGACCGACCCCAAGAACCCGGTCAAGGCGACCGACCTGCAGATCGGCATGAGCGACCTGCGCGGCACCGCGCAGTTCAACCAGATCCGGATCGGCGTCGACGCCTCCACCGTGAACACGAAGGCGCACGGCAGCAAGGGCGACTTCGCCATGGACTCGGACGCGATCACCATCGACGACCTCAAGCAGGTCTCGACGAGCACGTCGGCCGCGGTCTTCACGCTCACCGACCTGCACCTCAAGATCTCCGACGGCACCGAGTGCTTCTGAGCGGCCCCGGCGACCAGGGAGAGCACGCGTGAGCGACGACGAGAACACCTCGATCCCCGAGGCGTCCACGGGGTCGACCGCTGAGCCGTCCGTGGCGTCGACCCCGGAGGTGCCGGCCACCCGCCGCCAGCGGTTCGCCGCCTGGCGGCGGGGCCGGCCCTTCTGGGGCGGCACGCTGGCGGCCCTGTCGGGTGTGGTGCTGTGGTTCTCCGGCCGGCTGCAGATCGACAACTTCGAGATCCAGCTCGGCATCGAGGGCATGCAGTCCACGCTGCTGCCCGTGGCGCTGGTGCTCCTCGGTGTCCTGGTGACGACCCAGCCGCAGTTCCGGGTGTTCTACGGGGTCATCACCCTGGCGATCTCGGTCTACTCCCTGCTGGGCGTGAACCTGGGCGGCTTCGGCGTCGGCATGGTCCTCGGCGTCGTGGGCGGCATCCTCGCGGTGTCGTGGATGCCGCGACCCGCCGCCGAGGACGCCGAGGCGGGGCCGGCGACGGACGGCGGGACGGACGAGGCGCCCGCGGCGTCGTCCGACCCTGCCGCGACCGCGGTGCCCGCGGACCCGCGCGAGGTGCAGGAGGTCGGCCTCGCCGAGATCCTGCCGTTCGACGACGAGCCCGCCCGCGGCGGGCGGCACGTGGCCGTCGCCGCCGCGGTCGTCGTGCTCGCGCTGGGGAGCACGGGGGCGACGACGGTCGAGGCGGCCGCCGCGCCCGCGTCGCAGGTGCGCTCGGCGTCGGACTGCTGGGACCCGCTGGGCTGGCTCGAGTGGGCCTGCGGCAGCGACGACGAGGCCGAGCCGACGCCCAGCCCCTCGCCGTCCGTGTCGGAGGACGCCGGAGGCTCCGGCGAGGCGACCGACGACGGCGGCACCGCGGCGACGGACGACGGCGCGTCCGCCGGCGACGGGACGGCCGGCGGCGAGGCCGCCGACCCGACCGACGCAGAGGGAGGCGCCCCGAAGGACGCCGATGCGAAGGACGCCGACGGCAAGGACGCCGACAAGGGCGGCAAGGCCGACGAGGACACCCCGGCCGAGGAGCAGGCGCAGGACGACGTCGAGAAGGAGTTCAAGCTCGAGCTCGGCCCCTGCGCGCGGATCACGTTCGGCGGCGACTACGACATCAACGTCTCGCTGCCGGGGGACTGCGGCACGCGCGAGGACGCCAACGTGTTCTCCGTCGACGGCGAGCTGGAGACGCGGGACCTGCAGCTCCCGCTCACCGGCATCAACGGCATCGACGTGGTCAACGTGCCGGTGACGAACGGCGGTCCCCGCCGTGACGCGCTGCGGATCGACGTGGACTACGTCAAGGTGCCCGGGTTCTGGCTCAAGACCTACGCCGACAACGACGGCAAGGTCGGCGGCACCGTCACCGACGCGGACTACGTGTCGATGGAGGGCGACGCGCAGATGTACATCTCGTCCATCCACGCGGACCTGCCCGACGGCGACGACTGGGCCGAGCTGGGGGAGAAGATCGCGGCGGGAGCGTCGCCGGTCGAGATGCTGCTCGGTCTGACGGACGCGCGGATCGGCCTCATGGGGGCCACCTCGGACAAGCAGGTCTGGTCCGGCTTCCGCGAGCAGGTCTGGGAGGGCTGACCGCGAGATAGAGAACCCCTTTCGCCGAGATAGAGAGGCTCGGACGAGGCCGCAAGTGCTGCGGCCTCGTCCGAGCCTCTCTATCTCGGCGAAAGGGGTTCTCTATCTCGCGGAATGTTCAGTCCGCGCCGAGCGCCCAGCGCATGGGCACGAGCTTCGCCTCGGACTCGGCGAGCTCGGCCTCCGGGTCGGAGGCGGCGACGATGCCGCAGCCGGCGAACAGCCGGACGTGCCGCGGGTCCGCGGCCGAGAGCTCGGCGGACCGCAGCGCGATGCCCCACTCCCCGTCGCCGTCGGCCCCGACCCACCCGACCGGACCGGCGTAGCGGGACCGGTCCATCCCCTCGATCTCGCGGATGAGGTCGCGGGCGACGTTCGTCGGCGTGCCGCAGACGGCGGCCGAGGGGTGCAGCGCGGCGGCCAGCGTGAGCGACGACGGCGCCCGCCCGGTGGCGTCGTGGCCCCGGTCGAGGACGCCGGTCACGTCGGACGCGAGGTGCATGACGTTCGGCAGGTGCAGGACGAACGGGGCGTCGGGGACGTTCATCGACGAGCAGAACGGCTCGAGCGCGGCCGCGACGGAGCGCACGGCGTACTCGTGCTCCTCGAGGTCCTTGGAGGACCGGGCGAGCTGCGCCGCGTGCAGCAGCGCGTCGTCGTCGGACATCCCCGCCTCGCGGCGGATCGTGCCCGCGAGCACGCGGGACGTGACGAGCCCCTTCTCGCTGCGCACCAGGAGCTCGGGGGTGGCGCCGACCATGCCGGAGACGGAGAAGGTCCAGCAGGCCTCGTAGCGGTCGGCGAGGCGGCGCAGCAGCCAGCGGGGGTCGAGGGGGTGCTCGGTGGTGGCGAGCACGTCGCGTGCCAGCACCACCTTCTCGAGGGCGCCCGACTGGATGCGGGCCACGCCCTCGCGCACGACGGCGGGCCAGTCGGTGGCGCCGACGGCGCCGTCGGCGAAGCGGACGCGGCCGGGGGCGACGACCTCCGTGCGCGGCTCGCGGCGCAGCGCGGCGGTGCCGGGGGCGGCGTCGAGGCTCGCGCCGGGGGTGATGGTGGTCATCCAGGTGACGCCGGCCCGGCGGCCGACGACGACACGCGGCACGACGAGCGACCCGTCCGGCCGCGGGTGGCCCGCGTCGTCGCCGTCCTGGTCGTCGAGCTGACCCGCGTCGTCGAAGGCGAACGTGCCGAACGCGACGGGTCCCGTGCCGGGCAGGCGCACGTCGTCGCGCACCACGGCCCGCTGGAGGGTGGCCTGCCAGGCGGCCTCGGCGTCGGCGAACCGGCCGGGCCCGAAGGTGTCGAAGCGGAGGGCCTCGCCCCAGCCGACGATGCCGTCACCGCGCCGCACCCAGCTCAGCGGGCGCGTGTCCGGCAGGAGGTCGACGAGGGCGGTGAGGCCGCCGGGAAGGTCGTCGATCCGGGAGGTGCGGACCAGGAGCGCGAGGGGCTCGGTCGCGGGATCGGGGCTGGTGCCGGTGGTCGTGCCCGGGAGGGGGCGCGGCGCCGGCAGGGGCGTGGCGGACATCGGCTCCAGGGTACGCCCGACGGTCCGCCACGCCCCGCTCACGGTGCGTGGGTCAGCCTCGTGTGCTGCCGGACGACCTCACCTCGAGGTCGCCTCGCCCTCCCGGCGGTTGGACCGGTTGAGCACGCCGTCGTCGGCGAGGTCCTCGAGCTGCTCGTCGTCGACGGCCTTGCTCGCGGTGCCCTTGACGAAGACGGACGGGTTCTCGGGCGTCCCGGCCTTGATGTGGTTGAACAGGATGTTCAGCAGGATCGCCATGAGCGCCGCCGAGCTGATCCCCGAGTGGAAGATGGTGCCGAACCACGTGGGGAACTGGTCGTAGAAGTCGGGCTTCGCGATCGGGATCATGCCGAACGAGATGGACGCCGCCACGATGATGAGGTTCATCGAGTTCTTGTAGTCGACCTTGGCGAGCGTGCGGATGCCCGACGCCGCCACGGAGCCGAACAGCACCACGCCGGCGCCGCCGAGCACGGGCGTCGGGACGGCGGCCACGACGCGGCCCAGCACGGGCAGCAGGCCCAGGACCACGAGGATGCCGCCGCCGGCGGTGACCACGAAGCGGGACTTCACCCCGGTGATCGCGACCAGGCCCACGTTCTGGGCGAACGCCGACTGCGTGAACGAGCCGAAGACCGGCGAGACGACGGACGACGCCATGTCGGCGCGCAGGCCGTTGGCGATGCGCTTGCGGTCCACCTTGGTGCCGACGATCTCGCCGACGGCGATGATGTCCGCCGTCGTCTCCGTGAGCGTCACCAGGATGACGATGAGCATCGAGACGATCGCGGCGACCTCGAACGTCGGGGCGCCGAAGCTGAACGGCATCGGGAACGCGACCACCGGGCCCTCACCGACGCCGGCGAAGTCCGCCATGCCGAGGGCGAGGGCGATCAGCGTGCCGGCCACGATCGCGATGAGGATCGACAGTCGCGACACGACGCCCGAGCCCACCTTGGACAGCAGGACGACGATGGCGAAGGTGAGGAACGCCAGCCCGATGTTGCTCGTGGAGCCGTAGTCGGGCGCCTCGGCGTCGCCGCCCATCGCCCAGTTCGCCGCCACCGGCATGAGGGTCAGTCCGATCGTCGTGATGACGACGCCGGTGACCACGGGCGGGAAGAACCGGATGATCTGGGCGAAGAACGGCGTGATGAGGAACCCGATCGCCGAGGCGACGAGCACCGCGCCGAGGACGGCGGGGATCCCGCCGCCGCCCCCGACGATCGCGACCATGGTCGAGACGCCGGCGAACGACACGCCCTGCACCAGCGGCAGCTGGGAGCCGAAGAACCTGATCCCGACGGTCTGCAGGATCGTCGCGAGACCGCCCATGAAGAGCGAGGCGGCGATGAGCGTGCCGATCTCCGCCGAGGTGAGGCCGGCGGCACCACCCACGATGAGCGGCGGGGCGATGATGCCGCCGTACATCGTGAGGACGTGCTGGAAGCCGTACCCGATGGTGGCGCCGAGCGGCAGACGCTCGTCCTCGGGGCGGGCGGGGCTGGTCGCCGCCGCCCGGGGGGATGCGGACCGTGACATAGCGGACCTCCTCGTTCGCTATCGATGGTCATATCTTCCGGTCTACGGAAGAAGCCTTCCACTATTCGACCGGCAAGGGTGATCTGTGTCAACCCCTCCCGGGGGTGGATCTGCGGCTGCCGCGAGCTCAGCCCGCCACGAGCCGGCGTGCCGCCTCGCGGTGCTCGGCCAGGAGCGCGGGCAGGTCGAGCCCGACCACCGCGCCGTCGACGACGCGCCACTCGCCGCCGACCATCACCCGGTCGGCGCGGTCCGCGCCGCACAGCAGCAAGGCGGCGACCGGGTCGTGCGAGCCCGAGAAGCGGGGCTCGTCCAGCCGCCACAGCGCGAGGTCGGCCTGCTTGCCGACGGCCAGCACCCCCAGGTCGTCGCGGCCCAGCACGCGGGCCGAGCCGCGCGTCGCCCACCCGAGGGCGCGCGCCACCGGCACCGAGGCGCCGTACTTGAGCCGCTGCAGGTACAGGGCCTGGCGGGCCTCGGGCATCATCGTCGACGCGTCGTTCGACGCCGAGCCGTCCACGCCGAGGCCCACCGGCGCGCCGGCGTCCTCCAGCTCCAGCACGCGCGCGATGCCCGACGCGAGCCGCATGTTCGACGTCGGGCAGTGCGCCACGCCCGTGCCCGCCGCGCCGAGGCGGGCGATCTCGGCGTCGTCGAAGTGGATGCCGTGGCCCAGCCAGGCCCGGTCGGTGAGCCAGCCGACCGACTCGAGGTAGTCCACGGTGCGCATGCCGAACCGCTCGCGCAGGAAGTCCTCCTCGTCGATCGTCTCGGCCAGGTGGGTGTGCAGGCGCACGTCGTGCCGCTCGGCCAGCTCGGCGGTGTCGCGCATGTTCTGGGTCGTGACGGAGAAGGGGGAGCACGGCGCCAGCGCGATCTGGATCCGGGCCCCGGCGCCGCGCTCGTGGTACGTGGAGATCAGCCGCTCGGAGTCGGCCAGGATCGTGTCCGGGTCCTGCACCACCGACTGCGGCGGCAGGCCGCCGTCGTCCGTGCCGAGCGTCATCGAGCCCCTCGTCAGCGTGGCGCGCATGCCGAGCTCGCGGACCGCCGCGACCTGGAGGTCGATCGCGTCGTCCAGGCCCGCCGGGAACACGTAGTGGTGGTCGGCGGCCGTGGTGCAGCCCGACAGCAGCAGCTCGGTCAGCGCGACCTTCGTCGCGAGCTCGTGGGCGCGCGGCGTGAGGCGCGCCCACACCGGGTAGAGCGTGGTCAGCCAGGGGAAGAGCTCGGCGTCGGCGACCGGCCCCCAGGCGCGCGTGAGGGTCTGGTAGAAGTGGTGGTGCGTGTTGATCAGACCGGGTGTGATCACGTGCTCGGACGCGTCGAACGTGATGTCGACCGGGGTCGACGGGCTCGCCCCCGCAGCGACCAGCTCGGTGATCACGCCGTCCGTGACGACGACGCCGCCACGGGCGTCGGGCGCCCCGGGTGCGTCGTCGGCGGTGAAGACGGCCAGCGGGTTCTTGATCCAGGTGCTCATCGGTGCCTCCATGGCGGCGGCACCGGGGAGCGGCGCCGCGTCGCGCCGGCTCAGTGGTCCTGTCTGCCGATCCAGGGAGCGACGGCACCGCGCCGTCCTCTGTCGGCGACGCTAGGCGACCGGCGCGCGCACCGTCAACGGTGCGGCCTCGGTGCGGGCCTCGGTGCGTGCGGCCGTGCGTGGGAGCATGACGTCCATGTCCCGCGCCAGCCTGGAGAAGAAGCCCGCCGAGGTCGCGTCGATGTTCGACGGGATCGCGAAGCGGTACGACCTCGTCAACGACCTCGTCTCCCTGGGGCAGGACCGGCGCTGGCGGCGCGCGGTGGTGGACGCCGTCGCGGCCGTGCCCGGCGAGCGGGTGCTCGACCTCGCGGCCGGCACCGGGACGTCGAGCGAGCCGTTCGCCGCGGACGGCGCGCTGGTGGTCCCGTCCGACTTCAGCCTCGGCATGCTCGCGGTGGGCAAGGAGCGTCGCCCCGACCTGTCCTTCGTCGCGGGCGACGCGACCCGGCTGCCGTTCGCGGACGCCGCGTTCGACGCCGTGACGATCAGCTTCGGCCTGCGCAACGTGGTCGACACCGACGCCGCCCTGCGCGAGATGCTGCGCGTCGTGCGGCCGGGCGGTCGCGTGGTGATCTGCGAGTTCTCGACGCCGACGTGGGCGCCGTTCCGCACGGTGTACATGGAGTACCTGATGCGCGCGCTGCCGGTGGTGGCGGGCGCCGTGACGCGCGACCGCGGGTCGTACGACTACCTCGCCGAGTCCATCCGGGGCTGGCCCGACCAGGCCGCCCTCGGCCGGCTTCTCCTCGACGCCGGCTGGGACCGCGTGTCGTACCGCGACCTCACCGGCGGCATCGTGGCGCTGCACCGGGCCGTGCGCCCGGCCTGACCGCCGTCGGGCGGTCCCCACCTCGGGCTTTGACGCCCTCGCGGGCCCCGGCGTATCGTCGATCCGATCCTGAAACGATTCAAAGACGATCGGCACGACGACGTACGCAGGGAAGGCACGGTCGATGACGACACCACACGGCGCGACGGCGGGCGGCGGCACCCGCCTGCACGGCTACCGGGCGACGGTCGCGGTCGCGATGTCCAACTACATCGAGGCGGGCTCGATCATCGCGCTCGCCACCAGCCTCACGCTCTGGCAGGAGCACTTCGGGCTGAGCAACCTCGCCGTCGGGCTCGCCGCGGCCCTGAGCGCCAACGCGTTCGGCGCGGCGGTGGGCGCCATGATCGGCGGCCCCCTCGGCGACCGGTACGGGCGCAAGTTCATCTACACCTACGACCTGCTGCTCTACATGCTCGGCACGGCCTTCATCGTGTTCGCCGGCGCCCCGTGGATGCTGTTCGTCGGCATCGTGCTCACGGGCATCGCCGTCGGCGCGGGCGTGCCCGTCGCGTGGACGTACATCGCGGAGGAGGCTCCCGACGATCAGCGCGCCAGGCACGTCGGCACCGCCCAGCTCGCGTGGTCGCTCGGCCCGTTCGTCGGCTTCGTGCTCGCGACGGCGCTGGTCCCCCTCGGCCTGCTGGGCAGCCGCATCATCTTCGCGCACCTGTTCGTCATCGCGTTCGTCACCTGGTGGGTGCGGCGCGGGCTGGCGGAGTCGGACGTCTGGAAGGAGTCCAACGCCAAGCAGGTCGCGCTCGGTCGCAAGCGCCGCGGCTTCCGCGAGCTGATCTCGCACCCGCAGAACGTCAAGGCGCTGCTGTTCCTCGTCGGCGTCTACGCCCTGTGGAACACGGTGGCCGGGCAGGCCGGCATCTTCATGCCGCGCGTCTACCAGACGGCCGGCGTCGAGAGCGCCGTCGCGCAGAACCTGCTGCAGGTGCTGGTGTGGGGCCTGACGTCGGCGGCCACGTTCTGGGGCTTCATGAAGTACGGCGACCGGGTGAGCCGCCGCCTGCTCTACGGCATCGGCGCGGTGATGGCCGTCGCGGCGTGGATGATCCTCGCCTTCGTGCCGCACGTCTCGATGCCGCTGCTCATCGCGTACGCCGTCCTGTGGGGCGTGTCCGCCGGCATCGGCGCCCAGGCGTTCTACGCGCTGTGGACCGCCGAGCTCTTCGCGACGGCGTACCGCGCGTCGGCGCAGGGCGTGCTGTTCTTCGTCGCCCGCATCGCGGTCGGCCTGCTGAGCTACCTGTTCCCGACGATGCTCGCCGAGCAGGGCGTGCCCTTCGTGGGCGGGATCATGGTCGCGCTGCTCGTCGCCTCGCTGGTGATCGGCGTCGTCTGGACGCCCGACACCGCGGGCAAGAGCCTCAAGGAGATCGAGAAGGAGCGCTACGGCGCGGACCTCGACGACGCGGAGGTCTCGGCGGCCCGCTGACCCTGACCGTCGGTCGTCGTCCGTTCGGCAGCGGGTGGATCAGCTCGGCAACGTCACGTGCCGACCTGATCCACCCCCTGCCGAACAGATCGTGGTCAGCTGGGTGAGTTGCCGGCCGTGCGGTCCTTGAGGGTACTGCCCTGCTCCTTGGCGAACTCGGTCACGCTGCTCGTGACGTCCGAGACCTTGGCCTGGACGCGCGGGTCGTTCCAGGTCTCCGTCGCCCAGTCCTTGGCCTTGTCGAGCTGCTGCCGGCCCTTCTCGGTGCCGAGCAGGTAGCCGAGTGCCGCGCCGACGACGAATGCCGGTCCTGCCTTCATGTGTCACGCCTCCCTGATGGTCGTGCTGCCGGGTCGTGCTGCCGGGTCGTCCGGCGGTCGTTGTCGTGGGTCGTGCGCACGACCGTAGGCACGACCGCCGTCGTACGCACCCCGCGACATGCCGACGGCGGCACCCTGCGGGACCTGCGGGGACGCGCCGTCCCGCGGCCCGGCGGCGCGTCGTCGGGCGAAGGAAGGGTTGCCTTCCTACACAGCGCCGCCAGAACGTGACTAGAGTGCTCGCAAGAGTTGTGATGGGGTTCACAAATCGACTCCGGCACCGTCGCCGGGGCGCTCGAGGGAGCGAGGTGAGCACGTGCGGTCAGGTCGCGTCGACGACGCCGACGTCATCGTCGTGGGCGCCGGCCCGGCCGGTTCGTCCACGGCCCACTGGTGCGCCGCCGCGGGCCTCGACGTGCTCCTGCTCGACAAGGCCTCCTTCCCTCGCGACAAGGTGTGCGGCGACGGGCTGACGCCCCGCGCCGTCGGCGAGCTGGCCCGCATGGGGCTCGGCACCCGCGAGGACGACGGGTGGATCCGCAACGAGGGCCTGCGCGTGGTCGCCGGCGCCCGGTCGTGGGAGCTGCCCTGGCCCGACCTCGACTCGTACCCGGGCTACGGCATGGCCCGCGCCCGGACGTCGCTCGACCACCGGCTCGCGCAGCACGCGCAGGCGAGCGGCGCCAAGCTGCTCGAACGGACCAAGGTGACCGGACCGGTCCTCGACGAGCGCGACGGCCGCGTCCTGGGCGTGCGGGCGCAGGCCCTCGACGTCCGGGGGCGCGCCGACGGCGCCGAGACCACCTACCGGGCGCCCGTCGTCGTCGCCGCCGACGGCGTCTCCTCACGCTTCGCGACGGGGCTCGGTGTCGCCCGCCGCGACGACCGCCCGCTCGGCACGGCGGTGCGCACGTACTTCCGCACCGAGGGCACCTCCCGGCACGAGGACGCGTGGATGGAGTCGCACCTCGAGCTGTGGGACGGCGCGCCCGGCGCCTCGAACCTGCTGCCCGGCTACGGCTGGATCTTCGCGCTCGGCGACGGCACGGCCAACGTCGGCCTGGGGTCCGTGAGCTCCACCCCCGCGCGGCAGTCCGCGAACGGTCACGACTACAAGGGCATGATGCGGGCCTGGATGCGCAACGCCCCCGCCGAGTGGGGGTTCACCCCCGAGAACCAGGTGGGGCCGGTCCGCGGGGCCGCGCTGCCGATGGGCTTCAACCGCACCCCGCTGTACCGCGACGGCGCGGTGCTGGTGGGCGACGCGGCCGGGATGGTCAGCCCGTTCAACGGCGAGGGCATCGCCTACGCCCTGCAGGCGGGCCGGGTCGCCGCCGACGCGATCGCCCAGGCGCGCACCCGAGCCACGGACGACGCGCGCGAGCGGACGCTCGCGTCGTACGCCGACCGGATGCGGGCCGACCTGGGCGGCTACTACACGCTGGGCCGCTGGTTCGTGCGGCTCATCGAGCACCCGCAGATCATGCGGGTCTGCGTGAAGCACGGGCTGCCGCGGCCGGTGGTCATGCGGTTCGTGCTCAAGCTGCTGTCCGACTGCTACGAGCCGCGCGGCGGTGACTGGGTGGACCGGGTCATCGCAGGGCTCACGAGGGTGGTCCCGTCGGCATGAGCGCGGCACGACGATCGGGCGAGGCCAGCAGAGCATGAGCGCACACGAGCACAAGGGAGTGGTCGAGATGCACGAGGTCGAGAAGCGTGCGGCCGTGCGGACGGGGGACCGGCGATGACGAACCCGTACGTGCCGGTCCTCATGCTCATGGGCGTGGCCCTGGTGCTCGCCGTGGGCGGCGTGGCGGCGAGCGCCGTCATCGGGCCCAAGCGCTACAACCGGGCGAAGCTCGACGCCTACGAGTGCGGCATCGAGCCGACGCCGCACGCGGTCGGCGGCGGCCGGCTCCCGGTCAAGTACTACCTGGTGGCGATGACGTTCATCGTCTTCGACATCGAGGTGGTCTTCCTCTACCCGTGGGCGGTGGACTTCGCCGTGCTGGCCGGCTTCGGCCTCGTCGCGATGCTCACGTTCCTCGCCCTCATCACCGTGCCGTTCGTCTACGAGTGGCGGCGCGGCGGCCTCACCTGGGTCTAGGCCCGGGCGCACGACCAGCACCACCGCACGACAGCACGACCTGCACCACCCAGCACGACACGGCACTACGGACGGCATCGGCGCCGAGGATCCGGCACCGATGTTCACGAAGGGGAGGGGTCATGGGCCTGGAAGAGGCTCCGTCGGGCTTCCTGCTGACGACGATCGAGGACCTGGCGGGCTACCTGCGCAAGGCGTCCGTGTGGCCGGTGACGTTCGGACTGGCGTGCTGCGCCATCGAGATGATGGCGGCCGGCGCGTCGCGGTTCGACCTGTCGCGGTTCGGTATGGAGGTCTTCCGGGCGTCGCCGCGGCAGGCGGACCTCATGATCGTCGCGGGACGGGTGAGCCAGAAGATGGCGCCCGTCGTGCGGCAGGTCTACGACCAGATGAGCGAGCCCAAGTGGGTGCTGTCCATGGGCGTGTGCGCGTCCAGCGGCGGCATGTTCAACAACTACGCGATCGTCCAGGGCGTCGACCACATCGTGCCGGTCGACGTGTACCTGCCCGGCTGCCCGCCGCGCCCGGAGATGCTCATCAACGCGATCCTCGCGCTGCACCAGCACATCCAGGACTCGCCGCTGGGCGTGAACCGCAAGGAGGCGGCCGCGGCCGCCGAGGCGGCGGCGCTCGAGGCCACCCCGACGTTCGAGCTCAAGGGGCTGCTGCGATGAACGACGGCACGACGGCGGGCGGGTCCGCGGCGGACAGGCCCGTCCCGCAGCCCGAGGAGGTCCTGGGGCCCCGCTCCGGGGAGCTGGTGCCGGGCAGTGAGCAGGCCGGCCGCGGCGGGCGCGGGCCGGAGGTCGTCGAGGTGCGGCGCGGCATGTTCGGCGTCCGCGGCTCCGGCGACACGTCCGGGTACGGCGGCCTGGTGCAGCCGGTCGCGATGCCCGGCGCCGCGACGCGGCCGTACGGCGGCTGGTTCGACGAGGCCGTGGACGTGCTCGCCGAGGTGCTCGGCGAGCAGGGCGTCGCGTTCGACGTCGCCGTGGAGCGCGTCGTCGTCGACCCGCACACCGACCCGCCGAGCCCGCACGCCGAGCTCACGCTGCACGTGGCGCGCGAGCACCTGCTCGCCGTCTGCCGCGCGCTGCGCGACGACCAGGACCTGCGGTTCGAGCTCAGTCTCGGAGTCTCGGGCGTGCACTACCCCGACGACACGGGCCGCGAGCTGCACGCCGTCTACCACCTCACCTCGGTGACGCACGGCCGCCGCGTGCGGCTCGAGGTGTCGGTGCCCGACGCCGACCCGCACGTCCCCTCCACCACGTCGCTGTACCCGACCAACGACTGGCACGAGCGCGAGACCTGGGACTTCTTCGGGATCGTCTTCGACGGCCACCCGGGCCTGGCACGCATCGAGATGCCCGACGACTGGCCGGGCCACCCCCAGCGCAAGGACTACCCGCTCGGCGGCATCCCCGTGGAGTACAAGGGCGCCACGGTGCCGCCGCCGGACACGAGGAGGTCGTACTCATGAGCTCCGCCACCTACACCGCGACGCGGCCGCCGACCGACGACGAGTTCGACCCGGGCATCCCCGGCTTCGAGGCGTCCGGCGGCGACTGGGACGAGATCGCCCGCGAGGCCGTGGGCGAGGAGCGCATCGTCGTCAACATGGGCCCGCAGCACCCGTCCACGCACGGCGTGCTGCGCCTCATGCTCGAGATCGACGGCGAGACGGTCACCGAGGCCCGCTGCGGCATCGGCTACCTGCACACCGGCATCGAGAAGAACATGGAGTTCCGCACCTGGACGCAGGGCACCACGTTCTGCACCCGGATGGACTACCTGGCTCCGTTGTTCCAGGAGACGGCGTACTGCCTCGCCACCGAGAAGCTGCTCGGCGTCACCGACGACGTGCCGGAGCGGGCGTCGATCATCCGCGTGCTGATGATGGAGCTCAACCGGGTGGCGTCCCACCTCGTGTGCCTGGGCACGGGCGGCAACGAGATGGGCGCGACGACGGTCATGACGATCGGCTTCACCGCCCGCGAGGAGATCCTCCGGCTGTTCGAGGCCGTCACCGGGCTGCGCATGAACCACGCGTACGTGCGTCCGGGCGGCGTGGCGCAGGACGTGCCGGAGGGCTTCGAGGACCAGGTGCGGGCGGCGCTGCCGAAGATCCGCCAGTACCTCGGCCAGCTCGGCGACCTCATGCTCGCGAACCCCATCTTCAAGGCGCGCCTCACCGACGTCGGCGTGCTCAACCTCGCCGGCTGCATGGCGCTGGGCGTGACCGGACCGGTGCTGCGCTCCACGGGGCTGCCCTACGACGTGCGCAAGGCGTTCCCGTACTCCGGGTACGAGACGTACGACTTCGACGTGCCGACGTCGACCGACGCGGACTGCTACTCCCGCGTGGTGCTGCGCCTGGAGGAGTGCTACCAGTCGCTGCGCATCGTGGAGCAGGCGCTCACCCGTCTCGAGGCGACGTCGGGGGCGCCGGTCATGGTGGCGGACAAGAAGATCGCGTGGCCGGCGCAGCTCGCGATCGGCGCCGACGGGCAGGGCAACTCGCTCGACCACATCCGCCAGATCATGGGCACCTCGATGGAGGCCCTGATCCACCACTTCAAGCTCGTCACCGAGGGGTTCCGGGTGCCGGCCGGGCAGGTGTGGCAGACCGTCGAGCACCCGCGCGGCGAGCTGGGCGTGCACGCGGTGTCCGACGGCGGCACCAAGCCCTACCGGGCGCACTTCCGCGACCCGTCGTTCAACAACCTCCAGGCCGTGTCGGTGATGTGCGAGGGCGGCCAGGTGGCCGACGTCGTCGTCGCCGTCGCGTCCCTGGACCCCGTGCTGGGAGGGGTCGACCGATGACGGCAGAACCCACGAGCGCCCGCTCGGCCACGCGGTACGACGCCGACACGCTCGCGTCGCTGGCCGCCGACGCCGCGGCCGTCAAGGCGCGCTACCCGGACCCGCGCTCCGGCCTGCTGCCGATGCTGCACCTGGTGCAGTCGGTGGACGGGTACGTGAGCCGCGACGGCATCCTGTTCTGCGCCGAGCAGCTCGAGATGACGCCCGCCGAGGTGAGCGCCGTCGCCACCTTCTACACCCAGTACAAGCGGCACCCCAACGGCACCTACACCGTGGGCGTGTGCACCAACACGCTGTGCGCGGTGATGGGCGGTGACGCCATCTTCGACGAGCTGAGCGAGCACCTCGGCGTCGGGCACGACGAGACCACCGACGACGGCGCGATCACGCTCGAGCGCGTCGAGTGCAACGCCGCCTGCGACTACGCGCCGGTCGTGATGGTCAACTGGGAGTTCTTCGACAACCAGACGCCGGAGTCGGCCACGGACCTCGCCGACCGCCTGCGGGCGGGCGAGGAGGTGGCGCCCACGCGCGGCGCGTCGTCGGTGTGCGGCTTCAAGCAGATGAGCCGTGTGCTCGCGGGGTTCACCGACGGCCGCGCCGACGAGGGCGTGGGCGCGGGGGAGCCGACGCTCGCCGGCCTGCGCCTGGCGCGCGCCGCGGCCGCCGTCGACGGCGGTGAGCCCTCGTCGGTCCAGCCTGCCGAGACCACCGACGGGGGCTCGGCCGGCTCGGCCGCCGAGGTGCCCCCGGAGACCGGGACGGCGCAGTCGAGCGCGGAGCGCAAGCCCGCCGCGCCGGGGGACGACAACCCTGGCCGCTCGCCGTCGGGCGGCGACGCGAACCCCGAGCCGGAGAAGGGTGGCAGCGATGACTGACCTCATGCCGGTGCTCACGGACACGTGGGACGCCGACCGGTCGTGGAAGCTGGCGTCGTACGAGGCCGCCGGCGGGTACGCAGGGCTGCGCAAGGCCCTGACGATGGAGCCCGCGGACCTCGTGCAGACGGTCAAGGACTCCGGGCTGCGCGGCCGCGGCGGCGCCGGCTTCCCGACCGGCATGAAATGGGGCTTCCTGCCCCCGCCGGACGGCGGCCCGCGCTACCTCGTGGTCAACGCGGACGAGTCCGAGCCCGGCACGTGCAAGGACATCCCGCTCATGCTGGCGAGCCCGCAGCACCTGGTGGAGGGCATCGCGATCACCAGCTACGCGATCGGCTGCCACCACGCGTTCGTGTACGTGCGCGGGGAGGTGCTGCACGTGTACCGGCGGCTGATGGCCGCGGTGCAGGAGGCGTACGACGCCGGGTTCCTCGGCAAGGACGTGCTCGGCACCGGCTTCGACCTGGACGTCACCGTGCACGCCGGCGCCGGCGCCTACATCTGCGGCGAGGAGACGGCGCTGCTCGACTCGCTCGAGGGCAAGCGCGGCCAGCCGCGGCTCAAGCCGCCGTTCCCCGCCGTCGCGGGCCTGTACGCGCGGCCCACGGTGGTGAACAACGTCGAGTCCATCGCGTCGGTCCCGGGCATCGTCGCGCGCGGTGCCGACTGGTTCGCCGGCATGGGCACCGCGAAGTCGCAGGGGCACGGCCTGTTCTCCCTGTCCGGGCACGTGACCCGGCCGGGGCAGTACGAGGCGCCGCTCGGGATCACGCTGCGCGAGCTGCTCGACCTGGCCGGCGGGATGCGGGCCGGGCACGAGCTGAAGTTCTGGACGCCCGGCGGGTCGTCGACTCCGCTGTTCACGGCCGACCACCTCGACACCCCGCTCGACTACGAGTCGGTGGGGGCGGCGGGGTCGATGCTCGGCACCCGGGCGCTGCAGCTCTTCGACGACACGACGTGCGTCGTCCGCGCGGTGAGCCGGTGGACCGACTTCTACGCGCACGAGTCGTGCGGCAAGTGCACGCCGTGCCGCGAGGGCACCTACTGGCTCAAGCAGGTGCTGCACCGCATCGAGGCCGGCCAGGGCGAGGAGCGCGACGTCGACCTCCTGCTCGACCTGTGCGACAACATCCTCGGCCGCGCGTTCTGCGCGCTCGGCGACGGCGCGACGTCGCCCGTGACGTCGAGCGTCCAGCTCTTCCGCGACGAGTACCAGGCGCACATCGACGGCCGCGGGTGCCCCTTCGACCCGCGCGCCAGCGCCCTGTTCCCGTACACCCCCAAGCAGTCGCCGGCGCTCGCCGGGGCGGGAGGTCACTGATGACGGCGACCACGGACAAGTCCACCGCGGCCGCGCCCCCGGTGGAGACGGTCACGCTCACCATCGACGAGGTCGAGGTGACGGTGCCGAAGGGCACGCTGATCATCCGCGCGGCCGAGCAGGTGGGCATCCAGATCCCGCGGTTCTGCGACCACCCGCTGCTCGAGCCCGCGGGCGCGTGCCGGCAGTGCCTGGTCGAGGTCGCGATGCCCGACCGCGAGGGCAACGTGCGGCCCATGCCGAAGCCGCAGGCGTCGTGCACGATGACGGTCACGCCCGGCATGGTCGTCAAGACGCAGCGCACGTCGCCGGTCGCCGACAAGGCGCAGCACGGTGTCATGGAGCTGCTGCTCATGAACCACCCGCTGGACTGCCCGGTGTGCGACAAGGGCGGCGAGTGCCCGCTGCAGAACCAGGCGATGAGCAACGGTCGCGCCGAGACCCGGTTCGAGGACGTCAAGCGCACCTTCCCCAAGCCGATCGCCGTGTCCACCGAGATCCTGCTGGACCGCGAGCGCTGCGTGCTGTGCCAGCGCTGCACCCGGTTCAGCGACGAGATCGCGGGCGACGCGTTCATCGCGCTGCAGGAGCGCGGCGCCCACCAGCAGATCGGCCGGTTCGACGAGACGGTGCTGGACTTCACGCCGCCGCCCGGCGAGCCCACCGAGGAGACGTTCGGGTCGGCCGCGGCGACGGACGGAGGTCAGCCGTTCGCGTCGTACTTCTCCGGCAACACCGTGCAGATCTGCCCGGTGGGCGCGCTCACCGGCGCGGCCTACCGGTTCCGTTCCCGGCCCTTCGACCTGGTGTCGACGCCGGGGATCTCCGAGCACGACTCGTGCGGCTCCGCGATCCGCGTCGACCACCGGCGCGGCGTGGTGCTGCGCCGGCTGTCGGGGGAGGACCCGGCGGTCAACGAGGAGTGGATCACCGACAAGGACCGCTTCGCGTTCACGTGGCAGGCGGCGCCCGACCGGCTCACCGTCCCGCTGGTGCGGGACCGCGTGCTGGACGCGCACGGCACCGTCGTGTCGCGCGGCGAGCTGCGGCCCGCGTCGTGGGTGGAGGCGCTCGAGCTCGCCGCCGAGGGCCTGGCCGCCGCCCGTGCGGCCGGCGGCGTCGGGGTGCTGCCCGGCGGACGGCTGACCGTCGAGGACGCGTTCGCCTGGTCGCGGTACGCGCGCACCGTGCTCGGCACCGACGACGTCGACCTGCGGGCCCGCGTGGGCTCGGCGGAGGAGACGGCGTTCCTGGGCCACGCGGTGGCGGGCACCGGCGTCGGCGTGACCTTCGGCGACGTCGAGGCCGCGCCCGCCGTGCTGCTCGCCGGCCTCGAGGCCGAGGAGGAGGCCGGCGTCACCTTCCTGCGGCTGCGCAAGGGGGTGCGCAAGCACGGCACCAGGGTGTGGGCCGTCGCCCCGTTCGCGAGCCGTGGTCTCGCCCGGCTCGACGGCGAGCTGCTGCCCGCCGCGCCCGGCACCGAGGCCGAGTGGCTGGGCATCCTCGCCACCCGCGCCGGCGGCGGGCTCGTGCCTGCCGACTCCGACACCGCCACGCTGGGCGCAGTCGCCGACGGGCTCGCGACGCCCGGCGCGCTGATCCTCGTGGGTGAGCGGCTCGCGTCGGCGCCCGGCGCCTACGGGGCGGCCCTGCGGCTCGCGGAGGCCACCGGGGCCCGCGTCGCCTGGATCCCGCGCCGCGCGGGGGAGCGCGGGGGCGTCGAGGCGGGCCTCCTGCCCGGGCTGCTGCCCGGCGGACGACCGCTGACCGACCCCGCGGCCCGCGCCGAGGTGGCCGCGGCGTGGGGCGTCGACGCCGACGCGCTGCCGGCCGCCCCGGGCCGCGACGTCGCGGAGATCCTCGACGGGCTCTCCGTCGGGCAGCTCGGCGGCGTCCTCGTCGGCGGGGTGGAGCTCGCCGACCTGCCCGACCCCGCGCACGCCCGGCGCGCGCTCGAGGCCGCGGGCTTCGTGGTCTCGCTCGAGGTCCGGAGGACCGAAGCCGTCGAGCTTGCCGACGTCGTGCTTCCTGTTGCTCCTCCCGTCGAGAGGGCGGGGTCGTACTGGAACTGGGAGGGGCGCGTCCGCGCGTTCGGCCAGGCGCTGGAGTCGTCGGCGCTGCCCGACCACCGCGTGCTCGACGCGCTGGCCGACCAGGCCGGCGTCGCGCTCGGCGCGGCGACCCCGCTCGACGCGCACCGCGCGATCGCGGCGCTGCCGGCCTGGGGCGGGGCGCGCGTGCCGGCACCGGAGGGGGAGCCGGTCGAGCCGCCCGCGGTGCCGACCGGGTCCGCCGTGCTGGCGAGCTGGCACCTGCTGCTCGACGACGGCGCCCTGCAGGACGGCGAGCAGTTCCTCGCCGGCACCGCCAAGCGGCCCGTGGCACGGATGTCCGCGGCCACGGCGGCCGCCGTCGACGTGTACGACGGCGACCGCGTGACCGTGGCCACCGACCGCGGCGCCGTGACGGTGCCCGTCGCCATCACGGAGATGGTCGACCACGTGGTGTGGCTGCCGCTCGCGTCGCGCGGGTGCCGCGTGCACGACGCGCTCGGCGCCGCGCCGGGCGACCTGGTGCGGATCGGCGCGCCGGAGGCGGTCGCCGCCGGCGGGGTCCCAGGCTCGACCGACGAGAAGGCACAGGGAGGGGCCGCATGATCCCCGGCGTCGCGTCCGACTTCAGCAACGACTGGCTGTGGGTGTCGCTGATCAAGGCGGTGCTCATCGTCGTCTTCCTGCTGACCAGCGTGCTCTTCGCGATCTGGTTCGAGCGCAAGGTCGTGGCGCGCATGCAGGTGCGCCCGGGGCCCAACTGGCACGGCCCGTTCGGCCTGCTGCAGTCGCTCGCGGACGCGATGAAGCTGCTGCTCAAGGAGGACGTGAACGTCACCCGGGCGGACCGGATCGTGTACCTGCTGGCGCCGATGATCTCGGTGTTCTGCGCGCTGCTCGTGTTCGCGGTCATCCCGTTCGGCCCCGAGGTGACGATCCCGTTCACCGACTACTCGACGCCGGCGCAGCTCACCGACTTCCCCGTCGCCGTCCTGTACGTGCTGGCGTGCGCGTCGATGGGCGTCTACGGCATCGTGCTGGGCGGCTGGTCCTCCGGCTCCACCTACCCGCTGCTCGGGTCCGTGCGGTCCACGGCCCAGGTGATCTCGTACGAGCTCGCCATGGGGCTCTCGCTGGTCAGCGTGTTCATCATGGCCGGCTCGATGTCCACCTCCCAGATCGTGGCCTCGCAGACCAGCATCTGGTGGTTCCTGCCGCTGCTGCCCGCGTTCGTCGTCTACGTCATCTCGATGATCGGCGAGACCAACCGCCTCCCGTTCGACCTGCCGGAGGCCGAGGGCGAGCTCGTCTCCGGCTACATGACCGAGTACAGCTCGATGAAGTTCGCCTGGTTCTTCCTGGCGGAGTACATCAACATGCTCAACGTCTCCGCGGTCGCCACCACGCTGTTCCTGGGCGGCTGGCGGGCGCCGTGGCCGCTGTCGGCGATCAACGACGGGATGTTCAACACCGGCTGGTGGCCGGTGCTGTGGTTCCTGGTCAAGCTCTGGCTGGTCATGTTCGTGTTCGTCTGGGTGCGCGGCACGCTGCTGCGGCTGCGCTACGACCAGTTCATGTCGTTCGGCTGGAAGGTGCTCATCCCGGTCGCGCTGGTGTGGGTCGTGGTGCTGAGCGTGTTCCAGTACCTCGGCCTGGCGGGCGTCACCCGCACACAGCTCATCACCGGCGTCGCCGTCGCGGCGGTGGTCGTCATCGGCCTCCTGTGGCTGTGGCCCGACCGGAAGGCGAAGGCCGCCGACGGCGCCGGACCACCGGGGGACGCGCATCGTCCGGGCGGCGACTTCGACGCCTTCGCGGACGGGTTCCCCGTGCCGCCGCTGCCCGGCCAGGCCCTGCCGCCGTCGCCCCGCGCGCGCCGGCACGTGATGCAGGCCGCCGACGTCCCGGGCGCGTCCGCCGCCCCCGACCCCGCCGTCGACCGATCCGAGGAGACGCGATGACCGACAAGCCGTACGAGCCGCTGCGCCCGTCCAAGGGGCCGCTGGGGGAGCTGTTCGCCCCGGTGGCCGGGTTCGGCGTGACGTTCTCGTCGATGTTCCGGCCCACGGTGACCGAGCAGTACCCGCGCAAGAAGACGGCGCCGCAGCGCCGGTACCACGGGCGCCACCAGCTCAACCGCTACGCGGACGGGCTGGAGAAGTGCATCGGCTGCGAGCTGTGCGCGTGGGCGTGCCCCGCGGACGCGATCTACGTGGAGGGCGCGGACAACGCGGAGCTGCCCGACGGCGAGCACATGTCGCCCGGCGAGCGCTACGGCCGCGTCTACCAGATCAACTACCTGCGCTGCATCTTCTGCGGGCTGTGCATCGAGGCGTGCCCCACCCGGGCGCTCACGATGACGAACGACTACGAGCTCGCCGGCCCCGACCGCGCCGGGATGATCTACGAGAAGCAGGACCTGCTCGCCCCGCTCGCGGAGGGGATGCTCGCCGCGCCGCACCCGATGGTCGAGGGGACCACGGACACGGAGTACTACCGCGGCGAGGTCACCGCCCCGACGGCGCAGCAGGTCGACTGGGTCCGCGAGCACCGGCCGGACGACCCGACCCTGGACGCCGCCGCCCGCGTGGTGCACGGGGACGCGCCGCCCCCGACCCCGCGCCGGCACCGGCTGCGCGGCAGCGCCACCAAGGCCGCCGTCGCGACACGGCAGGCCGCCGAGGGCGGGCACGTCGCGGCGCTCCCCACCCCTGACCTGACGGACGGCCCGCGGTGACGGCGTCGGGCGCGGAGGCCGCGCTGTTCTGGGTGCTCGCGCCGCTCATGGTGCTCGCCGCGCTCGGGCTGCTGTTCGCCCGCAAGGCGGTGCACGCCGCGGTGTGCGTGATGTTCGTGATGGTCGGGCTGGCCATCCTCTACGTGGCGCAGGAGGCGCCGTTCCTCGGCGTCGTGCAGGTGGTCGTCTACACGGGCGCCGTGATGATGCTCTTCCTGTTCGTGCTGATGCTGGTGGGCGTCGACTCCGCCGACTCGCTGACCGAGACGATCAGGGGCCAGCGCTGGCTGGGCGTGCTGCTCGGGCTCGGGCTGGTCGTCGTGCTGCTCGGCGTGATCGCACAGGCGGCGTTCCCGCCCGCGGTCGGGCTGGCCGCGACCGAGGAGCTCACCAACCCGGTGGCCCTGGCCCGGGTGCTGCTCGGCGACTACGTCCTCGCGATGGAGGTGGTCGGCGTCCTGCTGGTCACCGCCGCGCTGGCCGGCCTGGTGCTCACGCACCGTCGTCGGCTCAGCGTGCGGCCCACCCAGCGCGTCCTCGCGGCCGCGCGCGTGGCCGCCCTGCCGCAGGGCAGCACGCTCACGCCGCTGCCCGCGCCCGGCGTCTACGCGCAGAACAACGCCATGGACACGCCGGCGCTCGGCCCCGACGGCGAGCCGCTGCCGCACTCCGTGCCGCGCGTGCTGCGCATCCGCGGGCAGGAACGGTCGGCCACGGCGGTCCTCGCCGAGGAGGAGACGCTCGTGGCGCGTGACGACCTGCGCCTCCTCGGCGTCGGCCCGGCGGCGGACGCCACGGTCGAGCAGGTGGGCGACCCGGTCGCGACGGGCACGACCGACGCGGGCGCGACCGACGAGGGCGACGAGGACGGGGAGGTGCGCTGATGGAGATCACCCACTACCTGGGGCTGGCCGCGATCCTGTTCGCGATCGGCGCGGCGACGGTGCTGCTGCGGCGCAACGCCATCGTGGTGTTCATGGGCGTGGAGCTCATGCTCAACGCCACCAACCTCGCGTTCGTGACGTTCGCGCGCATCCACGGCGACGTGACGGGCCAGGTGCTCGCCTTCTTCGTGATGGTGGTCGCCGCGGCCGAGGTCGTGGTGGGGCTCGCGATCATCATCACGATCTTCCGTTCCCGCCGGTCGGCCTCGGTCGACGACGTCAACCTGCTGCACAGCTGAGAGGCGACCTGTGGACACGCAGACGACGATGCAGACTCTCTCCCTCGCCCCCTGGCTGGTCGCGACCCCGATGATCGGCGCCCTCGTGCTGCTGGTCGCCGGCCGGCGCACCGACCGGTGGGGGCACTGGCTGGGCGTGCTCGCGAGCGCGGCGACGTTCGTCGTCGGGCTGGTGATGCTGCTCGACATGCTGGGCACCCCCGCTGACCAGCGGGTGGGCACCCACACCGTGGGCACGTGGATCGACGCGGGGGCCCTGCACGTGGACCTCGGGTTCCAGGTGGACCCGCTGTCGATGACGTTCGTGATGCTCGTGACGTTCGTCGGCACGCTGATCCACGTGTACTCGGTGGCGTACATGGACCACGACGTCGACCGGCGCCGGTTCTTCGGGTACCTCAACCTGTTCGTCGCGGCGATGCTGCTGCTGGTGCTCGCGGACTCCTACCTGCTGCTCTTCGTCGGCTGGGAGGGCGTGGGCCTGGCGTCGTTCCTGCTCATCGGGTTCTGGGACGGCAAGCGGGAGAACGCGGTCGCGGGCAAGAAGGCGTTCGTCATGAACCGCGTCGGCGACATGGGGCTCATCGTCGCGATGATGCTGCTGCTCGCGACCTTCGGTTCGCTGAGCTTCGGCACGGTGCTGCCGGCGGCCGGCGAGGGGGCGACGGCGGCGGGCCAGGGCGTGATGACGGCGATCGGCCTCATGCTGCTGCTGGCGGCGTGCGGCAAGTCGGCGCAGCTGCCCCTGCAGGCGTGGCTCGGGGACGCGATGGCGGGCCCGACGCCGGTGTCCGCGCTGATCCACGCGGCGACGATGGTGACCGCCGGCGTGTACCTGCTGGTGCGCTCCGGCCCGATCCTCGAGGCCGCGCCGGACGCGCAGCTCGTCGTCGCGATCGTCGGCGCGCTGACCCTGCTGTTCGGCGCGGTCGTCGGTACCGCCAAGGACGACATCAAGAAGGCGCTCGCGGCGTCGACGATGTCGCAGATCGGCTACATGATGCTCGCCGCCGGCCTGGGGCCGATCGGGTACGCGTTCGCGATCTTCCACCTGCTCACGCACGGCTTCTTCAAGGCGGGGCTGTTCCTCGGCGCCGGGTCCGTGATGCACGCGATGGACGACGACGTGAACATGCGCCGCTTCGGTGGGCTCGCCCGGCTGCTGCCGGTCACCGCGATCACGATGGGGCTCGGCTGGCTCGCCATCCTGGGCGTGCCGCCGTTCTCCGGGTTCTGGTCGAAGGACAAGATCATCGAGGCGGCGTTCGTCGGCGAGGGCTGGCGGCCGTGGGTGTTCGGCCTGGCGGCGCTGCTCGGCGCCGGGATCACCGCGTACTACATGTCGCGGCTGTTCTTCATGACCTTCGCGGGGCGCCGGCGGTGGCGGCCCGACGAAGGGTCCGGGGACGACGGCGCCCCCGTGCGGCACCCGCACGAGGCCCCGCGCCTCATGACGTGGCCGATGATCATCCTCGCCGCGGGGTCGGTGTTCCTCGGCGGGATCCTGGCGCTGGGCGACCGGTTCGTCACCTGGCTGGAGCCGGTCACCGGGCACGCGGAGCACCACGAGCCGGTGCTGCCGGTGTGGCTGCTCATGACGCTCACCCTGGTGCTGGTGGTGCTCGGCGCGTTCCTCGCGTTCCGGCAGTACGCGGTCGCGGCGGTGCCGGTCGAGCCGCCGCCGGCGCCGGCCGTCGTGCGGGCGGCGCGGGTCGACCTGTACCAGGACGCCGTCAACGAGTCGCTCGTGATGCGGCCGGGGCAGTACCTCACCCGCGCGCTCGTGTACTCGGACCGCACGGCGGTCGACGGCGGCTGGCTGGGCCTGGCGGGCGGCATCGGGCGCCTCGGCGCACGGCTGCGGCGGATGCAGAACGGCTACGTGCGGTCGTACGCGGCGACGATGCTCGGCGGCCTCGGCGTCGTCGGGCTGGTCGTGTGGGTCCTGGCGAGCTGATCGGGGTGGCGGGAGCGATGGCGATGACGCCGAACATGACGCCGAACATGACGCCGGACACGACGTCGACGACGAAGGACGGGGACGCATGACGATGTCCACAGGGTTCCCCTGGCTCACGGTCCTCATCGTGTGGCCGCTGGTGGCCGCGGCCGCGACGGCGCTCACGGGGGTGGGCAGAGGCCGCCCGGCCGCCGGCCCGGTGACGGGGGGTCGGTTCGGGGCCGGCGCCGCCCGCACGGTCGCGCTGGTCGGCGCGCTGGTGGAGGTCCTCCTGCTGGTCGGGGCCTTCGCGGCCTTCGACACCGGCGACGCGGGGACCCACCAGCTCACCGAGACGTACTCCTGGATCCCGCCGATCGGCGCCAGCTACGCCGTCGGCGTCGACGGCGTGGGCCTGCTGCTGGTGGCGCTCTCGGTGGGCCTCGTGCCGCTGGTGATCCTCGCGGCCTGGCGCGAGCAGGGCGGCGACCACGTGCGCCTGCGTCGCTACCTCGCGACCGTGCTGCTGCTCGAGGCGTTCATGGTGACGGTCTTCGTGGCGCGCGACGTGTTCCTCTTCTACGTGGTGTTCGAGGCCATGCTGATCCCCGCCTACTTCCTCATCGGCGGGTTCGGGCAGGGGCCGCAGCGCCGGTACGCGGCGGTGAAGTTCCTGCTGTTCTCGCTGGCCGGCGGCCTGGTCATGCTGGTGGGCGTCATCGCGCTCTACCTGCAGGTGCCGGCCGCGGACCGCGGGCCGCAGACCTTCCTTACCGACAACCTCACCGGGCTGACCCTCGACCCCACGGCCGAGAAGCTCATGTTCTGCGCGTTCTTCCTCGCGTTCGCGATCAAGGCGCCGATGTTCCCGGTGCACTCGTGGCTGCCCGACGTCACCCAGCACGCGACGCCCGGCACCTCGACGCTGCTCATCTGCGTGCTCGACAAGGTGGGCACCTTCGGGATGCTGACCCTCTGCCTGCCGCTGTTCCCCGAGGCGAGCCGGTGGGCGGCGCCGTTCGTCATCGTGCTCGCGGTGATCTCGATCCTGTACGGTGCGGTCCTCGCGATCGGCCAGAGCGACGTGCTGCGCCTCATCGGCTACACGTCGGTGTCGCACTTCGGGTTCATCATCCTGGGCATCTTCACGTTCACGTCGCTGGGCACCGCGGGGTCCAGCCTGATGATGCTCAACCACGGCATCTCCACCGGTGCGCTGTTCCTGGTCGCCGGGTTCGCGATCGCGCGGCACCCGCGCCAGAGCCAGCTCATCGGCGACTACGGCGGCCTGCGCACGGTGGCGCCGATCCTGGGCGGCACGTTCCTCGTGGCCGGCCTCTCCGCGGCCGCGCTGCCCGGCCTCGCGACGTTCGTCTCCGAGATCATGGTGTTCCTCGGGTCGTACGCCCGCTGGCCCGCCGCGGTGATCGTCGCCGTGCCCGCCGTCGTCCTCGCCGCCGTGTACGTGCTGCTCACGTACCAGCGCATGTTCACGGGGGAGACGACGCCGGAGCTCGCGTCCGCGCGCGACCTCGACGGCCGCGAGAAGACGGTGGCCGGCGTGCTCGTCGGCGCGCTGCTCGTGCTCGGCCTCGTGCCCGGTCCGGTGCTCGACTACGTGCGCGCGCCCGGTGAGGTCGCCGTCGAGCAGGTCGGCGAGACCGATCCGCCACCGGTGCTCGATCCTGCTGCGTCCGGCGTCATCACCGAGGGGAGCCAGCTGTGAACGACTTCGTCGCCCCGCCCATCGACTGGGCGGCCGTCTCGCCGGTGCTGATCGTGCTGGCGGCGGGCGTGCTCGGCGTGCTGCTGGAGGCGTTCGTGCCCGAGAAGGCGCGCCGCACGACGCAGCTCACGCTCACCCTGGCGGCGCTCGCGGGCTCGCTCGTGGCGGTCGGGCTGCTGTGGGACCGGGTGCAGGAGAACGCGCTCTCCGTGGTCGGCGGGTCGTACCTGCTGACGCCGTTCGGCCTGGGCGTGCAGGCCGTGATCGGCGTGTGCGCGCTGCTGGGCGTGCTCGTCGTCGCGGAGCGCACCACGACCGGCCAGGACGCGTTCGCGCCGGCCGCGGCCGCCGTGCCGGGCACCGCGTACGAGGACGAGACGCGCCGCGCGGGCCTGCAGCAGACCGAGATCTACCCGCTCCTGCTGTTCTCGACCGGCGGCATGCTGCTGTTCCCGGCCACCGACGACCTCATCGTCATGTTCGTCGCGCTCGAGGTGCTGTCGCTGCCGTTGTACGTGCTGTGCGCCACGGCGCGCCGCCGCCGGCTGCTCAGCCAGGAGGCCGCGTTCAAGTACTTCGTGCTGGGCGCCTTCGCGTCCGCGCTCTTCGTCTTCGGCATCGCGCTCGTCTACGGCTTCGCCGGCACCGTGCGGCTGCAGGGCGTGGTCCAGGTGCTCGCGGACCCGTCCGTCTCGCCGCTGGGGTCGATGCCGGCCCTGGTGGTGGTCGGGCTGCTGCTGGTGCTCAGCGGGCTGCTGTTCAAGATCGGCGCCGCGCCGCTGCACGCGTGGACCCCGGACGTGTACCAGGGCGCCCCCACGCCGATCACCGGGTTCATGGCGGCGTGCACCAAGGCCGCCGCGATGGGCGCGCTGGTGCGCGTGCTGTTCACGCTCGCGAACGGCCTGGACCCCGCGACCCGGCACGACGTCGAGGTGGCGCTCTGGGCGGTCGCCATCCTCACGATGCTGATCGGCACCGTGGTCGGCGCCGTGCAGACCGACGTCAAGCGCCTGCTCGCGTACTCCGCGATCGCGCACGCCGGGTTCCTCCTGGTCGGCGTCGTCGGGATGGACGAGGCGGGCTCACGGGCCGTGCTCTTCTACCTCCTCGCCTACGGGCTCGCGTCCGTCGGCGCGTTCGCGGTCGTGACGCTGGTGCGCGAGCGCACGGTGTCGGGCGACGACCCCGGCGACGGGGCGACCGGGACGGTCCCCGACGACGGCGTCGTGCTGGGCGAGGCCACGCGGCTCGCGCAGTGGGCGGGCCTGGGCCGCAAGGCCCCGTGGCTCACCGCCGCGTTCTCGCTGTTCCTCCTCTCGATGGCGGGGATCCCGCTCACGGCCGGGTTCGTGGCGAAGTTCGGCGTGTTCTCGGCCGCCGTCGAGGCGGGGGCGTGGCCCCTCGCGCTGCTCGGCGTGCTCGCGTCCGCCGTCTCCGTGTTCTTCTACGTCCGCGTCATCGTGCTCATGGTCCTCACCCCGCCGCCCGGCGGGGAGCAGGGCACGGCACCGGCGGGCGCGGCGTCGTCGGGGACGACGGCGAGCGACCAGCAGGGCGGCGGCACCGCCACCGTGACGGGCGCCGCGACCCGCACGCTCGTCTCGCGGACGGTCGTGACGGTGGTCGGCTCGCGCGGCCCCGCGGCGTTCGCGATCGCGGTGTGCGCGGTGGGCGTGCTGCTCCTCGGCATCCTCCCGGCGGGCGCGCTGGACCTGGTCGGCCAGGCGGCGCAGTTCCGTCCCTGACGGCCCCGGGTCGGCATCCCGTCCCCGGGCCGGCGCGCCCGTGTGCCGACCCGGGGACGAGCCGCCGGCCCGACGCTCGTGCCGGGGTGTCCGACCTGACGCGGCCGAGCGCTGTCTCGGTGCGGTGTTCGGCGCCCCGGACGGATAGGTTCGGACAGTGACTCGCGCTCCTTCCGCCTCGGCCCCCCGGCCCGGGCCCACGCCGCCCCCGGCGCCGCCGGCGATCCCGCTGTCCGACCCGGCGCTCGCCGACCGGCTCGCCGAGCGCATGACGCGGGTGGACGCGGCGCTCGACGCCGCCGTGGCCTCGGCGGACGCCCTGGCCGACGACGCGTCGCGGCACCTCGTCGCTGCCGGAGGCAAGCGGTTCCGCCCGCTGCTCACGCTGCTCGCGGGCGAGCTGGGCGACGGGTCGCGCACGGAGCTGGTGGACGCGGCCGTCGTCGTGGAGCTCACGCAGGTCGCGTCGCTGTACCACGACGACGTCATGGACTCCGCGCCGCTGCGCCGCGGGGCGCCCGCGGCGCACACGGTGTGGGGCAACTCGGTCGCGATCCTGGTGGGCGACCTCCTCTTCGCCCGGGCGTCCGCGCTCGTCGCGGGCCTCGGCCCGGAGGCGGTGGTGCTGCAGTCGCGCACGTTCGAGCGCATGTGCCTCGGCCAGCTGCACGAGACGATGGGGCCGGGGGCCGACGACGACCCGGTGGAGCACTACCTGCAGGTGCTCAGCGACAAGACGGCGTCGCTGCTCGCGACGTCGGCGCGCCTCGGCGCGATGTTCGGCGGCTGCGAGCCCGCCGTCGTCGAGGCCGTGGCGGCGTACGGCGAGAAGGTGGGCGTCGCGTTCCAGCTCGCCGACGACGTGCTCGACATCGCGTCGTCCGGCGACGAGTCCGGCAAGACGCCCGGCACGGACCTGCGCGAGCACGTGCCGACGATGCCGGTGCTGCTGCTGCGCCAGCGGGTCGCGCGGGGCGAGGGCTCCGCGGCGGACGCGGCGCTCGTCGCCCGGCTCGACGGCGATCTCGACGGCGACGACGCGCTCGCCGCCGTCGTCGCGGAGCTGCGGGCGCACGACGTGCTCGCCGAGACCCGCGCGCTCGCCGGCCGGTGGGCGCGCGAGGCCGCCGCGGAGCTGGCGCCGCTGCCCGACGGCCCGGTGAAGGAGGCGCTCGCCGACCTCGCCCAGGCGCTGGCCGACCGGACGGCGTGACCGGGCGGCGTGCCCCGGGTCAGTACGGCTAGGCGGCGGCCAGCCGCGCGAACGTCACCGCGAGCGCCGCGCCGGCGAGCAGGTACGGGCCGAAGGCCAGCGCCGTCCCGCGCGACGCCCGCCGGGTGACCATGAGGACGAGCGCCACGCACCCGCCGAGCAGGATCGGGAGCACCGTCGCGGCGACGAGCGCCGACCAGCCGTACCAGGCGGTGACGAGGCCGAGGAGCACGGCGAGCTTGGCGTCGCCGCGTCCCATCCCCGCGCGGTGGACGAGGTGCAGCAGCAGGTACGCCCCGCCGAGCAGGAGGCCGCCGAGGAGCGCCCGCAGCGCCGCGTCCCACGTCCCGCCGGCGAGTGCCGCGAGGGCGAGCAGGGCGGCGGCGACCGCCGTCGCCGGGTAGGTGAGCGCGTCCGGCAACCGGTGCGTGCGGGCGTCGACCACCCAGAGCGCGGCCCCCGCCACGGCGGCCACGACGAGCGCCGGCGTCGCCCAGCCGGGCCCGCTCGCCCACACCGCCCACGCCGCCCCGAGGGCGGCTCCCCCCGTCACCGCGCGGCGGTGGGGCGCGACCTCGGCACGGGCACGCTGGAGGATCGGGGGCACCTGCGGATGCTATGCGCCGGCGTCGGGGCGCAGGGGCGCCGTCCACAGCCCGTGGGGGCGGGTCAGCCCGGGAGCGCCACGGCGTCGGCCGCGAGGACGAGCTGCGCGACGCACACCACCGCCACGGCCAGGCTCAGCAGGAACGGTGCGCGGCTGTGCGGTCGCACGATCCCCACGGTCCCGGCGAGGGCGGCGAGCAGGACCGCGCCGCCGGCGAGCGTCACCGACGCCGCGGAGGGCGGGCCCGGCGGGCCGAGGAGGATCACCACGCTGCCCGCCGCGAGGACCACGGGCGCCAGCACGCTCGTGCCCCGCCGCCCCAGGCGGTGGGGCAGGCCCCGCACCCCGGTGGCGGCGTCGTCCTCGAGGTCCGGCAGCACGTTGGCGAGGTGGGCGCCGACGCCGAGCAGCGCGGCCGCGCCGACCGTCCAGCCGGCGACGACCCGGCCGTCGCCCGCGGCGGCCACGACGAACGCGGGCAGCAGGCCGAAGCTCACGGCGTAGGGCAGCCACGACAGGGGCGTCGACTTGAGCCGCGCGTTGTACGACCAGGCGCTGCCGACCGCGGCGACGTGCAGCAGCCCCGGCACGAGCCCCGTCGCGAAGGAGAGGACGACGCACCCGGCCAGGGCGGCGAACGCGGCCGTCCGGAGGTCGCGGGGCGCGACGGCGCCCGTCACGGTCGGCTTGTCCGCGCGCCCGACGCGACGGTCGCGCGCGGCGTCGAGCCAGTCGTTGCTCCACCCCACGGACAGCTGGCCGGCGGCCACGGCCGCCGTGACGAGCACGGCACGGCCCGCGGGGAGGCCGACGCCGACGGCGAACACCAGCGCCAGCCCCGTGACCACCGTCGCGGGCGCCGGGTGCGTGGCGAGCAGGAGGCCGCGCGCCCGCGCCGCGGGCGTGACCCGCGCCGTCCCCGTCGTGTCGCCGCCCACGGGGGCAACCTACGCCGCCGGGCCCGCTCCCGCCGGGATCTTCGCAGGCCCCTTTGCCAGGCCTTCCCCCAGCCCCCTTCGCCGGGCCCCGGCGCGGCGGGAGCGACCGCCCCCGCGCGGGGGAACGGCTGCGGTGCCACGATGCGAAGCATGTCGCGCGTCCTCGCCGTCGCCCCCGTCCTGCCCGGTCCGGCGCACCCTCAGGAACGGATCGCCGAGATGGTCGCCCCGCTGCTGGCAGACGCAGGGCCGCGGCGCGAGCTGGCCCGCCGCCTGCACGCCGCCGCGGGAGTGCGCACCCGGCACCTCGCGCTCCCGCTCGCCGACTACGAGCGGCCGTTCGGGTTCGCGGACGCCAACGCCGTGTTCGCCCGCGAGGGGTCGGCGCTGGCCGAGCGGGCGTGCCGGGAGGCGCTCGCGGCCGCGGGCGTCGACCCGGGCGACGTCGACCTGCTCTTCTTCACGTCGGTGACGGGCGTGGGGGCACCGTCGGTCGACGCCGGGCTGGTGGGCCGCCTGGGCCTGCGGGCCGACGTGCGCCGGGTGCCCTCGTTCGGGCTCGGGTGCGCGGGCGGCGCGGCCGGGCTGGCGCACCTGCACGAGTACCTCGCGGGCCACCCGGACCAGGTGGCACTGCTGGTCTCCGTCGAGCTGTGCTCGCTCACGCTGCAGCGGGACGACGGCTCGACCGCGAACCTGCTCTCGTCCGGCCTCTTCGGGGACGGGGCGAGCGCCGTGGTCGTCGCGGGCGACGACGTCGCGCCGCGCGGCCCGCGCCCCGGGCCGCGGGTCGTGGACGCCCGAGGCCGGCTCTACCCCGGCACCGAGCGGCACCTGGGGTGGGAGGTCCGGGACACCGGGTTCGGCATCGTGCTGTCGGCGGAGCTCCCGGAGCTGCTGCGGGCGCACCTCGCGGGCGACGTCAAGGACCTGCTGGCCGCGCACGGCCTGGAACCGCGCGACGTCGGCACCTGGGTGGTGCACGCGGGCGGCCCGAAGATCGTCGACGCCGTGCGCGACGCCCTCGACCTGCCCGAGGAGGCGGTGGCCCGCACCCGCGCGACCCTGGCGGCCGAGGGCAACCTGTCGTCGTCGTCCGTGCTGCACGTGCTCGCGGCGACCCTCGACGACGGCGCACCGCCGCCGGGCGGGTGGGCGGTGCTCATGGCGTTCGGGCCCGGCGTCGCGGTCGAGCTGCTGCTGCTGCGGGCGCCCGCGGCGGGGACGGCATGAGCGCGGCGCTCTACGCCGCCCTCGTGCTCGCGACCGGCCTGGAGCGGCTGGCCGAGCTCGTGGTCTCGGCGCGCCACGCCCGCTGGTCGTTCGCGCGCGGGGGAGTCGAGTCCGGCCGCGGTCACTTCCCGGCGATGGTCGCGCTGCACACGGGCCTGCTCGTGGCGTGCGTCGTGGAGGTCCTCGTCGCCGACCGGCCCTTCCTGCCGTGGCTGGGGTGGCCCATGCTCGCGCTCGTCCTCGCGAGCCAGGGCCTGCGCTGGTGGTGCATCGCGACGCTGGGGGAGCGGTGGAACACCCGCGTGATCGTGGTGCCCGGGCTGCCGCTGGTGCGCCGCGGCCCCTACCGCTGGCTGGCGCACCCCAACTACGTGGCCGTGGTGGTCGAGGGCGTCGCGCTGCCGCTGGTGCACACGGCGTGGGTGACGGCCCTCGCGTTCACCGTCCTGAACGCCTGGTTGCTGCTCGGGTTCCGCATCCCCGCCGAGGAGCGCGCGCTGCGGGCTGCCGAGGTCGGCTGATGCCCGGCCGCCCGCCCGACCGGGGCGTCGACGTCGAGACGGACGTGCTCGTGGTCGGCGGCGGCCCCGTCGGCCTCGCCGCGGCGATCGAGGCGCGGCGGGCCGGGCTGGGCGTCGTCGTCCTCGAGCCGCGCCCCGCGCCGATCGACAAGGCGTGCGGGGAGGGGCTGATGCCGGGCGCGCTCGCGGCCGTGCGGCGGCTCGGGGTCGACCCGGCGGGGTGGCCCTTGCACGGCATCTCCTACCGGCAGAGCGACGTGGTCGCCGACCACCGCTTCGCCGGCGGGCCCGGCCGAGGGGTGCGGCGCACGACGCTGCACGCGGGCCTGCACGACGCGGCACAGGAGGCGGGAGCGGTCGTGCTCGCGCGCCGCGTCACGACCGTCGAGCAGGCGCCGGACGGGGTCGTGGCGGGCGGGGTACGGGCACGGTGGCTCCTGGGGTGCGACGGGCTGCACTCGCGGGTGCGGAGGGCGGTGGGGCTCGAGGTGCCCGCCGGGCCCGGTGAGGGGTCTCGGGCACGCCGGCGCCGGTTCGGGCTGCGGCGGCACTACCGCACGGCCCCGTGGACCGACCTCGTCGAGGTCCACTGGGGGCCGCGGGCAGAGGCGTACGTGACGCCGGTCGCGGGCGATCTCGTCGGGGTCGCGCTGCTCGGCCCTCCGGGCGTCGGCGTCGAGGAGGGGCTCGCGTCGCTGCCCGAGCTCGCCGATCGGCTCGCGGGGGCGGCGGCGGACGGCCCGGTGCTCGGCGCCGGCCCGCTGCGGGTGCGTTCCGCCGCGCGGGCGGCCGGTCGCGTCCGGCTGGTCGGGGACGCGTCCGGGTACGTGGACGCCCTCACGGGCGAGGGGCTGCGGGTGGGGTTGGCGCAGGCGCGCGTCGTCGTCGAGCACCTGGAGGACGGCGCGGCCTACGAGCGCGCCTGGGCTCGCGTCACCCGCGACTACCGCGCCCTGACCACGGGCCTGGTGACGGCCGCGAGGTCGCCCCTGCGCCGTGGCGTGGTCCCCGCCGCGGCCCGCCTGCCGCGCCTGTACGGGCAGGTCGTGGAGCGGCTGGCCCGCTGACGCGCGGGCTGCGGGCGCCGCGCGCCTGAGTCCGCGCGCCCGAGCCCGCGCGTCCCGAGGCGTGGGACGCGTCGCCCGACCCTCCCCGGACTCATTGCCCGGGGCGGGTGAAGTCTGGCACTCTGTCGGGCATCCAGACCCCGCCGACCGGTTCCGGTCGTGTGCGCGTGCGCCGTGGGGTCGTCGTCGACCGACGCTCCGGGGGGAGCCGTGGGCGTGTTCGCCCGACTGCGCACCGACCGCCGCACGACCGTCTCCACGGCGGTCGTGCTCTCGCTGACCGCGGGCGTCGCCGTCGCGGCGGTGCTGTACGACGGCGAGGCGACGGCCGACGTCGACCTGGACGACTCGGGCGTGTGGGTGACGAACCAGGCCGCCGGGAAGGTCGGTCGGTTCAACACGGCGGCCCAGGCGCTGGACGGCGTCCTCCTCGCCGGCAGCTCGTCGTTCGACGTGGACCAGCAGGCGGGCCAGGTGCTCGTCGGGGACGACGGCAGCAGCGCGGCGAACGTCGTGGACGTCGCGCGCCTGAAGTTCGGGTCGACGACGCCGCTGCCGGCCGGGTCCGAGGTCTCGATGGGCGGCGGCCGGGTCGCGGTCGTCGACGACGAGTCGGGATCGCTGTGGGTCACGTCGTTGGCCGACCTGCCGTCCCTCGACCCGAAGACGACCGAGCCGACGGCGGAGCTGGACGGGGCCGCGCAGGTCGTGGTGTCGGAGTCGGGCACCGCCTACGCGGTGGTCCCGGGCCGGGACGTGCTGTGGACGGTCGCGCCGGGGGAGGAGCCCACCTCGACCGAGCTGGGGATGCTCGAGGACGGCGACGACGTCGTCCTCACCGCGGTGGGCGACGACCCGGTGCTGCTGAACCGCAGCGCGGGCGAGCTGCGGCTGCCCGGCGGGGACGTCGTCGAGGTGCCGGACGCCCAGGAGGCGCGGCTCCAGCTGCCGGGTGCGGCGTCGTCGTCCGTCGCGTACGCGACGCCCTCGGCGCTGGCCCTGCAGCCGCTGGGCGGCGGGGCTCCGACGCAGCGCAAGGCGTCCGGCTCGCCGGCGGCGCCGGCGCAGGTCGGGGGTTGCCTGTACGGCGCCTGGTCGGGCTCGGGGCAGATCGTGCGCGACTGCGAGGGCACGGACCGGGACGTCGACGAGGTGCTCGAGGGCATCGACCGGTCCACGGAGCTGGAGTACCGGGTCAACCGCGGCAACGTCGTCCTCAACGACCTCACGGCCGGCACGCTGTGGATGGCGCTGGACGAGTACGAGAAGGTCGACGACTGGGACATCAAGCTCCCCGAGCAGGCCGAGGGGTCGGACGAGGACGCCGAGGACGCGAAGCCCGAGCTGGTCGACAACACGGTCGTGGACCGCGACAAGCAGGACCCGCCGGAGGCGAAGGACGACGAGTACGGGGCACGGCCCGGCCGCGCGACGGTGCTGGACGTGCTGTCCAACGACCTCGACCCGGACGGCGACGTGATGACCGCCGACCTCGTCGGCGACCAGCCGGAGGGCGTGCGCGTCGAGCGGGTGCTGGGCGGCAAGGCGCTGCAGGCGGTGGTCCCCGACGACGCGTCCGGGACGGTGTCGTTCACGTACGAGGCGTCGGACGGGCGGGGCGGCACGGACCAGGCGAAGGTCGACCTGCGGCTGGCGCCCGAGACCGAGAACGTGGCTCCCGTGCAGTCGGGCGACCCGGTGCTGCGGGTCGAGCAGGGCCGGTCGGCGCGGATCAAGGTGCTGCCGTACTTCCGCGACCCGGACGGGGACGACGTGTACCTCGCGTCGGCGGACGTCACCGTCGAGGGCGACGAGGTGCGCGCGTACCCGGACGGCACGGTCGAGTTCCGCGACAACGGCTCGTCGACGGGCCGCAAGAAGGTCACGCTGGTCGTGGGGGACGGCCGCGGCGAGGTCGTCGAGGGCGAGCTGCGGGTGGACGTCCTCGGCGACGGCAACGAGCCGCCGGTCGCGGTCGGCGACCACGTGGTGGCCACGGCGGGGCAGCCGATCACGATCGAGCCCCTCACGAACGACACGGACCCGAACGGCGACGAGCTGCGCCTGTCGAAGGTGAACGACGCGTCGCCGGCGGAGATCACGCGCAACTACGACGCGGGGACGTTCACCTTCCTGGCGCAGGAGCCGAGGTCCTACGACGTGCTCTACCAGGTCAGCGACGGGCCCGGGTCCACCACGGGCGTGGTCCGCGTCGACGTGCAGGACCCGGACGAGGCGACGGGCCCGCCCGTCGTCGTGGCCGACACGGCGATGCTGCCGGCCGGCGGTTCCGCCCTGGTCGACGTGCTGGCCAACGACGCCGACCCGGCGGGCGGCGTCCTCGTGGTGCAGTCCGTGCAGGTGCCGGAGGACTCCGGCGTGAGCGTGGCGGTGCTCTCGCACCAGATGCTGCGGATCACCGAGACCCGCCGGGTGTCGGAGCCGGTGCTGCTGGAGTACACGGTGTCGAACGGCAACGACACCGCGACGGGACAGGTGCGGGTGCTGCCCGTGCCGCCGCCCGACCGGCTGCAGCCGCCCAACGCGGCGCCGGACGAGGTCACGGTGCGCGCCGGCGACTACGTGAACATCGACGTGCTGGACAACGACACCCACCCGGACGGGCTCGAGCTCTCCCTGGACGACGAGCTCGAGCAGGGCGTGGACCCCGAGCGCGGCGAGCTGTTCGTCTCGGAGGACCGGCTGCGCTTCCGCGCCGGCCCGGAGCCGGGCACCGCCTACGCCATCTACACCGTGACGGACCCGAACGGGCAGCAGGACTCCGCCCAGGTGACGATCCACGTCCGCGGCGGCGAGGAGAGCTCCGCCCCGGTGCCGCAGGACGTCGAGGCGCGCGCGCTCGCCGGCGGCACGGTGCGCATCCCGGTGCCGCTGGACGGCATCGACCCGGACGGCGACTCCGTGCAGCTCACCGGCCTGGCGTCCGGGCCCGCGCTCGGTCGCGCGGAGGTCGTCGACGGGTACGTCGACTACGCGGCGGGCGAGGACGCGAGCGGCGTGGACTCGTTCCGCTACACGGTGCAGGACGCGCGCGGCGAGGTCGCCACCGGCGTCGTCCGCGTCGGCGTCGCGCAGCCGCCGGCCACCAACCAGCCGCCGGTGGCGGAGGACGACGAGATCACGGTGCGGCCCGACCGCCGCGTGGCGGTGCCGGCGCTGGAGAACGACTCGGACCCGGACGGGGACCAGATCGGCCTGGTCCCGGGGTCGCTCGAGGGCGGGGAGGAGCTGTCGCCGAAGGTCGAGAAGGACCGGCTCGTCGTGCGCACCCCGGGCGACGAGGGCACCTCCACGTTCTTCTACGCCATCGAGGACACCTACGCGGCGCGCGGCTCCGCCTCGGTGAGCGTCACGGTGGCGAAGGACGCGCCGCTGCTCCCACCGGTGGCGCGCGACGACGCGGTGCCCGTGGCGGACCTGCTCGGCAAGACGTCGGTGACCGTGCCGGTGCTCGACAACGACGAGGACCGCGACGGGGCGGCCGACGACCTCACCGTCGAGGCCTCGTCCTCCACGGCGGAGGCCACGCCGGACGGCGAGCTCGACGTGACGCTCACCGAGCAGCGCCAGGTCATCACCTACACCGTCACGGACGTCGACGGGCAGAGCGCGAAGGCGTTCGTCGTCGTCCCCGGCCTGACGTCCGTGCAGCCGATCCTCACGCCGGGCCAGGCGCCGCTCGAGGTGATGTCGGGCGAGACGCTCGACGTCGACATCGCCGACCACGTGCTCGTGGTCGAGGGCCGCACCCCGCGCCTGACGACGGCCGACCAGGTCGAGGGCCTGGAGGGGAGCGCCGAGGTCACCGGTGCGACGACGATGACGTTCACGCCGCGCGAGGGGTTCACGGGCCCGGCCGGCGTGACCTTCGAGGTCACCGACGGCACGAGCCCCGACGACCCGGAGGGCCACACGGCCGTGCTGACCCTGCCCGTCACGGTGCTGCCGCCGGACAACCTGCCACCCGAGCCGGGCTCGCCGTCGGGCGAGGTCGCCGCCGGCGAGGAGAGCGTCGTCGACCTGGGCCGGTTCGCGAAGGACCCGGACGACGACGACCTGCGGTTCGTGCTGGGCACCCTGCCCGACGGGGTGAGGGCGACGACGTCCGGCTCCCGCGTCACGCTCGAGGCGTCCCCGGACGTGCCGAAGGGCACCGAGCTCACCGTGCCGTACACGGTCACCGACGACGAGCACCCGCCCGTCGACGGCGAGATGCTCGTGACCGTGGTCGCGTCGACGCGACCTCTCGCGCGAGCGGTCGACGACACCGTGGACGACGCCCACCAGGGCGAGGCGGTCTCGGTGCCCGTGCTGGCGAACGACTCGAACCCGTTCGAGGACCGCGGCCCGCTGGAGCTCGTGGGCGACGCCACCGTCGAGACCGGCGTCGCGGACGTGACGAAGGACGGCGACCAGGTGGTCGTCACGCCGGCGGACGACTACGTCGGCACCATGGTGGTGCGCTACACCGTGCAGGACGCCACGAAGGACCCCGACCGCCAGGTCGAGGGGCGCATCACGGTCAACGTGCTCGGCGTGCCCGAGGCGCCGTCGACGCCGCAGGTGGAGGAGGTGCGCTCGGAGACGGTCGTCCTGTCGTGGACGCCGCCGCAGAACAACGGTGCGGAGATCTCCGGGTACACGGTGACGTCGAACCGGGGCGACACGTTCGAGTGCGCGACGACGACGTGCACGCTCGACGGGCTGACGAACGACGTCACCTACACGTTCACGGTGGTGGCGAACAACGCGGTGGGCCCGTCGCAGAAGTCGCCCGCGTCGGCGGAGGCGAGGCCGGACGAGAAGCCGGACCCGCCCGCGGCGCCCCAGCTCGAGTTCGGCGACGGCTCCCTCGTCGTGACCTGGGACAACGCGTCGTACACCGACCGGTCGCAGATCAGCTCCGTCGACCTGGAGATCTCGCCCGCGCCGGCGTCGGGGGAGACCCAGAAGGTGGGCGTCACGGGCGAGCGCATCGTCTGGGAGGGACTGACCAACGGCACGGCGTACAAGGTGCGCGTGCGGGCCGTGAACTCCGCCCCCGACCCGTCGGACTGGGGCGCCTGGTCGACGACCATGGTGCCGGCGGGCCCGCCGGACGCGCCCGCGGCCCCGAGCGCCGCCCGGGTCGACACGCCCCTGGGCGGCCAGGTGCACGTCGCGTGGAAGGCGCCGGCCACCAACGGCGACGCCGTGAAGAAGTACTCCGTGGACGTCGTCGAGGACGGCACGAAGGTGGCCACCGAGACGACGACGGGGACCTCGATCGACCTGGAGGGCCTGGACACCAAGGCGACGTACACGTTCGCCGTGACCGCCGAGAACAAGGCCGGCAAGGGCGGCAAGAGCCCGCGGTCCAACGAGGTCACGCCGTTCGGCCAGCCGGGGAAGCCCGGGAACCCGACGGCGACGCTGGGGTCCGACACGAGCGGTCGCGCCGTCGTCTCGTGGGGCGCGGCCGACGCCAACGGCAACCCCGTCACCTACACGGTGGCGACCGACCAGGGCGGCAGCAAGACGACCACGGGCACCTCGTACACCTACTCCGGGCTGGCGAACGGCACGTCGTACCGGTTCCGCGTCAAGGCGTGCAACGCCGCGGGCTGCTCGGCGTGGACGAGCTACTCGGGCGCCGTGAAGCCGTACACCGTGCCCGGTGCGCCGGGCGTCGCCTGGTCACGGGTCTCCGCCGAGCAGGGCACGTTCAAGGTGACGGCGGGCTCCAACGGCGGCAACGCGATCTCGCGCATCGAGTACTCGTTCACCCAGGGCCAGAGCGGGAGCGGGAGCAGGACGAGCTTCCCGTTCACCGTGACCACGCAGAAGAAGACCGGCACGACCTTCGCCCTGCGGGCGAGGGCGTGCAACGAGGCCGGGTGCGGCTCGTGGGGCAGCGACTCGGGGACGACCCCGACCCCGACGGCGACCGTGAGCCGCGGCGGCTCCAGCGGCGTGCAGTCGGGCTGCCAGTCCGGGAACTGCAACTACTTCAAGGTCACCGTGAAGGACTTCCCCGGCGGCTCGCACCGCGTGGAGTGCTGGTCGGCCAACAACCCGGCCTCGACCGAGTACGGCTGGCACAACATCATCATGGAGGGCAGCAAGGTCTGGACGACGCCGGGCGGCCCGGGCTTCACCAAGAGCTTCTCCGGCAGCCAGTCGTTCGAGCTCGACTGCTACTACGGGTACCCCGGCACGAGCGTCGCCGTGGTGATCGACGGCAAGCGGTACGCCGCCTCCACCTGGTGACCCCGGGCCGCCCCGGACATCTCGGGCATGGGGACCTCTCCCCATGCCCGGAGAGTGGTCGCCCCTGTCGCGAGCGGGAGAAGCCTGGCTATCCTGTGCGGGCGCTGCGTGTGGCCGACGGGGGCCGAAGGCCGGCAGCGCCAACTCATCGGGGGACAACTTGAGCCTGCTCACGCGCCTGCGTGGAGACCGTCGTTCGGGCATCGCGACGACGGTCGTCCTCGCGCTGTCCGCGGGCGTTGTCACCGCGGCCGTCCTGTACGACGGCGAGGCCACGGCCGACGTGGACCTCAACGACTCCGGCGTCTGGGTCACGAACCAGGCGTCCGGTCTCGTGGGCCGCTTCAACACCGACGCCAAGGCGCTCGACGGCACGCTCCTGGCGGGCAGCTCGGCCTTCGACGTCGACCAGCAGGCGGGCGACGTGCTCGTCGCTGACGACGGGTCCTCGAGCGCCAACGTGGTGGATCCCGCGCGGCTCAAGTTCGCGTCCACGACGAAGCTCCCGGCCGGGGCCCGGGTCGCCATGGGCGGCGACCGCGTCGCCGTGGTGGACGACGAGGCGGACGCGCTGTGGGTCACCCGCCTCGACCGGTTCCCCGGGCTGGACACGGAGGAGGACGACCCGACGGCGGAGCTCGACGGCGACGCCGAGGTCGCCGTGTCCGAGTCGGGGACGGCCTTCGTCGTCGTGCCCGCCGAGGACGCCCTCTGGACGGTCGAGCCGGGCGAGGAGCCGCGGTCCGAGAAGCTGGACCTCCTGAGCAAGGACGACGACGTCGTGCTCACGACCGTCGGCGACGACGTCGTGGTGCTGGACCGCACGTCGGGCCGCCTGCGCCTGCCCGGCGGGGACGTCGTCGAGGTGGCCGACGCGCAGGGCGCGCGGCTGCAGCTGCCGGGGATGGGCTCGGAGTCGGTGGCGTACGCGACGTCCGGCGCGCTGGTGCTGCAGCCGCTGGACGGCGGGGCCGCGACGCAGCGCAAGGCGTCCGGCTCGCCCGCCGCCCCGGTGCAGCTGGGCGGCTGCCTGTACGGCGCCTGGTCGGGCACCGGGCAGATCGTGCGCGACTGCGAGGGCACGGACCGCGACGTCGCCGAGGTGCTCGAGGGCATCGACCAGTCCACGGAGCTGGAGTACCGGGTGAACCGGAACGCCGTGGTGCTCAACGACCTCACGGCCGGCACCCTGTGGATGGCGCTGGACGAGTACGAGAAGGTCGACGACTGGGACATCAAGCTGCCGGAGCGGGCCGAGGGCCAGGACGAGGACGCCGAGGACGCGAAGCCCGAGCTGGTCGACAACACGGTCGTGGACCGCGAGAAGCAGGACCCCCCGGAGGCGAACGACGACTCCTTCGGGGTCCGCCCCGGCCGCACCACGGTGCTGGACGTGCTGGCCAACGACCTCGACCCCGACGGCGACGTCATCACGGCGCGCCTCGTGGGCGACCAGCCCGACGGGCTCACCGTGCAGCGGGTGCTGGGCGGCAAGGCGCTGCAGGTCGTGGTGCCGGGCGACGGCTCCGGGTCGGCGTCGTTCACCTACGAGGTCTCCGACGGTCGCGGCGGCACGGACGAGGCGAAGGTCTCCCTGCGGGTGGTCCCGCTCTCCGAGAACGAGAAGCCCGAGCAGTCCGGGGAGCCGGTCCTGCGCGTGCAGCAGGGCGGGACGGCGCAGATCAAGGTGCTCCCGTACTTCCGCGACCCCGACGGGGACGACGTCTACCTGGCCACCGCCGCGCCCACCGTGCAGGGCGACGAGGTGCGCGCGTACCCGGACGGCACGGTCGAGTTCCGGGACGGCGGGTCGGGCACCGGCCGCAAGAAGGTCGCCCTGACCGTGGGCGACGGGCTGGGCGGCGTCGTCGAGGGCACGCTGTGGGTGGAGGTGCTCGCCAGCCAGGAGCCCCCCGTCGCGGTCGGGGACCACGTGGTGGTCACGGCCGGTCAGCCCGTCACGATCGAGCCGCTGAGGAACGACTCCGACCCCAACGGCGACGACCTGCGTCTCACGAACGTCAGCGACGCCGCGCCGGCGGAGATCACGCGCAACTACGACGCGGGCACGTTCACGTTCCTCGCGCAGGAGCCGAAGTCCTACGACGTGCTGTACCAGGTGACCGACGGGCCGTCGTCCACCACCGGCGTGGTCCGGGTGGACGTCCAGGACCCGGACGCCGCGGTCGGCGCGCCCGTCGTCGTGGCGGACACCGCGCTGCTGCCCGCGGGCGGCTCCACGCTGGTGGACGTCCTGGCGAACGACACGGACCCCGCGGGCGGCGTGCTCGTGGTGCAGTCGGTGCGCGTGCCCGACGACTCGGGGCTGAGCGTGGCCGTGCTGTCGCACCAGATGCTCCGGATCACCGAGACGCGGCGCCTGGCCGAGGCGGTCGTGCTCGAGTACACGGTGTCGAACGGCACGGAGACGGCCACCGGCGAGGTGCGGGTGCTGCCCGTGCCGCCGCCGGACCGGCTGCAGCCGCCGAACGCCGCCGCCGACGAGGTCACCGTGCGCGTGGGCGACTACGTGAACATCGACGTGCTGGACAACGACACCCACCCCGACGGGCTCGAGCTCACGCTCGACGACGAGCTCGAGCAGACGGTGGACCCGGCGCAGGGCGAGCTGTTCGTCTCCGAGGGCCGGCTGCGGTTCCGCGCCGGGGCCGAGCAGGGCACCGCGTACGCGATCTACAAGGTGCGCGACCCGAACGGCCAGGAGGACTCCGCCCAGGTCACGATCCACATCCGCGGCGGCAAGGAGAACGCCGCCCCGGTGCCGCAGGACGTGGAGGCCCGCGTGCTGTCCGGCGGCACGACGCGGATCCCGGTGCCCCTGGACGGGATCGACCCGGACGGCGACTCCGTGCAGCTCACGGGTCTCGCCACCGGGCCCACGCAGGGCCGGGCCGAGGTGACCGACGGCTACGTCGACTACGAGGCCGGCAAGAACGCCAAGGGCAGCGACTCGTTCCGCTACACCGTCCAGGACGCGCGCGGCGAGGTCGCCACCGGCGTCATCCGCGTCGGCATCGCGCAGCCCCCGGAGACCAACCAGCCGCCGGTCGCCGCGGACGACGAGATCACGGTGCGCCCGGAGCGGCGCGTCGCGGTGCCGGCCCTGGCGAACGACGCGGACCCGGACGGCGACGTCATCGGCCTCGTGCCCGGCGCCGTCGAGGGCGGCGAGGACCTCGATGCCAAGGTGGCGGACGACCGCATCGTCGTGCGCACGCCGGCCGACGAGGGCACCTCGACCTTCTTCTACGCGATCGAGGACACGTACGCCGCGCGGGCCTCGGCGTCCGTGAGCGTCACCGTGGCGAACGACGCGCCGCTGCTGCGGCCGATCGCCCGCGACGACTCCGTGCCCGTGGCGAGCATCCTCGGCAGGTCGACCGTGACGGTGCCGGTGCTCGACAACGACGAGGACCCGGACGGCGCGGCGGACGACCTCGAGGTCGCCGTCGACGCCGACGTGGCGTCGGTCGGGGTGACCGTCACCGCCGACGGCGCGCTCGAGGTCCCGCTGACCCGCAGCCGTCAGGTCATCACCTACACGGTGACGGACGTGGACGGGCTCACCGCCAAGGCGTTCGTCGTCGTGCCGGGCATGGAGTCGACCAAGCCGATCCTCAAGCCGGGCCAGGCCCCGCTCGAGGTCGTCTCGGGCGAGACGCTCGACGTCGACATCGCCGACCACGTGCTCGTGGTCGAGGGCCGCACCCCGCGCCTGACCACGGAGGACCAGGTCACCGCGACCGAGGGCGCCGCCAAGGTGACCGGCGAGACCACCATGACCTTCACCCCGCGCGCGGAGTACGACGGCCCGGCCTCGGTGACGTTCGAGGTCACCGACGGCACGTCCGTCGACGACCCCGAGGGCGCCGTCGCGCTGCTCACGCTGCCGATCACCGTGCTGCCGCCGGAGAACCTGCCGCCGGAGCCGGGCAACCCGTCCGGCGAGGTCGCCGCCGGCGAGGAGAGCGTCGTCGACCTGGGCCGCTTCGCCAAGGACCCGGACGACGACGACCTGCGCTTCCAGCTCGGCGGGCTGCCGCAGGGGCTGAGCGCCACGATGACCGGCTCGCGGGTCACGCTCGAGGCGTCGCCCGAGGTGCCGAAGGGCAACCGGCTCACGGTGCCGTTCACGGTGACGGACGACGAGCACCCGCCGGTCGACGGCACGCTCACGGTCCAGGTGGTGGCGTCGACGCGTCCGCTCGCCCGCGCGATCGACGACGTCGTGGACGACGCGCACCAGGGCGAGGCGGTCTCCGTCCCGGTGCTCGCGAACGACAGCGACCCGTTCGCCCCCGAGGGGCTCGATCTGCTCGGGACGAGCATCGAGACAGGCTCCGGCGACACGGTCGTGGACGGCGACAAGGTCGTGGTGACGCCCTCCGCCGACTTCGTGGGCACGCTCGTGGCCGTCTACCGCGTGCAGGACGCGACGAAGGACCCGGACCGCCAGGTGGAGGGTCGGGTGCGGCTGAACGTGCTCGGCGTGCCCGAGGCGCCGTCGACGCCTCAGGTGGAGGAGGTGCGCTCCGAGACGGTCGTGCTGTCCTGGACGCCGCCGCAGAACAACGGCGCCGAGATCACCGGGTACACGGTGACCTCGAACCAGGGCGACACCTTCGAGTGCACCACGACCACCTGCACCCTCGACGGGCTGACCAACAACGTCACCTACACGTTCACGGTGCAGGCCACCAACGAGGTCGGCGACTCGAAGCCCTCGCCCGCGTCCGCGGAGGCCCGGCCCGACAACAAGCCGGAACCACCGACGGCACCGGTCCTCGAGTTCGGCGACGAGTCCCTCGTCGTCACGTGGGCCAACGCCTCGTACACCGACCGGTCGCCGATCACGTCGGTCAACCTGGAGATCTCGCCTGCGCCGGCGTCGGGCGCCAGCCAGAAGGTCGGCGTCACCGGCGAACGCATCGTCTGGGAGGGCCTGACCAACGGCATGGCGTACAAGGTGCGCGTGCAGGCCGTGAACTCCGCCCCCGACCCGTCGGACTGGGGCGCCTGGTCGACGACGATGATCCCCGCCGGGCCGCCGGACGCGCCGTCGGCGCCGTCCGCGTCGCGCGTCGACACCGCCCTGGGCGGCCAGATCGACGTCTCGTGGAACGCGCCGGCCGACAACGGCGACGCGGTCAAGACGTACTATCTCGACGTCTTCCAGGGCGGCTCCAAGGTGAAGACGGTGTCGGTGACAGGCACGTCCACGACGGTGGGCGAGCTGGACACCAAGTCGAGCTACACGTTCGCCGTGACCGCCGAGAACAAGGCGGGCAAGGGAGAGACCAGCGCGACGTCGAACGCGGTGACGCCGTTCGGCAAGCCCGGCGTGCCCACCGGGGTCAAGGCCGCCGACGACAAGGGCGTGCCCGTCGTCTCCTGGGGCGCCGCTGACCCGAACGGCTCGCCCGTGACCAGCTACACCGTGCGGGCGTCGAACGGCGCCACGGCGACGACCTCCGGCACGAGCTGGCGCTTCACGGGGCTCCCGTCCGGGAACTCGTACACCTTCACGGTGACGGCCCATAACGCCGCCGGGGCGGGCGACACCAGCGCCGCCTCGAACGGGGTCAAGGCCTACGGCGTGCCGTCCGCGCCCAGCGTGACGTGGACCAAGACCTCGGCCACGGACGGGTACTTCACCGTCAGCGGCCCGGGCAGCTGGAACGGCGACACCGGCACCGTCTCCTGGAGCCTGTCCGGCTCCCAGTCCGGGTCCGGCAACGGCACCGGGCGGATCGACGTGGACGGCGGGTACAGCAAGTCCTACTCCGCCTCCGCGAAGGCCTGCAACGCGGCCGGGTGCTCGGGCAACGCCTCCGACAGTGGCAGCACAGACGCGCCCCCTCAGCCGAAGGTCTGGGTGACGGACTCGGGGGTCGTCTACAAGGTCGACGGGTGCGACACCAACAACTGCACCAAGCTGCGGGTCAATGCCAACGCTGACTTCCCCACCGGCACCTACAGCTTCCACTGCTGGCACAACAACGGCGGTGCGCGGGAGTTCTCGACCCAGACCGCTTACCTCCGCGCGGGTGGGTACGCCGACCTGTACTGCGTGGCCGGCATTCTCCACGGAGCTGATGTCTGGGTGACCGTCGACGGCAAGGACTGGACCTTCGAGCGCCGGGCCTGGCCACGATGACCGCGAGGCAGACCACCGACCACCACGACCGACCGAGCACCACGATCTGGAGAACCCACCGATGAGCACCATGACCCCCGAGCAGGCGAGCTGGTTCGCCCAGACGTTCGACCGCATCGTCGGCAACGTGGCGCAGGCGGTGCTCGGCAAGGACGACCAGATCCGGCTGGCGCTGACGTGCATGCTCGCGGAGGGCCACCTGCTGCTGGAGGACGCCCCGGGCACGGGCAAGACGATGATGGCCCGGGCCATGGCGGCCAGCGTCCAGGGCACCAACCAGCGCATCCAGTTCACGCCCGACCTGCTGCCGTCGGACGTCACTGGCGTGACGATCTACGACCAGAAGTTGGGCACGTTCGAGTTCCACGAGGGGCCGATCTTCGCGAACATCGTGCTCGCGGACGAGATCAACCGTGCGTCGCCCAAGACGCAGTCCGCGCTCCTCGAGGTCATGGAGGAGGGCCGGGTCACCGTGGACGGCGTCTCCCACCGGGTGGGCATCCCGTTCATGGTCGTCGCGACGCAGAACCCGATCGAGCAGGCCGGCACCTACCGCCTCCCCGAGGCGCAGCTCGACCGCTTCCTCATGAAGACGTCGATCGGCTACCCCGACCTCGCGTCGACGGTGGAGATCCTCGCCGGGGCGGCGGTGCGCGACCGCAGCGCCGCGCTGCAGCCGGTCATCACCGGGCAGGCCGTCGTGGAGATGTCGTCCCTCGCGGCCGCCACGCACGTCGACCCGGCCGTCCTGGAGTACGTGTCGCGGCTGGCGGAGGAGTCCCGCGCGGCGGCCGACGTGCACGTCGGCGTCTCCGTGCGCGGCGCGCTCGCGCTGGTGCGCTGCATGAAGGTGTGGGCCGCGGCCCACGGTCGCAACTACGTGCTGCCGGACGACGTGAAGGACCTCGTCGTGCCGGTGTGGGCGCACCGCCTCGTCCTGGACGCGGAGGCCGAGTTCGGCGGCGCGACCGCCGAGGGCACGATCTCGCGGCTGCTGAGCGACGTCGCGGCCCCGCAGGAGCGCCGGACCGCCTGACCGCCGGACCGCCTGACCGGGGCCCCGACCACGCGAACCTCACCGGAGAGCTCATGACCACCACCACCGAGCGGGAGACCGAGGCCGCCGCAGCCGCGGACGCCGAGGCGCCTGCCGACCAGCCGACGCCCGCCCCCGCCGTCCGGCCGCACCGCCGTGCCGCGCGGGGCATCGCCGCCGGGGCTCGCGGCCTCGGGGGCGTGCTCGCCCGCTGGGGCGCGGCCGTCGCCGACGCCGGGCGGCGCGCCTGGGCGCGCGCCACGCCCGTGCTGGGCGTGGTGTCGCCCTTCGGGTGGACCGTCCTCGCGCTCACCGCCGCGGCGTGGTGGGCCGGTCTGGCCCTGAGCTGGGAGGAGTGGGCCGTCGTCGCGGTCACCGTCACCGTGGCGCTGCTGGGCGCGGTCGTGTTCGTCCTCGGCCGCCTGCGCTACGACGTGACGCTCGACGTCGCGTCGCGCCGCGTCGTCGTGGGCGACCGTGCCGTCGGCCGCCTGCTGGTGCGCAACGGCTCGTCCCGCTCGATGCTGCCGGCCGTCATGGAGCTCCAGGTCGGGAAGGGGATCGCGTCGTTCCCGGTGCCGCGCCTGCGCCCGGACGCCGAGCACGAGGAGATCTTCGCCGTCCCGACCCACCGGCGGGCGGTGATCCCGCTGGGCCCGGTGCGCTCCGTGCGCGCCGACCCGCTCGGGCTGCTGCGCCGCGAGCTCACGTGGACCGAGCCCGAGGAGCTGTTCGTGCACCCGCGCACGCTGCCACTCTCCGGCTCGTCCACGGGCCTGCTGCACGACCTGGAGGGCCGGGTCACCCCCGACATCTCCGACTCCGACGTGTCGTTCCACGCGCTGCGCGACTACGTGCCCGGCGACGACCGCCGGCACATCCACTGGAAGTCCACGGCCCGCACGGGCCAGCTCATGGTGCGGCAGTTCGAGGAGACCCGCCGGTCCCGCCTCGCGGTCATCCTCTCGACCCGCGAGGAGGACTACGCGGACCCGGAGGAGTTCGAGCTCGCCGTGTCCGTCTGCGGCTCCCTCGGCCTCCAGGCGATCCGGGAGGACGGCGGCCTCGCCGTCCTGGTGCAGCAGGGCCGCGTGCGCGGCGACCACCGCACCCGCCTGCTGGACGACCTGACCCGGCTGGAGCTCGCGCCGGCGCGGACCAGCCTCGCGGAGGTGGCGCGCGTCGCGTCGGCCACGGTCACGGACGCGTCGGTCGTGGCCGTCGTCGTGGGCAGCCGAGTCACGCCCAACGACCTGCGCGCCGCCGCCGTGCGCCTCCCCGTCGACGCACGCCTGGTCGCCATGCAGTGCGTGCCGGGGGCCTCGGTGAGCCGAGGCCGGGTGGCCGACATGCAGCTGCTCACGATCGGCGAGCTGGCGGACCTGCCGAACGCGCTGCGGAGGATGAATGACTGAGGGCAACGGCCCCGCGCCGGACGACCGCACGTCGCACGCCGAGGCGGGCCACACCGGCGGCACGGGGCACACCGGGAGCACCGGCCGCACCGGCGGGACGTCGCGCACCTCGGTGCGCGCCGGGACCACGCGCGCACGGGGTCGCGACGGCGACCGCCCGCGGGCGCTCACCGTCGCCGGCGCCGTCGACGGCGCCGTGCTGCTCGCCCTGCTGGGCGTCGTGGCCGTCGGCTTCGGCCCCGCCTGGGGCACGACCGGGTACCTCGTGCCCGCGCTGGGCGGCGCGGTCGTCGGCCTGCTGGTCGCGTGGCTGGGTGCCTGGCTGCGCTGGTCCGTGCTGCTGACCGCGGCGACCACCGTGCTGGCGTACTTCCTCCTCGGCGGCGCCCTCGCACTGCCGGCGACGGCGATCGGCGGCGTCGTGCCTTCCCTGGCGACGCTGCAGGAGCTCGCGCTCGGCGCCGTGCACGGGTGGAAGGGCTTCGTCACCACCGTGCCGCCGCTCGCGTCGTTCCCGGAGCTGGCGGTGGTCCCGTACCTGCTGCTGCTCCTCACCGGGGTGCTGGCAGGCACCATCGCGTGGCGCGGACGCCTCGCGGCGTGGGCGCTGCTGCCGGTCGTGGTGGCCCTCGCGGGCGTCGCGCTGCTCGGCACCATCCTGCCCGCGTACCCGCTGGCGCAGGGTCTCGTGGTCGCGGTGGTCGGCCTGCTGTGGGGCTCGTGGCGCGCGGCGGAGAGCCGGATGGGCGCCAACCGCCTGCTGTCCGAGGCGAGCCGGTCCGCGACCCGGCGGCTCCGGGCGCAGCGCCTGCGCGGTGGCGCCGTGCTGCTCGCGATCGGCGGCCTCGCCGCGGTGGTGGCGGCACCGCCGATGGCGCACGGGGAGCGCCTCGCGCTGCGCGAGCTGATCACCCCGCCGCTCGACCTGCACCAGTACACCAGCCCGCTGGTCGGCTTCCGGCACTACACGAAGGACCTCAAGGACGCGGAGCTGTTCACCGTGACCGGCCTGCCGGAGGGCGGCCGCGTGCGCCTCGCGACGCTCGACACGTACGCCGGCACGGTGTACGACGCCTCCAGCGGGGGCGCCACGGGCGTCTTCAACCGCGCGGGCGAGGTCGTCGACACGGTCGCGGCCGGCACCCGGACGCCCGTGCAGGTGTCCGTCACGGGCTACTCCGGCGTGTGGCTGCCCGACGTGGGGGAGCTGGGCGGCATCACGTTCGGGGGGGAGCGCGCCGACGAGCTGGCGTCCACGACCTACTACAACTCGACGTCCGGCACGGCCCTGTCGACCAGCGGCCTGCGGCCCGGCGACTCCTACGAGATCGACGCGATCGTCTCGCCGACGCCCTCCGAGGACGACCTGGCCACCGTGCCGATCCAGGACGTGGACCTCCCGAGGCCGGAGGACGTGGCCGACGAGGTTCCGGGGAAGTCCGCGCAGTTCGCCGCCGACGCCACCGAGCCGTTCGAGAAGTTCGTCAACATCCGCGACACGCTCGTGGCGACCGGCGTCTACTCGAGCGGCCTCGAGAACCAGCCGCCGTCCCGCCCCGGCCACTCCGCGGCGCGCATCGACACGCTGCTGGCACAGGACGAGATGGTGGGCGACGACGAGCAGTTCGCGGTCGCGCTCGCCCTCATGGCGCAGCAGGCCGGCGTCCCGGCGCGGGTCGTGATGGGCTTCTACCCCGAGAAGGACGCGGTGGAGGCCGGCGAGCCGTACACCGTGACGGGCGGCGACGTGCACGCCTGGGTCGAGGTCCCGTTCGAGGGCTACGGCTGGGTGCCGTTCGACGTCGTCCCCGACGAGGACAACAAGGTGGAGCCCCTGCCGCGCTCCAAGCAGGTGCCGAAGCCGCCGGTCCTCGAGACCCCGGAGTCCCCGGAGGAGCCGCCGCAGGCGGAGGCGGGCGACGTCGAGGAGGAGGACCAGGACGACGACCAGACGGCGATCGACTGGCGCCAGGTCGCGATGATCGCCGTCGCGGTGGCCGTGCCGCTCGCGATCCTGGCCCTGCCGCTGCTGCTGATCCTCGGGTTCAAGCGCCGTCGTCGCGGGAAGCGCCGGTCGGCACCGGTGCTCGCCGACCGGGTGAGCGGCGGCTGGCGCGAGGTCGTCGACGCCGCCACCGACCTCGGCGCGGGCGTGCCGCGTGCCGCGACACGCCGCGAGGGCGCCCGGATCGTGGCCGACCAGGTCCCGTCGGCGGCGACGAGCACGGTGCAGCTCGCCCACCGGGCGGACGCGACCGTGTTCGGCGCGGGCGCGCCCACCGACGACGACGTGGCGCGGTTCTGGTCCGAGGTGGACGACGTCGTCGGCACGATGCGCGCCGGCCTGCCGTGGCGGCGCCGGCTGGCCGCGCGCCTGTCGTTGCGCTCGGTGCGCGGCGCGGACGCGCCGCCCGTGGGCGAGGTCGTGCGCCGGTGGTTCGCGGCGGTCCCCGCGGCGGCGGGTCGGCTCGGGCGGGCGGCCGTGCGCCCGCTGCATGACAGGATGGCGCGCGCCCGGCGCCGCAAGGACGGCACCCGGCGCGGCCGGCGGCAGGAGGATCGATGACGACGACGTGCACCGCGTGCGGCGCGCCCGAGCAGCGCGGTGCGTTCTGCTCCGTGTGCGGCACGCCGACCGTGGCGACGGGCTACCGGACGCCCGGCCCGGCGACCGGCAGCCTGGAGGTGACCACGGAGCCGGAGCTGCGCGAGCGGACCCGTCGCGCCCCCGACGACGTGGCCCGCGCGGCCGCGGCACCGCGCCCCGTGGGCGAGCCGCCGCTGGCCGGCGTCGGCCGCCGGGCGGGTGCGTACGTCCTCGACCTCCTCGCCCTCTCCCTGCTCGTGGGTGCGGCCTCCACGGTCACCGCGCTCGCCGTGCGCCTGCCCGCGCGGGTCGCGGACGCCGTCGCGGCCACCACCCCGATGGGGTCGGAGGCCGCGGCGCGCGACGCCCTCGGCGCGTACGTCGCGGTCTCCCTCGTGGGCGGCGCGGTGAGCCTGCTCGGCTGGTTCGGCCTGGCCCTGTGGGAGGGGCGCACCGGCCGTACGGTCGGGAACTCCGCCCTCGGGATCCGCACGGTCGCGCTCGACGGCGGCGGTCCCGTCGGGGCCGGTCGCGGGGTGCTGCGGTGGCTCGTGCTCGCGGGGTGCGGCGTCCTGCCGCTGGTGGGCACGGTGCTGGTGCTCGTGTCGCCCACGTTCGACTCGTCCGGGCGCCGCCAGGGCTGGCAGGACAAGGCCGCCCGGAGCGTGGTGCGGGACGTGCGCGGTGTGTCGCCGCGCAGCTTCGCGCCCGCTTCGCCGTCGGCTCCCGGGGACATCGCCCCGGGCACGGCGCAGGGCGCCGCGCAGGGCAGCCCGCCGACCGAGGACCCGTGGGCCTTCCCGGCCGCACAGCGCGCCGCGGGCGGCCTCATCACGGGAGTCCCGGGCACCGCGGCTCCCGCGGGGGAGCCAGAGGCTCCGCAGGCAGCCGGTGTCGACGCGCACACCGTGCACCGCGCCTCCGCGGCGGCACAGGCCGCGGCGCCCGAGCCGGCGCCGACGCAGCAGCAGCGCGCGGTGCCCGCGGCGACCCCCGAGGCCCCGGCCGCTCCGCCGGTCCCCGTCGTGGCGCCGGTACCCGCCCCGGCACCGGCGCCGCAGGACGACCTCGACGACCTCGAGGCCACCCGGTTCAGCGTGTCCTCGCGGCGCAGCGCGGGCGACGGGAGCATGCCGCCGCGGATCGTGGTCGAGGTCGACCCGGAGCGCCGGGTCCACGTCGCGGCGCGGACGCTCGTCGGTCGTCAGCCGCAGCAGGACGGCGGTGCGCCCGCCACCCTGCTGAGCGTCGAGGACCCGACGCGGTCCGTCTCGAAGACGCACCTCGAGCTCGTGCCCACCCAGGACGGCCTGCGGGTCACGGACCTCGGGAGCACCAACGGCAGCGCCGTCATCGCGCCGGGCGGCCAGGTGCAGGAGCTCGTCGCCGGGCGGCCGGTGACGGTCGTCGCCGGGTGGGTCGTGCAGGCCGGTGCGCGTCGCCTCACCGTCGTGGGGCAGGACGCCGGCGCATGACGACACCGGTCAGTCTCGGCCTGCTCTGGGGCGCCGCCACGCACCAGGGCGCGCGCCGCAGGCTCAACGAGGACTCCTTCCTCGCGCGCGGGTCCGTGTTCTTCGTCGCCGACGGGATGGGCGGGCACGAGGCCGGCGAGGTCGCCAGCGCGGCCGCGGTCGAGGCGCTGGCACCGCTCGGGCGGTCGGACGTCGTCGGGGTCGACGAGGTCCGGTGCCGCGTGCGCGCCGCCCACGACGCCGTGCGGGCCATCGAGACGGCACCCGGCCGCGGCGCGGGCACGACGCTGTCCGGCGTGGCGCTCACCGACCAGGGCGGCGAGCCCTACTGGCTGGTGGTGAACGTGGGCGACTCCCGGACGTACCGGGTTGCGGACGGTGCGCTGGAGCAGGTGAGCGTGGACCACTCCGAGGTCCAGGAGCTCGTCGACGCCGGGCGGATCACCGCTGAGCAGGCGCTCACGCACCCGCGGCGGCACGTCGTGACGCGTGCGCTGGGGGCACCGGACGACCCGGAGCCCGACTTCTGGTTCCTCCCCGTCCACGCGGGCGACCGGATGCTGGTGTGCTCCGACGGCCTGACGGCCGAGCTGCCCGACCGCCGGGTGGCCGAGCTGCTGATGGTCGAGCCCGACCCGCAGACGGCCGCGGAGCGGCTGGTCGGCGAGGCCCTCGCCGCGGGGGGCCGGGATAACATCACCGTGATCGTGGTGGACGCGACGGGGCTGACGGACGCCCTGGAGCGCACGGCGCCCCGGGACGGGCGGCCCGACCACGACGACGACGAGGACACGGTGCCCCGGCGGTCGCCGTGGAAGGGGGCGCTGACGTGACCGTGCGCTACGTGATCGGTCCGGCCTACGCCGTGGTGCGCGGCGGTGCCGTCGTCGTGCTGCCGGAGAAGGTGACGCCGGAGCTCGTCGACGAGCTGTGGACGACGCTGGGCGAGCGCGCCGGCGTGGTGCCGGTGCTCGAGGTGCTCACCGGGTCCTTCGGGGCGAGCCTGGCCTCCTTGCCGCCGTTCGCGATCGCGGTGGCGGACGGCCGACGGGTGCAGGTCGCGAGCCGCGGTGCGACGTCGGTGACGGTGGCGCGGGTCGACGGTCGTGACCACGTGTCCGGCGAGGGGGTCACCACCTGGGCGGAGCGCACGTTCGACGACGTGGTGGACCTCTCCGTGCAGGTCGGCGTGACCGAGCCGGACGATCTCGTCGACGCGCGCGCCCTGCCGTTGGACGCGGGTGTGGTCCTCGTGCGGTCCGTGGGCCTGCGGCTCACCGAGGACGCGCTCGCGGCGGCTCCCGTCCGCCGCCAGGACCCGGTCCGCGAGCCGTGGGAGGACACGGGGCCGCCGGAGGTGGACGAGGTGCCGGCGGCCGCCGCGCCGAGCGCGCCGGCGCCGGTCGTGCCCCGCGCCCCGGTGCCGTCCGTCGACACGGCGTTCGCCTCCGAGGCGACGATCGCCCCGGAGTCGACCGTCGCGCCGGGCCTCGCCGTCACCTCCGACGACGTGCCGCGACCCGTGGCCGACGGCGACCTGGACCAGGTCTCGGGCGCGGACGTGGCCGAGACCCCGGCCGGGCCGGGCACGCCGGTCGAGGAGACGTCCGGCTACGACCACCTCTGGGGCTCGACGGTGCACCGCGCGGTCGAGGCCGCGGCCGTGCGGCCGCCGAGCGAGGAGGACGACGAGGAGGGGCCCGGGCAGGCGGGCGCCGACCCCGCCGAGCCCGCGCCGGGTACTTCGCACGACGCCGCGGCTGACGCCACCGAGGGTGCGGACGACGGGCTTCCGGACGGCGCGACCGTGGCCCCGGAGGAGCACGACGACGCGAAGGGACCCGGCACCGCGGCGCCGCACCCGCCGGCCGACGCCGCGCCGCCGGCCCCCGCGCCGGTCGACCTGGTGCCCGCCGGCGCGCCCGTCCAGGACGTCGAGGAGATCGACGGGAGCACGGTGCTCTCGTCGGCCATCGCCGACCTCCGGGCCGCCGCGGGCGCGCCGGCCGCCGCCCCGGCGCCGGACCCCGCGGCCGCGCCGCCCGGCCCCTCGTTCGCCCCCGGCCCGCAGCCCGGCCGGCCGATGATCCTGGCGCGCCTGTGCACGGCCGGGCACCCCAACCCGCCCCAGCGGGACGACTGCGCCACCTGCGGGCAGTCGCTCGTGGGGGACGCGCGGCAGGTGCCGCGCCCCGCTCTCGGCGTCATGGGCGTCTCCGGCGGGCCCCGCGTCACGCTGGACCGCCCCGTCGTCGTCGGCCGCCGCCCCCGGTCGCCGCGCGCCACGGGCGACGACCTGCCCCGGCTGGTGACCGTCCCGAGCCCGCAGCAGGACATCTCCCGCTCCCACGTGGAGGTGCGGCTGGAGGGCTGGCACGTGCTCGTCAGCGACATGAGCACGACCAACGGCACCACCCTCCTCCGGTCGGGGCAGCCGCCGCTGCGCCTGCACCCGGGCGAGCCCGTCCTGGTCGTCTCGCGCGACGTCGTCGACCTGGGTGACGGCGTGACGCTGACCTTCGAAGGGATCCTCTGAGTGAGCCGCAAGCGTCCGCCGTCACCGCCGCCGGAGATCGAGGGGTTCGAGTACGTCTCGATCATCGGCTCGGGCGGCTTCTCCGACGTCTTCCTCTACCAGCAGCGCCGGCCACGTCGCCGGGTGGCCGTGAAGGTCCTGCTGCACGAGTGGACGAACGAGGGCCAGCGCGAGGCGTTCGAGGCCGAGGCCGACCTCATGGCCACGCTGTCCACGCACCCGTCCATCGTGACGATGTACGAGGCCGACGTGGCCGCGGACGGGCGCCCGTACCTCGCGATGGAGTTCTGCTCGCGGCCCAACCTGGGTGCCCGGTACCGCAGCGAGCGGCTGAGCGTGCCGGACGTGCTGCGGATCGCCGTCCAGGTCGCGGGCGCGGTCGAGACGTCGCACCGCGCGGGCATCCTGCACCGTGACATCAAGCCCGCCAACATCCTCGTCACCGAGTACGGGCACCCGGCGCTGACGGACTTCGGCATCTCGTCCACGCTGGACGACGCCGGGCTCGCCGAGGGCATGTCGATCCCGTGGTCGCCCCCCGAGTCGTTCGCCGAGCCGCCGCGCACGTCCGTCGCGACCGACGTCTGGGGCCTCGCGGCCACGACGTACTCCCTCCTCGCGTCGCGCACGCCGTTCGAGGTGCCGGGCGGGCCGAACTCCAGCGCCGACCTGGTGGCGCGGATCGAGTCCGCGCCGCTGCAGCCCACGGGCCGCAACGACGTGCCGGCGGCGCTCGAGCGCGTGCTCGGCACGGCGATGGCGAAGAACCCGGAGGCGCGGTACCCGACGGCCCTGGCGTTCGCCCGGGCGCTGCAGGCCGTGCAGACGGACCTGTCGTTCGCCGTCACGCCGATCGACCTCCTGGACGACCGCGGCCAGGTGCGCGACGACGACGGCGGCGCACCCGAGCCGACCGACGAGGACGAGGTGGGCACCCGTCTGCGCGAGGTCGTCTCGGTGGACCCGCGCGGGCCGGCGCAGGCCGCCGGCGGGCTCGCGACGGCGGCCCCGGCCGCGGCCTCCCGCCCGTCGTGGGCCGCCTCGGTCCCGGCGCCGACGACGGGCACGGCGCAGGGCGTGCTGGCCGACGACCTCGGCGACACCGTGCACCGGTCGATGGCCCCTGCCGCGCCGGCGACGTCACCCGCCTCTCCGGTCGCGGCGCCCGCCCCCGGGGAGGCGCCCGAGGCCCCGCGTCGTGGACGGGCCACGACGGGCCTCGTCGTCGGGCTGGTGGCCGTGGTCGCCGCCCTCGTGGTCACGCTCGCCGTGGTGCTCTGGCCCGACGGGGCGCAGGACCCGGGCGACGACCCGACGGCCGTCGCGACGGGGGCGGGCGACGACCCCGCGCCTCCGGCGGACAACCTGGGCGGGCTCGTGCCCGCGGTGACCGAGCTGGAGGGCAAGGTCTCGGGAGGCAAGGTCGTCTTCACGTGGACCAACCCCGACCCGGTCGACGGGGACACGTACGGCTGGCGCGAGCCGAAGGCGCTGGAGGAGGCCCACTACCAGCAGGTGAGGGAGACCACCGTCACGGTTGACAAGGCGGACTCCGGGGAGACCTGCGTCGAGGTCGTCATCGTGCGCCAGGGGGCGTTCTCCATCGAGCCGCAGGGAGTGTGCGTGGGATGAGCGACCTGGCGGTGGAGTTCGCGGGGGAGTGGTTCCGACCCGACCCGGAGGGGGTCTTCGAGATCGGGCGGGAGGGCGACCTCGCCCTCGACGACAACCCTTACCTGCACCGGCGGTTCCTGCAGCTCACGCACGTCTCGGGGCTGTGGTGGCTGGTCAACGCCGGCGCGCGGCTGTCCGCGACCGTGTGCGACGCGGCCGGCGGCGTGCAGTCGTGGCTCTCGCCGGGCACGTCGCTGCCGATCGTCTTCCCGTCGACGTCGATCGTCTTCACCGCGGGCCCGACCACGTACGAGCTGCTCGCCCGCCTCAGCCCGTCGCCGTACGCGGAGATCCACTCCGAGGAGCCCGAGGGCGGGGCCACCACGATCGGGATGATCCCGTTCACGGTGAGCCAGCGACAGCTCGTGGTCGCCCTGTGCGAGCCGATGCTGCGCCGCGACGGCACGGGGCTGTCCGAGATCCCGTCGTCCGCGGAGGCGGCGGCGCGCCTCGGCTGGACGACGACGCGCTTCAACCGCAAGCTCGACAACGTGTGCGAGAAGCTCGACCGGGTGGGCGTGAAGGGGCTGCGCGGCGGCTCCGGCGGGCTCGCCACGAACCGGCGCGCGCGGCTGGTGGAGTACGCCGTCGCGTCGCGGCTCGTCACCGCCGACGACCTGCCGCTGCTCGACCTGACCGACGTCGACGGGAAGGACGGGGAATGAGCCGCCGCAACCGTCCTGAGCTCTGGCAGATGGTCGTCGTGGTCGCCGTCGCCGCCGCGGCGATCGCGTTCGTGATCCTCATGGCCGCCGGCGTGCTCCGCGACGGCGTCGGCACCGGCGACCCCCTCGACTACTGGCGGGCGATCGGCCGCGAGCTCACCGACGCCGCCAACTGGCGCATCATCGGTCTGAGCGCGCTGGCCGGCGCGGCCGTCACCGCCGTCGCGGGCGCGATCTCGCGCTGGCGCCGCCCGTAGCAGACCCCGTGGCACGGCCCGGCCGGCCGCGCCCACCCGAGACACCGACGGAACGAACCGAGGAGAGCGATGCGCGTCAAGGTGACGCTCCGGCGCCCCGACACCACGCACGACGACGTCGTCATCACCGCGGACGCGGGGGCGACCATCGGCGAGGTGGCGTCCACCCTGGCCCGCGTGGACCCGCGCGGGACGGGCACGGTCGGCGCCGGCCGGCGGACGATCGAGGCCCGGCTGCCCGGCCAGGACAGGCCCACGCGGCTGCCGGCCGACGCCGCGCTCGGCGAGGCGTGGATCGGCTCGGGCGCGGACGTGGCCATCGTCGAGCTCGACCGCCCGGGCTTCGACTACCAGCCCTCCCGGGACGTGCGCGCCACCCTCCGGTTCGCGGACGGCAGCGTGATCGACCTGCCCGAGGGCAGCTGGACGCTCGGGCGTGCGCCGGGCTGCGACGTCGTGCTGAGCGACCCGCTCGTGTCGAAGCAGCACCTGCGCCTCGACGTCTCGGACGTCGTCGACGTCGTCGACCTGGGCTCGGCCAACGGCCTGCTCGTGGACGGCGACCACGTGCAGCGCCTGCGCGTCGAGGGCAGCCAGCGCGTCACCGTCGGCGACACCGTGATGACGATCGAGCGGCGCAAGCCGCAGACCCTGACGGGCGTGGCGCCCAAGGCGGGGCCCGTGCCGTTCACGCGCTCGCCGCGCGTCGAGGCGCGGTACAAGGGCGAGGAGTTCGACGCGCCCGAGGTGCCCGCCGAGACCGAGCCGCAGCCGTTCCCGCTGCTGGCGATGCTGGCCCCGGTGCTCATGGGCGGGTTCATGCTCGCGATGGGCCGCGGCCTGATGTCGCTCGTGTTCATCGCGCTGTCGCCGATCATGCTGGCGGGCAACTACCTCACCCGGAACAAGCAGACGAAGAAGCGCAAGGAGCGCGACATCGCGCGCTTCGAGGAACGCCTGGACGCGCTGCGCGACGCCCTCGGGGGCGAGGAGGAGACGGAGCGGTCCGTGCGGCTGCGCGAGGCGCCGGCGACCCCGCACGTCTTCGCGGAGGCGATGCGGCACGGGCCGATGCTCTGGACGCGCCGCCCCGAGCACTGGAGCTTCCTCAACGTCCGGTTCGGGATCGGCACGATGCCGTCGCGCAACACCGTGAAGGACACGGCCAAGGGCGCGATGATCAAGGAGTACCAGGAGCGCCTGGACGCCGTCGTCGACAAGTACTCGACCGTCTCCGGCGTCCCCGTGGTGGAGAACCTGTACGACGCGGGCGCCATCGGCTTCGCCGGGCCGCCCGCCAAGGTGGCGGGCAGCCTCAACGCCACGCTGCTGCAGCTCACCGGCCTGCACTCGCCGTCCGAGCTGGTCGTGACGGGCATGGTGAGCCCGGTGTGGACCAGGTCCCTGCAGTGGCTCACGTGGATCCCGCACACCTCGTCGCCCCAGAGCCCGATCGAGGGCCACCACCTGGCCGACTCGGCGAGCGGCGCCGCTCGGCTCGTGGCCGAGCTCGAGGAGCTCGTCACCACGCGTCTGCGGGCCGCGCGCGGCGGCGCCCAGCGGCGCGGCGCGATCGACGAGGACGACGCCGCCCTGGAGCGGGGCAGCGACGTCGGGGGCAAGAAGGCGGAGGCCGGCACGAAGTCCGCGGTGCCCGCGGTGGTGGTCGTCGTCTCGGACGACATCGACGTGGAGCGGGCCCGCCTGGTGCAGCTCGCCGAGCAGGGTCCCGACGCGGGCGTGTACCTGCTGTGGATCTCCGCCGACACCGCGTACCTCCCGGCGGCGTGCCGCACCTTCGTGGACCTCGGCGAGCACGGGCCGCGCGTCGGCATGGTGCGGCTGGGGCGCTGGGTCGACGACGTCGAGCTCGAGGAGATCGACGCGACCGCGGCGCTCGACTACGGGCGGCGGCTCGCCCCCGTCTTCGACGCCGGCGCGATCGTCGCCGACTCGTCCGACCTGCCGCGCTCGGTGACGATGCCGGCGCTGCTCGGGCACGAGCTGTTCGAGGACCCGCGCGCCGTGCTGGAGCGCTGGCGCCAGAACCTGTCGGTCTACGACCGCACGCAGGCGGTGCCTCGCAAGCGCGCCGGGTCCCTGCGGGCCATCGTCGGCTCGGCCGGCCTCGACGCCCAGCACCTCGACCTGCGCAGCCAGGGCCCGCACGCCCTGGTGGGCGGCACCACGGGCGCCGGCAAGTCGGAGTTCCTGCAGGCGTGGGTGCTCGCGATGGCGGCCGAGTACAGCCCGGACCGCGTCACCTTCCTGTTCGTCGACTACAAGGGCGGCTCCGCGTTCGCGGACTGCGTGCAGCTGCCGCACTGCGTGGGCCTGGTCACGGACCTCTCGCAGCACCTGGTGCTGCGCGCGCTCACGTCGCTGCGTGCAGAGCTGCACCACCGTGAGCACCTGTTCAACCGCAAGAAGGCCAAGGACCTGCTGGAGCTGGAGAAGCGCGGGGACCCGGAGACGCCGCCGGCGCTCGTCATCGTCATCGACGAGTTCGCGGCGCTGGTTGGCGACGTGCCCGAGTTCGTCGACGGCGTCGTCGACGTCGCGCAGCGTGGCCGGTCGCTCGGCATCCACCTCATCCTGGCGACGCAGCGCCCGGCGGGCGTCATCAAGGACAACCTGCGCGCCAACACGAACCTGCGTGTCGCGCTGCGCATGGCGGACGAGTCGGACTCCAGCGACGTCGTCGACATCAAGGACGCCGCGCACATCGACCCCGCGATCCCCGGGCGCGGCGTGGTCAAGACGGGCCCGGGCCGGCTGCAGGCCTTCCAGTCCGGGTACGCGGGCGCCTGGAGCACCCGCGCCCCCGAGAACACGGCGATCGAGGTCGCCGGGCTGCACTTCGGCCGTGAGGAGAAGTGGGAGGAGCCGGTCGACCCGTCGGCCTCCGCCGACGAGGACGTGGACCTCGGGCCCAACGACCAGCAGCGGCTCGTGGCCCGGGTCACCGAGGCGTTCCAGGCGGGGCGCCTGCCCACGCCGCGCCGCCCGTGGCTCGACTCCATGGCCGACGCCTACGACCTCACGCGCCTGCACCAGCGCACGGACACCGAGCTCCTGCTCGGCGTCGCCGACATCCCCGAGCAGCAGGCGCAGCGCCCGCTGTACTTCAACCCCGACACCGACGGCCACCTGGGCGTGTACGGCACCGGCGGCGCCGGCAAGAGCACCGCGCTGCGCACGCTCGCCGCGGCCGCCGGCATCACGCCGCGCGGCGGCCCCGTGCACGTGTACGGCCTGGACTTCGCCGCCGGTGCGCTGCGGATGCTCTCGGCGCTGCCGCACGTGGGCACCATCGCGCGCGGAGACGACGTCGAGCGCGTCGTGGCGCTCATGCGGATGCTGCGCGACGAGCTGCTGCGCCGCGGGGAGGCGTTCGCCGCCGTCTCGGCGTCGAGCGTCACCGAGTACCGCCAGATCACCGGTCGCGCCGACGTGCCGCGCATCCTGCTGCTGGTGGACGGGTTCCCCGGCTTCCGCGACGACTTCGAGGTGGGCGCGGGCCGCGCCGAGTGGTTCGACGTCTTCCGCGACATCCTCAACGACGGCCGCGCGCTCGGCATGCACGTCGTCTTCACCGCCGACCGGTCGGGCGCCGTGCCGACGTACGTGCGCTCGATGGTGCAGCGCAACCTTCTGCTGCGGATGACCGACGACGGGTACCTGGCGTTCAACGCGCCCCGCGACATCATCACGGCGGACTCGCCGAACGGACGGGCCATCCTCGACGGCCTCGAGGTGCAGGTCGCCGTCATCGGCGGCACCACCTCCGTGTCGGCGCAGGCCGCCGCGACCGAGAAGCTCGGCCAGTCGATGGTGCAGGCCGGGGTACGCCCGGCGCCGGCGGTGCAGGTGCTGCCCACCGAGTACGGGGCCGGCGAGCTCCCGACGCACGTCGACGGACTGCCCGTGCTCGGCCTGGACGGCATCACCCTGAGCGCGGTGCCCTTCGACCCGACGGGCACGATGGTCGTGGCGGGCCCGCCCGGGTCGGGGCGCAGCAACGCGCTCGTCGCGATCGCCCGGGCGGTGCTGCGCGCCAACCCCGACGCGCGGATGTACCTGTTCGCGCAGGGGCGTTCCGCGATCGCCGACAAGCTGCCCTGGACCGAGGTGGCGACCGGGGTGGAGAAGGTCAAGGCGCTCGCGACGGACCTGCTCGCCGCCGTCCAGGACGAGGACGTGGACCCTGGCATCGTGGTCCTGGTCGAGGGCATCAACGAGTACCTGCAGTCGCCCGCGGACAAGCCGATCCAGGACCTCACGAAGGCGATCCGCAACAGCGACCACCTGCTCGTCGCGGAGGCCGAGACCGCGGGCTGGTCGGCGACCTGGCCGCTGCTCGGCGAGGTGAAGAACGGACGGCGGGGCCTCATCCTGCAGCCCGAGAACCTCGACGGCGACACCATCCTCAAGACGTCGCTGCCCCGCAGCGGCAAGGGGGAGTTCCCGGTCGGTCGCGGCGCATGGATCGCGCGGGGCAAGCAGACGCGGGTGCAGCTGCCGCTGGTGCTGGAGGACTGAGCCGGGCGGTCGGGGTGGACGCCGGTCGATGGGGAGGACTCCCCATCGACCGGCGCCGTCGCCCTCGGCTACGGTGCTGCCCGGCGGCGAGACGACGAGCTGCGTGACGACGAGGGGGAGCTGTGGCCGGGTACGACCTGTCCATCGACATGGAAGAGTTGCGCACTCTTGCCAAGGACCTGAAGACGATCAAGAACGAGTTCGAGGGCGCCGACGACCACGCGGAGGACGCCGCGGCCGCGACCGGCCACGACGACCTGGGCGGCAAGGTCAACGACTTCGCGGACAAGTGGCGCATCAAGCGCGAGGAGATGACCGAGAACGTGGTCAAGCTCCAGGGCATCGTCCAGCAGATCGCCGACACGTTCACCGAGATCGACACCGAGCTCGCCAAGGCGCTCGAAGACGCCGCCGAGAAGGCGAAGTAGGGGGAGACATCGTCATGGGTGACACGCAGTGGCAGAAGCTCGACGGGGACGCCGACCTCGTGCGCAGCAAGGGCAAGCGGTACCAGGACATCGCCGACGCGATCGGGCGCGCCACGGCGACTCTCGACGCCATCGTCGACGACGCGAGCACCACCGCGAAGTCGATGGACGAGACGAAGACCCTGGCGTCCGACGTCAAGGAGGACATCTCCAAGGCGACGGAGCGGTACCGGTTCACCGGGGACGCTCTCGTCGCGTACGCGTCGGCCCTGGACACGGCGATCTCCGAGTCGGAGACCGCGGCGGCCCAGATCGCGTCCCTCGAGGACGACCTCGCCGCCGCGCGCGCGACGGCGAACAACGCGCAGAACGACGTCGACGACCTGCCGAACGACGCGCCCCAGGGCGACGCCGACAGCGCCAACAGCGCCCTGTCGTCGGCCAACTCCCGCGTGACGACCCTCGAGTCGAGCCTGAGCTACTGGCAGGGCCGCTGGAACGACGCGAAGGGCGACAAGGACTCCGCCGCGACCACGGCGAAGAACAAGATCGACGAGGTCGTGACGGGCGACAAGGTCCACGGGCTCGAGGACGGCTTCTGGGACAAGGCCGGCGAGGTCTGGGACAGCATCTACAAGGTCGTCAAGGTCATCTGCGACATCGCGGGGATCCTGGCGATCTTCCTCTCCTGGGTGCCGATCCTGGGCCAGGTCCTCCTGGTGCTCGCGGCGGTCGGCGCGATCCTCGCCGTCGTGGACGCGGTGTTCAAGGCCGCCCGGGGCAAGGGCTCCTGGTGGGGCGTGCTCGGCGCGGCCGGCATGGCGGCGCTCACCCTCTTCGGCGGCAAGGCGATCAGCGTCGTCGCGAAGTACGCCAAGGCGCGCATGGTCGTCCAGACCGCGTCGCGCATGTCGCCGCAGAACGCGAAGAACGTCTTCGGCGCGGCCACCCTCAAGAGCACCCGCAAGATCTTCGCGCAGACCAACGGCCAGCGGGTCACGGAGGTCCTCAAGTCGCCGTTCATCCGGTCGGCGGGCGACAAGCAGATCGCCGGGCTGTTCCGCGGCGGGAACATCGGGACGGGGCTGAAGAAGATGTTCCCGAACCCGTTCACGGGCTCGGGGCTGCGCACGCTCTTCGGCAACGACGACGTGACCGACATGATGGGCGTCATGGGCAGGATCGACAGCCGGCTCCCCGGCAGCATCGGGACCATCCACTTCGACAACGTCAGCTCGGTGACCTCGTCGATCGCCACCATCGGCGGGTACAGCGTGACGGCCTTCAACGGGATCCGGAACGGCGTCGCGTTCGCGGGCGAGATGGGCGTCGGCGACTACGGCCAGGCGGCCTCCCCGGGAGTCAGCCTCGGCACGTCCGGCATGGGCGGCCCCTACGGCAACATCATCGGCGGCGGCCTGAGCCTGGCCGGAGGGTAATCGACGGGTGTGGCCGGCCTCGTGCCGGCCCGCGGGGGCCGCGCCTAGGATGGGCGCGGCCCGCAGCCTCAACCAAGGAGACCGACGACGTGACACGCAGGGTGGCCGGTTACGAGCTGAGCCTGGACGAGGGATGGGTGCTCGTGCCCGACGGGCTCGGCGACGTCGACGCCTGGGCCCGGGAGATCGCCGTCGGGCTCGTGCCGCCGGGCGCGGCGGAGGCCGAGGCCCGGGCCGACGATGCCGTGCCCCACCTCGACGGTGCGGAGACGCCCGTGGTCGATCCTGTCGAGTCCCTCGCGGACCGGATCGCCGACGTGGCACGGTCGGCGTCCGACAGCGGGATCGCGGCGCTCGCGGTGGCCTTCCTGGTCCGCCGGCCGGCGCTCGGCGACGTCGACGCGATGCTGACGGTGGTGGCGCAGGCAGGGCTCTCCGCCGACGCGTTCGCGGCGGACCTCGAACGTCTGGTCGCGGAGTCGGACGATCCGTCGTCCGTGTACGCCCAGGCGATCGACGGGACCGTCCCGGCGGGGGACGTGCGGGGAGTCCACCTCATGGTCGGCCACCTCGACCCCGACCTCGGCGACGGCGTCGCGCACCTGGAGGAGCGCGTCGCGCTGGGTGTGTTCCCGCCCGGCAGCCCGGACATGCTCGAGGTGACGGTGATCGCGAACGGGGTCTCGGTGTTCGACGACATGGCGCAGGAGGTCATCGACCTCCTCGCCGGCCTGACGGTGGAGCTGGAGGCGGCATGACCCGCAACGTGAGGTTCCGCGAGGGGCGGATGCGGATCGTGCTCCCGGGGACGTGGGCCAGCATCCCGCTGGAGGACGAGGAGACCGCCGTCGAGCACGTGCGGCGCCTCGTCCGGCGACAGGTCGGCAAGGCCGACCGGCTCGCACGGGCGCGCCGCGAGGCCACCCAGGAGGTCGTCGGGAACGTCCGCGCGGCGATGGCGGCGGGGGTGCACACGTACCTGATGTCCCTCGAGCTGTTGCCGGGGGTGCCGTTCCCCGCGGTGATCCTGGCCCTCGACGAGGAGTGGCCGGCGGCGTCGGCCGAGGCTCTGGCCGCGGGCGACGTGGCGCAGGCGCTGCGCGACGGGTACCCGACCGGCGAGGTGGAGCCGCAGCGCAACGGGCCGGTGGCCCGCGTGGTGGAGATGACCCAGGGGAAGACCGGCGAGGGCGACACCGTCCTGACGATGCGCCTCGAGTACCACATCCCGTATCCGGACGGTTCGAAGCTCCTGCTCGCGCGCGTCAACGTGCCGGGCATCCCGTCGGCGGAGCCGTTCGCGACGCTCTTCGACGAGATCCTCGACTCGGTGACCTTCATGGACTCGGACCACGACGGTCAGGAGGCGGGGCCGTCGGACGACGCGCGCGACGGCGCGGCCCGTCCCGGACCGTCGGAGCGGGCCGCGAGTTGACCTCCGCCCCCGACGAGGCCGCCACGGCCCCCCGCCCGCCGGGGACGGCGGCGCGCATGCTGCGTCCGCTCGGATATCTCCTCGTCGGCCTCGTGTGGACGGTGCTCGCCCTCGTGATCCTGGGGCTCGGCCCGGGCATCCTCGTCTACGTCGCCGTCGACGGGACGATGGAGGTGGGTGGCATCTGGGCCGGCCTCGTCGAGCAGCCGTCCGAGATGGTGGCCTTCTGCCTGGTCGTCCCGCTGCTGGTGGTGCTCTGGGGGCCGGGAGTGCTGTGGTACCTGCCGTCGGCGAGCTGGCCGCTGGCGGCGCTGTCCTTCGTCTACGTCGGCCGGTCCCTGATGCCGGGGTACGCCGACGAGCGGCTGTCCCGCACCACCCGCGTCGGGCGGGGCAGGACGATCGGGCTGCCGACCGTGGGCGGGGTCGCGCTGTCGCTCCAGCCGGTGCGCGAGACGGCGCTCACCCGTTTCCTCATGCGGTTCTACGTGTCGGGCTGGCTGCCCGACGGACGGATGTTCCTGGCGATGCTGCCGGCAGGAGCAGGCTGGTTGCTCGCGCTCGTGGGGTTGGCCCGGGACGTCCCGGCGCCGGCTCGGGCGGTCCTGCTCGTCGCGGCGGCGGCCCTCGTCCTGTGGAGCGTGGTGCTGGGGCGTCGTGCCTGGCGGCGCCGGTTCGACGGCACCGCGGCGCCGTCCACCACGAAGGGCTCGGTCGCCGAGCTGAGCGCCGGCGAGCGCAGGGCGCGGCTCGCCGAGCTGACCGCGCGCCGCGAGGCGCGGCAGCGCCGGTCGCCCGGGCGCTGACCGCGCGGTCTCAGTCCTTCGTGCCGCCGGTGGACGCCGCGCGGAGGGCGCCGGCCCGCCGCACCGTCAGGACGGCGCCGACCACGAAGACCACCACGATGAGCACGACGAGCACCGGGACGGCGCCCAGCTCGCCGAGAACCTCGAACCCGGCGAAGGCCCCCACCACCGCGAGGATCACGCAGACGAGCGTCGCGATGAGGACCGGGGTCTCGATCTTCTTCCTGCGCACCGGGTTCGACCCGTTCGGTGGCGTGGGCATGAGTGCTTCTCCTCGTGGCGCCGGCGGTGGTCGTCGTGGGCGACGACGACCGCACCCTACGCGGTTCGGCGCCGGAGCGCGCCGCCCGGCGCTCGTGCTCCGGCGGGTGGTGCCCCCGGTACCGGCCGGGCCACGGTGGTGACCCGGCCGAGCACCGGGCGGCTGTCATGGGGAGCGCTCCCCATCGACGGGTGCTCGGAGCGCCCGCTAGGGTCGTCAGCGGACGACGGATCGGCCGCTAGGGGGCCGGCCGAACCACCGATGAGCTGAGGAGCTTTTCATGGCGAACATGAACGTCACCTACGACGAGCTGCGGTCGCAGGCGGGTCAGCTGCGCAACGGTCAGCAGCAGATGACCGACATCCTGCACAACCTGCAGACGCAGGTGAACAACCTGGTGTCGTCGGGCTTCGTGACCGACCAGGCCTCGGGCGCGTTCCAGACGTCGTACGAGGAGTTCACGACGGGCACCACGCAGGCCATCGAGGGCCTCGAGGGCATGGCGTCGTTCCTGGAGCAGGCGGCGCAGACGCTGTCCGACGCCGACTCGCAGCTGGCGCAGGGCATCCGCGGCTGACGACGGTCAGGCGTGCAGGCCCGGTCAGAGGCCGGTGCCCAGGGGCGGTCCGGTTCACCGGGCCGCCCCTGAGGCGTCTGCGGCACCGATCGCCCGGGTCGTGACGCTGCGCACCACCGTGGACGACCCGCAGCACCCGACGACGCCACGGGTACGCGCAGTCCGCCCGAGCTCCACCCGTCGTCCCTCCCGGAGGTTGCCATGGATGCCCGCTCACGCCGCTGGTGGTTCACCGCTGTGCTCGTACTCTTCTTCGTGCTCTCGGCGGTGCGCCTCGCGCTCACGATCCGGCGCGACGGCGTCGAGGACGCCACGCTGTGGATCGCGTTGCTGGTGGTGGCGCTGATCGTCGTCGTCACGCTCGCGGTGGTCGTGCGCCGCGCGGGGGCCGTCGCCGACCACGTCGCGCGCCGGCGGCCGGGCGCCGTCGTCGTCCCGGCGTTCACCACCTCGGAGACGCTGGACGAGGCGCGGACGGCCGGCGCGCCGACGCGGGGGATCGCCCCGGTGGGAGGCAGCCCCGCGGCACTCGCTGTCGTCGGCGACAGGGTCGAGGTGTGGGTGCGCCGTGAGGCGGGCCCGCGCTGGGCGGTGCGGCGGGTGCCGGGCGGGACGACGCAGGTCGAGGCCGCCTACGGCACCCGCGAGACGCCGGCCCTGCGGGTGGCCGACGACGGTGCGACGGTGACCGTGGTGCCGGCGTACCACCCGCTGCGGGCGACGGGCGGCCTGGCCGGCGGCGACGTGGCGCGCGCGGTGCATGAGGTGTCGACCGCGTCATGACGGACGACCGTCGCCGGGCATACCGATGCCCGCGGCAGTCATGACCGACCGGCGAGACAATGCGTTCGCGAGGTGAGACAGATATGGCATCCTGGGTAAGGCTGGACCCCGACAGGTGAGGTAAGCCTCACCCGATTGCAGGAGAATCCTCCTAGAATCGAACGCCACGCATACCCGATCCGGAAGGCGTATCCCGCAGTGAGCAGCATCCGACCTCTGCGCGTCGCGATCGTCGGCGCAGGCCCCGCCGGCATCTACGCCGCGGACATCCTGTCGAAGACCGACCTCGACGTGAGCATCGACCTCTTCGAACGCCTGCCCGCCCCGTTCGGCCTCGTGCGCTACGGCGTCGCCCCGGACCACCCGCGCATCAAGCAGATCATCACCGCCCTGCACCGTGTGCTGAGCCGCGGCGACGTCCGCCTGCTCGGCAACGTGGACTACGGCGTCGACCTCAAGCTGGACGACCTGCGCCAGTTCTACGACGCCGTGATCTTCTCCACGGGCGCGATCAAGGACCACGAGCTGCCGGTGCCGGGCATCGACCTCGACGGCTCGTACGGCGCCGCGGACTTCGTGTCCTGGTACGACGGCCACCCCGACGTGCCGCGCACCTGGCCGCTCGAGGCCAAGGAGGTCGCCGTGCTCGGCGCCGGCAACGTCGCCCTCGACGTCGCGCGCATCCTCGCCAAGCACGCGGACGACCTGCTGCCCACCGAGATCCCGGCCAACGTCTACGACATCCTCAAGTCGTCACCGGTGACGGACGTGCACGTCTTCGCCCGCCGCGGCCCGGCGCAGGTGAAGTTCTCGCCGCTGGAGCTGCGCGAGCTCGGCCACGTGCCGGACGTCGACATCGTCGTCTACCCCGAGGACTACGACTTCGACGAGGGCTCCATGGCCGCCGTCGAGTCGTCCAACCAGACCAAGCAGGTCGTCAAGACGCTCACGGACTGGACCCTCGTCGACCCGTCGACGCAGACGGCCTCCCGCCGCCTGCACCTGCACTTCCTGCACGCCCCCGCCGAGATCCTCGGCGAGGACGGCAAGGTCGTGGGGCTGCGCACCGAGCGCACCGCGCTGCAGGGCGACGGCACGGTCAAGGGCACGGGCGAGCACCACGACTGGCCGGTCCAGGCCGTCTACCGCGCGGTCGGCTACTTCGGCTCGCCGCTGCCGGAGGTCCCCTTCGACGAGCTCAAGGGCGTCATCTCCAACCGCGAGGGCCGCGTCGTCGACCTCGACGGCGACCACCTGCCCGGCGTGTACGCCACCGGCTGGATCAAGCGCGGGCCGGTCGGCCTCATCGGCCACACCAAGTCCGACGCGTCCGAGACGATCCGCCACCTCGTGGAGGACGTCACGGGTGTGGGCGACGGCGGCGACGTCGCGACGGGGGACCTCACGGCCGGCCGCACCGCGACGCAGGCCGAGCCGCAGGCCGTGCTGGACTTCCTCGCCGACCGCGGCGTCGACGTCGTCGAGTGGGACGACTTCGTGCTGCTCGACGAGCACGAGAAGTCGCTGGGCGAGCCGCACGGCCGCGAGCGCATCAAGGTCGTGCCGCGCGACGAGATGCTCGACATCGCGAAGCGCCGTCGCGCCTGACGGATCGACCGAGGGCCCGGGCGGGAACCGCCCGGGCCCTCGGCGCGTTCATCCCGTGGGATCCTGCCGGCGCGCCGGCGCGGGCAGGGCGCACGGAAGGAGACGGCAGGACACATGGGCCACCAGCACTTCAACGGTCTCAAGACGGCGGCGCTCTTCGGCGTCATGTGGGCCGTGGTCCTCGGCCTGTGGGCACTGTTCTTCCGGGGCAGCGCGGGCATGCTCGTCGTCTTCGTGGGGATCGGCCTCGTCACGACGTTCGTCGGCTACTGGAACTCCGACAAGATCGCGATCCGGGCGATGCACGCGTACCCGGTGACGGAGCTCGAGGCGCCGGAGATGTACCGCATCGTGCGGGAGCTCTCCACGGAGGCCCGCCAGCCCATGCCGCGCCTGTTCATCTCGCCCACGCAGGCGCCGAACGCGTTCGCGACGGGGCGCAACCCCAAGAACGCGGCGGTGTGCTGCACCGAGGGCATCCTGCGGCTGCTCGACGAGCGGGAGCTGCGCGGCGTGCTCGGGCACGAGCTGATGCACGTGTACAACCGCGACATCCTCACGTCGTCGGTCGCGTCCGCGATGGCGGGCGTCATCACCTCGCTGGCGCAGTTCCTGCTGATCTTCGGCGGCGGCGACCGGCGCGAGGGCGGCAACCCGCTCGCGGCCCTGGCGATGGCGATCCTCGCGCCGTTCGCGGCGATGATGATCCAGATGGCGATCTCCCGGACGCGCGAGTACGACGCGGACGAGGACGGCGCCAAGCTCACGGGCGACCCGATGGCCCTCGCGTCGGCGCTGCGCAAGCTGGAGTCCGGCACGGCGAAGGCGCCGCTGCCGCAGACCCGCGAGCTGCAGAACGTCTCCCACCTCATGCTGGCCAACCCGTTCCGCGGCGCCGGTATGGCGAAGATGTTCTCCACGCACCCGCCGATGGCGGACCGCATCGCCCGCCTGGAGAAGATGGCCGGCGGCACGGGCTTCGGCCCGGGGGGAATCACCCGATACTGACGGCCCGTGCGACGCGCTCGGGGAGCGTGGCCGACGTCGGTCTGCCAGGCTGACCTGCGATGACCTCAGCCCCGCCGGGCGGCCGGGACGACGCGGCCGAGCCCGGGCAGCGCGAGCGCCCGCCGTCGCACCCGGACGCCGGCCACGCGCGCCTGCGTCGCTGGCAGGCGGCGACCGAGTGGCCGCTGACCGCGATCTCCCTGCTGTTCCTGGTCGCGTACGCCATCCCGATCGCGCGCCCGGAGGTCCCGCCGGAGGTACGAGCCGCCTGCTCCGTCGTGCTCGCGGTGACGTGGGCGCTCTTCGTCGTGGACTACGTCGTACGCGCCCGGCTCGCTCCCCGCCCGTGGCGCTACGTCCGCCGGCACCCGCTCGAGCTCGCCGTGGTCGTGCTGCCCGTGCTGCGCCCGCTGCTGCTGGTGTCCGTGGTGGTGCGCCTCAACCGGGTCAACGCCGTGCGGCTGCGCGGCCGGGTGGTGCGGTTCGCGGCCGCGGGCACGGCGCTCCTGGTGATCGTGGGCGCGCTGACGGTGACGCAGGCCGAGCGGGGCGCGCCGGGCGCCACCATCGTGAACCTCGGCGACGGGTTCTGGTGGGCGATGGTGACCATCACGACCGTCGGCTACGGCGACTTCACGCCCGTGACCCCGCTGGGCCGCGTCATCGCGGTCTGCCTGATGCTCGGCGGCATCGCGCTGCTGGGGGTCGTGACGGCGACGCTCTCGTCGTGGCTCGTGGAGCGGGTCACCGACACGTCGTCGCCGGACGACCGCCTGGGCGCGGTGCGCGGCCCGGCGGGGGAGGCGCCCGTCGGCCTGGTCAGCCAGGCGCAGGTGGCCCTGCTCGTCGCGGAGGTGCAGGAGCTGCGCGCCCAGCTCGTCGCCGACCGGGAGCGCGCGCAGGCTCAGGGGGAGAGCTCCGCGGAGTAGCCGTCCACGGGCGGGGACACGTCGAGCGCGGCCTCCAGCGCGGCGGCGACGCCGTCGTCGTCGTTGCCCGGCACGACGGCGTCCGCGCAGGCGAGCACCTCCGGGTGCGCGTTGGCGACGGCGTGCCCGCGGCCGGCCCAGCGCAGCATCGGCAGGTCGTTGGGCATGTCGCCGAAGGCCCACACGTCGCGGGCGTCGACGCCGAGCCGGCGGCACCAGCGGGCGAGCGCGACGTCCTTCGTCACACCGGGCGGCAGCAGCTCGGCCAGCCCGGCGGCGCCGGAGTAGTGCAGCTCGGCGCGACCGTCCACGACGCCGCGCACGCGGTCGAAGAAGGCCTCCTGGGCGTCGTCGCGGACGTCGCCGCGCTGCACGACGCCGAAGCCCTGCGTCGGCGTGCCCGGCCGGACGGCGAGGAGCTTGGCGACGGCGTCGTCCCCGCCGCGCAGCGCGTCCTCGACGGGCACGGCCCGCAGACCGCGGTCGAGCCCGGGCTCGCCGTCGGGGAACCAGGGGTCGAAGGCCGGGCCGCGGACGGTCTCGACGGCGAGGCCCACCCCGGGCACGGCCTCCCGCAGCCCGGCGACGAGCTCCTGCACGACGCCGTCGCCGAAGCCGCAGGCGTCCAGCGCCCGGCCGGACCCCAGGTCCCAGACCGCGGCGCCGCCCAGGGCGATGACCCGGCCGTGGCCGCCGACCAGGTCGGCCAGGTCGGCCAACCAGCGGGGCGGGCGGGCGGTGACGAAGACGACCTCGGCGCCCGCGTCCTCCACGGCCCGCAGCGCGGCGCGCGTGCGGGCGGAGACGGTGCCGTCCGAGCGCAGCAGCGTGCCGTCGAGGTCCGTCGCGACGACGCGCGGCAGCCCGCGGCGTGCGCCGCCCGCCCGTGCCGTCACCGGTAGTTGACGAACTGGACCGCGAAGTCCAGGTCCGCGCCCTTGAGGAGCGCGATCACGGCCTGCAGGTCGTCGCGGGACTTGCTCGTCGCGCGCACCTCGTCGCCCGTGATCTGCGTCTTGACGCCCTTGGGGCCCTCCTCGCGGATGAGCTTGGTGACCTTCTTGGCGTTCTCGCCCGCGAGGCCCTCCTTGAGGGAGCCGGCGAGCCGGTAGACCTTGCCGGACGACTGGGGCTCGTTCTCGCCCGTGTCGAGGGCCTTGAGCGAGACCCCGCGCTTGACGAGCTTGGTCTGGAACACGTCGAGGGCGGCGAGCACGCGCTCCGCGGAGTTCGCCTCGAAGACGATGGTGTCCTGACCGCTCCACGCGATGGACGCGCCCACCCCCTTGAAGTCGTACCGCTGGGCGATCTCCTTGGCGGCCTGGTTGAGGGCGTTGTCCACCTCCTGGCGGTCCACCTTGCTGACGATGTCGAACGACGAGTCGGCCATGACGGGCTCCTTCGGGTCGGGGGTCAGGGTTCGGTGACCACCGTAGTGCGTGCGCGCGCGGCCAGACGGGCGCTGCGCGCCTGGCGCGTGCCGTCGACGCTGAGGAGCACGAGCGCCACCCAGACGAGCACGAACCCGGCCCAGCGGGTGGGCGGCATGTGCTCGCCGAACACCAGCAGGCCCAGCAGGAACTGCAGCACCGGGGTCAGGTACTGCAGCATCCCGACCACGGACAGCGGGAGCCGGCGCGCGGCGGCCGAGAAGAGCAGCAGGGGCAGCCCCGTGATGACGCCGCAGGCGGCGAGCAGGAGCGCGTGCCCCACGCCCTCCGTCGTGAACGTGCCGACGCCGGTGGCGCCGAGCACCACGAGGTACACCAGGGCGAACGGGGTCGCCACGGCCGTCTCCGCGGCCAGCCCGGGCAGCGCGCCGACGTCGCGCCCCACCCGGTTCTTCACAAGGGAGTAGAGCCCGAAGGCGCCCGCGAGGACGAGCGCGATCCACGGCAGGCCGCCGACCCCGGTGGAGATCACCACGACGGCCGCGGCGCCGAACCCGAGCGCCAACCACTGGGCCACCCTGAGGCGCTCGCGCAGCACGAGGACGCCGAGGAGCACGGTCAGCAGCGGGTTGATGAAGTACCCGAGGGCGGCGTCCAGCACGTGGCCGGAGAGCACGGCGTACACGTACGTGGTCCAGTTCGCGATGATCAGCACGGACGCGACGGCGAGCGCGCCCATGACGCGCCCGTTGCGCAGGACGGCGACGAACGACCCGAACGTGCGCGTGACGAGCAGGAGCACCACGCAGAACACGAGGCTCCACACGACGCGGTGGGCGATGATCTCGACGGGGCCGGCGGGCTCGAGCAGCGGGAAGAACAGGGGCATCGCGCCCCAGAGGACGAACGCCGAGAGGCCGAGCGGCAGCCCCCAGCGGTCGGGGGAGGAGGGGGACGTCACCGCCTCAATGTAGGACCCGGGGGACGGTGCGGGCGGTCGTGACGCGGGCCACGGCGAGACGATTTCCGCCGGGACCCTCCGGGGCGTTATGGTTCTACCCGCGAGCTCGTCCGCGAGCCCGCACGGCAGGTTGCCCGAGCGGCCAAAGGGATCTGACTGTAAATCAGACGGCTCAGCCTTCGGGGGTTCGAATCCCTCACCTGCCACCGCGACGGACGGGGCGCCCCCCTCGGGAGGCGCCTCGTCCGACGTCTGGAGGGGCCCGCACGGGCCCGGCGCACGATGTGATCGAGCGGGCATCCCGCGGATTTCATCAGGTGCCGAGAGCCGTGTAGAGTCTTCTCCGCTGCCCCGATAGCTCAGTCGGCAGAGCGTCTCCATGGTAAGGAGAAGGTCAAGGGTTCGATTCCCTTTCGGGGCTCTGTGATGTGACGCGGGACCGTCGTCCTCATCTGAGGACGCATGGTCCTGCGTTCCGTCACGCGCGGCGGGGTAGCTCAGCTGGTCAGAGCGCACGACTCATAATCGTGAGGTCGCGGGTTCGAGCCCCGCCCTCGCTACCGACATCATCACGGTTCGACGGCCGGCGTCGGACCGGCCTGTTCCTTGATTCACGTGGCGCCTTCCGGGGGCGCGAGAGGTGACACACCATGGCTGCCAAGAGCGCGGACGTCCGCCCGAAGATCACGCTCGCCTGCGTGGACTGCAAGGAGCGGAACTACATCACGAAGAAGAACCGCCGCAACGACCCCGACCGTCTCGAGCTGGCGAAGTTCTGCCCGCGCTGCGGCAAGCACACGTCGCACCGCGAGACCCGCTGACCCAGCCCTCGACGGATCACCGCACCGACGTGGCGAACCCCGACTTCGCTGGCCGCGAGTACCCGGCCACCGCCCCCTACTCCGTGGGGCGCGAGAAGCTCCGTGAGTTCGCCTCCGCCGTCGGTGCCGCCCACCCCGCGCACCACGACCTCGTGGCGGCGCGGGGTCTCGGCTATCCGGACCTCGTCGCGCCCCCCACGTTCGCCGTCGTCGTCGCACAGCGGGCCGAGGCGCACTACGTCCAGGACCCGGACGCCGGGATCGACTTCTCGCGCGTCGTCCACGCGGACGAGAAGTTCACGCACCACCGGCCGATCGTCGCGGGCGACGAGCTGGTCACGGTGCTCCACGTGGACTCCGTGACCGAGCGGGCCGGCATCGCGATGGTGACGACACGCTGCGAGATCTTCACGGCCGCGGCCGGCGACGGCGCCCGCGAGCCCGTCGCGACCGTCTCCTCGAGCCTCGTGATCCGCGGGGAGGACTCCTGATGACCCGCCCCGCCCTCGCGGACCTCACCGTCGGAGACGTCGTCGCCACCGGGACGGTCGAGCTCGACCGAGCCCGCCTCGTGCGCTACGCCGGGGCCAGCGGCGACTTCAACCGGATCCACTGGGACGAGTCCTTCGCCACCGGCGTCGGGCTGCCCGACGTCATCGCCCACGGGATGCTGACGATGGGCTCCGTCGTCGGCGTCGTCGCCGACTGGGCGGGGGACCCGGGCGCCGTCGTCGCCTACCAGACGCGCTTCACGAAGCCGGTCCCGGTCCCGCACGACGGCGCCGCCGTCGTCGAGGTCTCCGCCGCCGTGGGCGCGATCGACGCGGACGCCGGCACGGTGCGCGTGGACCTCACGGTGACGCACGAGGGCGCCAAGGTGCTGGGTCGCTCGCAGGCGACCGTCCGCCTCTCCTGACCTTCCCTCCCGCGCGCGAGCGCGGCCGCTGATCTCGTCGCGCCGAGGCGCGACGAGATTTTTTACGTCTATCACTTCCCATGAAACGGGATTTCACGGTTCGATGACGAGGTGCGCCCGTGAGCGCACTTCGTCCTCGAGAGGAGCACTCCCCGTGAGATCCGTACGACGACGCACCACCGGGCTGGCAGCCGCCGGCCTTCTCCTTCCCCTGGCCACGATCCCCGCGGTCGCCGCGGGGGCCGGACCGTCCACCGCCCCCACGTCCGACGTGACCTGCGACGCCGTCGTCGCCGCGCCGGACCGGGAGTCCGCGTTCGCCGCCGCGAGCGACGCCACCGGCGTCCCCGCCGACCTGCTCAAGGCCGTCTCCTACATGGAGTCCCGCTGGGACCAGCACGCCGGCACCGCCAGCGCCGACGGGGGCTACGGCCTGTTCAACCTGCTCGACCACGCGCCCGAGGCGCCCGACGGGGCCGGCAAGGACGCCACGCCCCGCGCCGCCGTGAGCGAGCTCGACCGCGCCGCCGCCCTCACCGGGCTGTCCGCGGCCGAGCTCCGGTCCGACGCCGCCGCGAACACCTGCGGCGCCGCCGCGCTGCTGGCCTCCTACCAGGGGGACGCGGGGCAGGGGGCGGGCGACGGTCTCGCGTCCTGGGGCGCGGCCGTCGCGCGGCTGGGCGGCTCGCCGTCGTTCGCCGACCGGGTGTACTCGACCCTGCGCCAGGGCGAGAGCCGCACGACCGACGACGGCGGACGCGTGACCCTCGCCGCCCGGCCCGACGCCGTCCTGCCCGAGGCGTCCACGGCCGCGGCGAGCGACGCGGCCGCCGACTGCCCGCCCGACCTGGGCTGCGAGTGGCTGCCCGCGCCGTACGCGAAGGGCAGCGCCGACCTGCCCGACAACACCGGGAACTACGGCAACCACGATCAGGCCGACCGCACGGGCGAGGGCGGTCCGTCGATCGACTACATCGTCATCCATGACACGGAGACGGCGTACGAGCCGAGCGTGCGGCTGGTCACCGACCCCACCTACCTGGCGTGGAACTACACGCTGCGCTCGTCGGACGGGCACGTGGCGAACCACCTCGAGCCCTCCGACGTCGGCTGGCATGCGGGCAACTGGTACATGAACATGCACTCGATCGGCCTGGAGCACGAGGGCTGGGCCGGCACGTCGGGCTGGTTCACCGAGGCGATGTACCAGTCGTCGGCCGAGCTGGTGCGCTACCTGGGCGAGAAGTACGACGTCCCGCTCGACCGCGCCCACGTCATCGGGCACGACCAGATCCCCGGCATCCTGCCCGGGTCCACCAAGAGCGTGCACTGGGACCCGGGGCCGTACTGGGACTGGGAGCACTACTTCGACCTGCTCGGCGCGCCGATCGGCGGCGGCCTGGACCCGACGGCGGACGTCGCGCCGGGCGACGTCGTCGAGGTGGTCGCCGGCTACGACGACAACGCGAACCCGGTCACGGGGTGCGCGCAGGCGTCGCCGGGCTCCGGGGACTGCGTCGCGGGCGCGGGCACGAACTTCGCCCTCGCCTACCAGGCGCCGTCGCTCGACGCGCCCTACGCCCGTGACCCCGGCTGGAAGCCGGGCGGCGCGGACGGCACGACCTACGCCAGCGACATCAGCGCGCGTGTGAACTCGGGCCACAAGCTCGTCGTCGCGCAGGTGCGGGGCGAGTGGCTGGGCGTGTGGTGGGCCGGGTCGCTGGCCTGGATCCACAACCCGGCGGACCGCCCCGTGGTCGTGCCGAGCACCGGGCAGACGGTGACCGTGGGCGGCGACGCGGCGGCCGCGATCTACGGCCGCGCGTACCCGGAGGGCGCGGCCTACGCGCCCTACCCGGGCATCACGCCGCAGGCGGTCACGCCCATCGAGTACACGATCGGCGCCGACCAGAGCTACGTGGTCTCGGACGACACGGTCACGACCGACTACTACAACGCCAAGTCGTTCGACGGCTCGATCCCCGACGACCGGACGGACGTGCGCGGCGAGGACGCCTACTACCAGCTCTGGTACGCGCACCGGCAGGTGTTCACCCGCGCCGCGGACGTGACGCTGCACGACCCTGTGGTCACCGACGTCGAGGGGCCGAGCATCGAGGGCAGGGCGAAGATCGGCAAGGTGCTCACCGTGGACCCGGGGGAGTACCTGCCCGGGGACGACACCGACGTCGACGTGCAGTGGCTGCGCGACGGCGAGCCCGTGCGCGGAGCGGACGGGACGCGGTACCACCTCACGGGCCGGGACCGCGGCGCGGACATCGCGGTCGAGGTGACCGTGTCCGCGCCCGGCTACACGTCCGCGACGTTCACCTCGGACGCCGTCGGTCCGGTGCGCCCGCACTGAGCCCCGCGAGATAGAGAAGGGATCCGGCCTCTCTGTCTCCCGGGGTCACCAGTTGGGTGTGGCCCCCGGGACGTTGCGGGGCAGCTTCACGTCGTGCGGGTGGATGACGTACGCGATGCCGTCGGTGGACGTCTGCCACACGCGCTCGAAGTTCTCGCGGGTGTAGACGTTGCGCACGTCGGCGTCGGTCGCCTTGTTGGGGTCGTTGATGACCGGGTCGCCGTCGGCGGTGAAGCCCACGATGGTCACCAGGTGGCCGTCGGTGCCGTAGCCCGCCTCGGGCATCTCCTCCTTCGCGAAGTTGATCGAGACGACCAGCGGGATGCCCGCGGCGATGAACCGCTCCGCCTCGGCCAGGGAGCGCAGCCGCGTCACGAACGTCTCCAGGCCGTACTCGTGCGCGTACGCCGTGTTGAACGGCCAGTTGCCCGCGCCCTCGTAGGTGTAGTCCCACGCGTTGATGGCGGCGTGCGCCACCTGCGGGTCGCCGTTCGGGGCGACGATGCCCTCGAGCCGGTCGGCGGGCACCCGGTACTTCTTGCCGTACGAGTACTGGATCATCGTGGTCGACGTCGGCGAGCACCACACCTGGCCGCCGCCCCCGAACTCGGGGTACTCGCCGATGTGGATCAGCTGCGAGTAGCCGGGCACGTCGAGCTCGACCGCGCGGCCGAGCGTGAAGTCGCTGGTGCCGGTGTACGCGGAGTCGGGCAGGTACTCGTTGGTCATCGTCGTCACGCCCGACAGTCGCGGGGTCGCCGTCGACCCGGCCGGCCGGTAGAGCGTGACGCGGGTCTGGAAGGCCTCGGGCTCGTGGCCCGTGCGGGCCACGAACGTGTCGGTGTACAGGGCGGCGTCGGCGTCGTTCTGGCCGTCCAGCGACGTGCGGTGGATGTCGCCCACCGAGCCGTCCTCGGGCGCGAAGTCGGCGCCGGACGCCCAGCGGCCCATGACGAACCACTTGGTCCAGGCGCCGTCGGCCTTGCGGCCGCGGAACTCGACCTCGACCCACGTGCCGGTCGGGGTCGTGGCGTTCCAGGAGGTCAGGGACTCGTCGACGGCGTACCCGGTCTCGACGACCGGCGACGTCCACGTCCCCGTCTCGTAGTCCACCGCGCTGCCGTCGCCGAACGGGTCGGTGTACGCCGTGGTGGGCCCGCCGGCGGCGCGGATCCCCAGGGTGCCGCGCGCCCCGGGGCGCAGGTTCTCCCACTCGCCGTGCCGCAGGTCGTCGATGCCCTGCCAGTGGGTCGTGGTGATCTTGTTGCCCGACGTCGCGGTGTCGTCCGGCGGTGCGGCACCGGCGGCTCCCGCCGTCGGTGCGATCACCGCCCCCGCTGCCAGGGCCGCCGTCGTCGCTCTCATCCAGGTCCTCCGCACCATGCCTGTCACGGTCCCTCCCCAGGGACGGGGGCGTGGGACGGTCCCCTCCGCCCGTTGGCAAAGACTTTCCCAGAAACTGTGGCGTGTGTCACGACCTTGCGCGGGGCCGTGGCCCATGGCCGGAGGGCGGGGGAGGTGGCGGGGTGCGGTCAGGCGGCCAGCTCGGCGGGCACGTCGTCGTCGTGCCGCACCGCGAGCGATGTCACCGCCCGGGTCAGGCACACGTACAGGCGCCGCAGCCCGGACCCGCGGTCGGTCTCGCCGGCCACGATCCCCGCCGGGTCGTCGAGGACGACGTGGTCGTACTCCAGACCCTTGGCCAGGGACGCGGGGACCAGGTCGAGCCGTGCGTCGAACTCGGTGGCACGGTCGGCGCCCTCGGCACCGTCGGCGCTGTCAGCGACCTCCGCCGTGAGGTCCTCCTCGCCGACGACGGCGAGCTCCAGCCCAGCCGCCTGGAGCCGTCTGCGCGCGGCGGCCACGCCGGCGTCCGGCACGATCAGGCCCACCGAGCCCTCCCGCGCGAGGGCGGCCCGCACCAGCTCCTCGGTCGGCGCCGTGGTGAGCAGCAGCTCGCCGCGGGCCCGCCGCACGGCCACGGGTGGCGCGAGCGTGGGCGCGATCGTCGGCAGGAGGCGCGCCGCGTACTCGATGACGTCGCCGGGCACGCGGAACCCCGCGGTGAGCTGCTCGACGTGCGCGTCGGGCTTGCCGAGGTGATCGAGGGCGTCCGTCCAGGAGCGCACGGCCCACGGCGTGGTCGCCTGGGCGAGGTCGCCGAGCACCGTGAGCGAGCCGGTGCGGGCCCGGCGCCCGAGGGCGCGCAGCATCATGGGGGACAGGTCCTGGGCCTCGTCGACGACGACGTGCGCCACCGACGGCGCCCGCTCCAGCAGGTCGGCGAGCTCGTCGAGCAGCACGAGGTCGGCGAGCGTCCATCGCGCCGCCCCCACGCTCCGGGGCGGTGCGGCCCAGGTGAGCTGCTGCTGCTCGGCCGGGGTGAGGAGTCCGTCGGCCGTCGCGGCGAGGAAGTCCGGGTCGCCCAGCAGTCGGTGCAGCAGCCGGGCGGGCGTGAGGACCGGCCAGAGCGCCGCGGCGTAGTCCTTCACGGGCTTGGTGCGCGCGAGGACGTCCCAGGCGCGGTCGTCGAGCGCGTCGCCGGCCGCCTCGATCTGCTGCAGGATCCGGTGCGCCAGCGCGTACCGGAGCTGCTCGCGCCCGGCGTCGTAGCGCAGGTCGCGGCCCACCACGTGCGCGACGGCGTCGCGGGCCTCGTGCGCGGGCACGCGCCAGCGGCGGGAGCCGCGCGGCAGGACGAGCGCCTCCGCGGGCTCGCCCAGGTGCGACCACACGGCTCGGCGCAGCACCTGCGCCATGCGGGCGTCGCCCTTGAGGCGGGCGACCTCGGCAGTCTCGGTACCGCGCAGGCGGCCGTGCGCCGCGACGAGCTCCTCGACCGTCGTCTGCGTGGCGTCGACCTCGCCGAGGGCGGGCAGCACGTCCCGGATGTAGCGCAGGAAGCTCGAGTTCGGTCCGACGACGGTCATGCCGCGCCGCGTGACCTGCTCCCGGTGCGCGTACAGCAGGTAGGCCGCGCGGTGCAGGCCCACGGCCGTCTTCCCCGTGCCGGGCGCGCCCTGCACGACGACGGTGCGGTCGAGGTCGCTGCGGACGATGACGTCCTGCTCGGGCTGGATCGTCGCGACGATGTCTCGCATCGGCCCGGTGCGCGGGCGCTCGATCTCCTGTTCAAGGATCTCCGAGTGCTCGGCCGCGGTAGCGCTCGCACTCGCGCTCGCGCCGGACAGCACCTCGTCCTCGAACCCGGTGAGCACGCCGCGTGCGAAGCCGTACCGGCGCCGGGTGGCGACCCCCATCGGGTCGTCCCGGGTGGCGCGGTAGAACGCGGCGCTCACCGGGGCGCGCCAGTCCACGACCAGCGGGTCCCCGGCGGTGTCGGACACGTGCCGCCGCCCGACGTGGAAGACCTCGCCACCGGCCGGCTCGTCGTGGTCGAGCCGGCCGAAGAAGAGGGGCACGTGGGGGTCGTCGGCGAGCTGGGCCAGGCGGCGGGCCAGCGTGGCCTCGAGCACCTCGGCGCTGATGCGGTCGCCGGCGTGGGCGGTCAGCCCCGCCGTGCGCTCGCGCATCCGGGCGAGCTCCTCGCGCGCCCGCTGCAGGTGTGCCCGCTCCCGGTCGAGCTCGGCAGGGGACACGGCGGGCACGGCTGACCTCCAGGGCGGCGGGTGGGAGCCGCAGGACATTACCCGGTCGGGCCCGCCGGGGCAACGCACCCGTGGGCGGGCGCTCCGCTGGATCGACGCCGGCCGAGGGATGTGATCTGCGTCCCAGCGGTTGGCATCGGAGCGAGGTGACCCTAAGTTAGGCCAGGCTGACCTCACTTCGACCGATCGAGGAGACCCGTGACGAAGTCCTCCGCCCTGCTGGGAGCCGCGACCGCGGCCGACTACGCCGGCGCGCTGCACGCCGTCGTGGACGACGTGGCCGCCCGCTTCGAGACCGTCCGGCAGCCGTTCTGCGGCGCCAGCCGCCGCGAGCTGCAGGCCCTCGTCGACGCCGTCGACCTCGACGGACCCCCGGTCGGGACGCCCGAGGCGCTGCGCGAGAGCGCCGACCTCTACGCCTCGCACGCCGTCTGGTTCCACCACCCCGCGTACACGGCGCACCTCAACTGCCCGGTGGCGCTCCCGGCCGTCGGCGCGGAGGCGATGCTCGCCGCGATCAACACGTCCGTCGACACCTACGACCAGTCGACGGTCGCGACCCTCATGGAGCAGCGCCTCGTCGAGTGGACCGCCGGCCGCATCGGCTTCCCGGCCGGGAGCGACGGGGTCTTCACCTCGGGCGGCACGCAGTCCAACCTCCAGGCGCTGCACCTGGCGCGCGAGGCCGCGCTCACCGGGCCCGACGGCGCCCGGCTCGGCGGCGCGGCGCGGCGCGAGCGCCTCGGCCGGCTGCGGGTGCTCGCCACGACCGCCGGGCACTTCTCCGTGGCCCGCTCCGCGCTGCTCCTCGGTCTCGACGACGACGCCGTGATCGGTGTCGGCACCGACGCCGACGGCCGCCTCGACCCCGCCGCGCTGGCCCGGGCCCTGGTCGACGTCGAGCGGGCGGGCGACGTCGTCATGGCCGTCGTCGTCACCGCGGGGACCACCGACCGCGGCTGCGTCGACCCGGTCGCCCCGGTCGCGGACCTCTGCGACGCCGTCGGGGCATGGCTGCACGTCGACGCCGCGTACGGCGGCGGGCTGCTGGTCTCGCCGCGCCGCCGCCACCTGCTGGACGGCGTCGAGCGGGCGCGCAGCGTCACGGTCGACTTCCACAAGACGTTCTTCCAGCCGGTCTCCTCCAGCGCCCTCCTCGTCCGCGAGGCCGCGGACCTCGCGCGCGCCGCGTGGCACGCGGACTACCTCAACCCCGCCGAGGAGGCGGGGGAGCCGAATCCCGACCTCAACCTCGTCGACCGGTCGCTGCAGACCACGCGCCGGTTCGACGCGCTCAAGCTGTGGGCCACCCTGCGCGCCGTCGGCGCCGACGGGATCGGCGCGATGGTCGACGCCGTCTGCGACCTCGCCGCCGCCGTGCACGCCGACCTCGCCGGCGACCCCGAGCTGCGGCTCCTCGCCCCGACCGACCTGTCCACCGTGCTGTTCCGCTACCAGCCCGACGGCGTCGACGACGCGCAGGCGGACGCCCTCGTGCCGCGCGTGCGGCGCGTGCTGTTCGACTCCGGCCGTGCGCTCGTCGCGAAGACGGTGGTGGACGGTCGTGCGTGCCTCAAGCTCACGCTCCTCAACCCGGACGCGACGCTCGACGACGTCCGGGGCGTGCTCGACCTGGTCCGCGCCACGGCGCACGGGCTGCTCGCCGGCGAGGAGCTGCTCGACCTGGACGCGCCGCCGTGCCGCGGCGCCCACCCGCGCCTGCAGCGGGCGACCGCCGTGCCCGCCGACCCCGCCCTCGAGGAGGTCGCCCGATGACCCGCACCACCGACTCCGCCCCCGAGCGCACCCACGACGTCCTGGGCGTCGGCATCGGGCCGTTCAACCTGGGTCTCGCCGCGCTCGCCGACCCGCTCGACGATGTCGACGCGGTGTTCCTCGACCGGCGCGACGGGTTCTCCTGGCACCCGGGCATGATGCTCGAGGGCGCCACCATCCAGGTGCCGTTCCTCGCCGACCTGGTGACGATGGCGGACCCGACGTCGCCGTTCTCGTTCCTCGCGTTCCTCAAGGACACGGGCCGGCTCTACCCGTTCTACATCCGCGAGTCCTTCTACCCGCTGCGCGCCGAGTACGACGAGTACTGCCGCTGGGCGGCCGACCGTCTCACCACCCTGCGCTGGGGCCGGGACGTCACGGCGGTGTCCCGGGACGAGGAGTCCGGGGACCTGGTGGTGACCGCCCGCCTGGCCGACGGGACGACCGAGACGTACCGGGCGCGCCACGTCGTCCTGGGCGTCGGGACGACGCCGCAGCTCCCGGCGCCGCTCGCCGCCCTGGCCGCCGAGGCAGGCCGGCACCCGGGCGCCGGCCCGGTGGTGCACAGCGCCGACTACCTGCCGCACCGCGACGCGCTCGCCGCGACCGGTGCGGTGACCGTCGTCGGGTCGGGGCAGTCGGCGGCGGAGGTGTACCGCGACCTGCTCGAGGACGCCGCGCCCGGCGCGCACCGCGTGGACTGGGTGACGCGCTCGACGCGATTCTTCCCGATGGAGTACACGAAGCTCACCCTCGAGATGACGTCGCCGGACTACACCGACCACTACCGGGCGCTGCCCACCGAGCTGCGCGAGATCCTCGGCCGCGAGCAGCGCGCGCTGTACAAGGGGATCAGCGGCGACCTCGTGGACGACATCTACGACACGCTCTACCGCAAGTCCGCCCTCGGGCGGGAGGTGCCGACCACCCTGCTGTCGGACACGGAGGTGGTCGCGGCGCGCTACGAGCCCGACGGCGCCGACGGCGCGGGGGAGTACGTGCTCACCCTGCGGCACGGCCAGCTCGGCCGGGTGGCGGAGCACCGCACGCGGGCCGTCGTCGCCGCCACCGGGTACGGGTCGGGCGTGCCGGGCTTCGTGGCGCCCGGTCTGGTCGACCTCGACGAGCTCGGGCGCGTGGACGTGGCCCGCGACTACACCGCGGGCGCGGGCGGGCGCCTCCACGTGGGTGGCACGGAGGCGCACACCCACGGCGTCACCGCCCCCGACCTGGGCTTCGCCGCCTGGCGGAACTCGGTGATCCTGGCGCAGGTCACCGGCCGCGAGCCGTACGCGATCGAGCGGCGCATCGCGTTCCAGACGTTCGGGCTGCCGGGCGGCGAACCCGTGCCGAGCCCGGCAGCGGCCGCCGCGGTGCAGGGGGTGGCCCGATGACCGCCGTCGCCGAGTCCGGCCTCCGGCCCGTCGCCGCGACCCGGACCTCTCCGGACGCCGTCACCCTCGAACCGGTCGACCCGGCGCGCGACGCCGCGACCGTGCACGGATGGCTGTCCCACCCGGCGTCCGCGTTCTGGCAGATGGGGCACCTGGGCGCCGTGGACGTCCGGGACTACCTCGCCGGCGTCGCCGACCACCCGGACCAGGACGGCTGGCTCGGGCGGGTCGACGGCGTCCCCGCGTTCTACACCGAGACCTACGACCCGGCCCGCGTGCTGCTCGTCGGCGTGCACGACGCCGCGCCCGGCGACGTCGGCATGCACCTGCTCGTGGCGCCCCCGCCCGAGGACCCGGCCGACCGCGCGCCGGGGTTCACCGACGCGGTGATGGCCGCCGTCGTGCGCTTCTGCCTGACGGCGGAGGGCTGCGGGGGCGCGCGCGTCGTCGTCGAGCCGGACGTGCGCAACCGCGCGATCGGCGCGAAGAACGCAGCGGCCGGGTTCCGCGTGCTGCGCGAGGTGGAGCTCGACGAGGGCGGGCACACCAAGCGCGCGGCGCTGAGCGTCTGCACGCGGGAGGACTTCGCGGCCTCGCCGCTCGGCGCCCTCGCCGGGCGCGCCGCCGGCGCGCGCCTCGCGCCGCACCTGCGCCCCGACCTCGCCGAGCACGCCCACCGTCACCTCGCCGCCAAGGCGCTCGCGGAGCTCGCGCACGAGCGGCTCTTCCGCCCGGAGCCCGAGCCGGCTCACCACGATCCGGCGGACGACGCCGGGCGGTACGTGCTGACGCTCGACGGCGTGACGTACCGGTTCGCGGCGCGCACGTTCGCGCTGGAGCACTGGGTGGTGGACCCGGCATCGATCACGCGCACGGCCACGACGGGGACGGCCGACGTCGAGCTGCCCGTGGACGCCCTGGAGCTGGTGGCCGAGCTGCAGCCGCTGCTGCAGATCCCGGACGACCTCGTGGCGACCTACCTCGAGGAGCTGTCGTCGACCCTCGCCGCGGCGTGCGCCAAGCGGGAGCGGGAGCTGGACGGCACGTCGCCGCAGGTCCCGGACCTGCTGTCCGCCCTCGCCCCCGAGCAGGTCGACGACGGCGACGAGGACCGGCGTCGCGCCGACGCGTTCCAGGCCGCCGAGGCGGCGATGACCGAGGGGCACCCCGGCTTCCTCGCGAACAACGGCCGCATCGGGTTCTCCCTCGACGACTACCGCGCCTACGCGCCCGAGCGCGGCGAGCGGCTGCGCCTGACGTGGCTGGCGGCGCGTCGCGAGCACTCCCACCTCGCGGTCGGTGCCGGCCTCACCGAGCAGGCGCTCTACGGCGACGAGCTCTCGGGCGCCGAGCGCGCCGCGTTCGCCGACCGGCTGACCGCGCGAGGGCTGGACCCCGCCGAGTACCTGTACCTGCCGGTGCACCCGTGGCAGTGGCAGCACCGTGTGCCGATCACGTTCGCCGCCGACGTCGCGCGCGGCGACCTCGTGCCCCTGGGCGCGGGCGCCGACGAGTACCGGCCGCAGCAGTCGATCCGGACGATGTTCAACCGGACGCGGCCGGAGCGGCACTACGTCAAGGTGGCGCTCGCGATCCAGAACATGGGCTTCCTGCGCGGCCTCTCTCCGGCGTACATGCGCGGCACGCCGGAGATCAACGACTGGGTGGCGGGCGTTGTCGAGGGCGACCCCACGCTGCGCGACGCCGGGTTCGCCGTCCTGCGCGAGCGCGCGTCCATCGGGTACACCGGCGACGTCTACCACCGCACCGCCCGACCCAGCGCGCACCGCAAGATGCTCGCGGCGCTCTGGCGGGAGTCGCCGGTGCCGCGCACCGCGCCGGGGGAGCGGCTGGCCACCATGGCGAGCCTGCTGCACCGCGACGCCTCCGGGCGGTCGCTCGCCACCGCCCTCGCCCGGGAGTCGGGGATCGCACCCGAGGCGTGGCTGCGCGCCTACCTCGACGCCTACCTGTACCCGCTGGTGCACTGCCTGCGCGCGCACGACCTGGCGTTCATGCCGCACGGCGAGAACCTCGTGCTCGTGCTGCGCGACGGCGTGGTGCGGCGGGTGTTCATGAAGGACATCGGGGAGGAGATCGCGGTCCTCGGCGAGCGTGCCCTGCCCTCCGGCGTCGAGCGGGTGCGGTCGGTCGTGGACGACGACGAGAAGGCGCTCGCGATCTTCACCGACGTGTTCGACGGCGTGCTGCGCCACCTCGCGGGCGTCCTCGCGGTGGACGGCGTGCTCGCCGAGGACCGGTTCTGGGCCGTGGTGGCCGACGTCGTGGACCGGCACGCCACCGAGCACCCGGACCTCGCCCCGCGCGGCGGGCGGGGAGTCGACCTGCGGGTGCCGCGGTTCGCGCACTCGTGCCTCAACCGGCTGCAGCTGCGCAACACGCTGCAGATGGTCGACCTCACGGAGCAGTCCGCCTCGCTGCTGTACGCAGGGACGATGGCCAACCCCGTCGCCCGCCCGGACGTCCCGTGACCCGACCCTTCGAGCTGTTCCGCGACGACCTCGGCGTGCCGCACGTGCGGGCGGGCTCGGAGGCGGACCTGGCGTACGGGCAGGGCTACGTCACCGCGCTCGACCGGGGCTGGCAGCTCGAGGTCGACCGCTGGTACGGCGACGGCCGGCTCGCGGCGCGGGTCGGCCCGGCCGGGCTCGAGTGGGACCGGTTCGCCGTCCGGGTGCGCCTCGCGGACACCACCCGCCGGGTCTGGGAGGCGCTCGCGGAGCCCGAGCGGGTGTGGCTCGCCGCGTACGCCGACGGCGTGCGGGACGGGCTCGACGCCGGCGGCCGGGACGCCGCCGAGCGGGCGGAGCTGGCGCGGGCCTTCGGCGGTGCCCCGCTCCCCGACGACGAGCCCTGGCGGCCCTGGACCCCGATCGGCACCTTCCTGGTGCACCACGTGCTGTTCAGCGGCTTCCCGCACCTGCTGTGGCGCGAGCACGTGGCGCGCACGCTCGGCCCGACCCTCGGCGACGCGGTCGTCGGGTGGTGGGGCGCGCGCGACGGCGGGGGCGGTGGCCCGTCGTCGGGCTCCAACGCGTGGGCGCTGCCCGGGTCGCGGACGGCGTCCGGCGCTCCGCTGCTCGCCGGCGACCCGCACCGGCTCCTCGAGCTGCCCGGGGTCTACCAGCAGGTCCGGCTCGCGCGCCCGGGGCACGACGTCGTCGGGCTGGCGTTCCCCGGCGTCCCGGGCGTGCTGCACTTCGGGCACGCCGAGACGCCGGTGGGCGCGGTCGCGTGGGGCGTCACGAACGCGATGGCGCACCACGTCGCGCTGGTCGCGGAAGGGGTCGACGCCGCCGCGGCCGGCGCACGGGTGGTCGCGCAGGGCTCCGAGGCCGTGCCCGTGCGCGGCGGGGCACCCGTCGTCGTGCGGTGGGCGGAGACGGCCCGCGGCCCGCTCGTCACCGACCGGCACAGCCTGCGCTGGCCCGTGCGCATGACGGCGGACGCCGGGGTGGCCGCCTGGCGCGCGCTCCAGCGCGCGCGGACGGCGCGCGACGTCGCCGCCGCGTTCGCCGGGTGGGTCGACCCCGTGGACCGGGTCCTCACCGCCGACTCGACCGGCGAGGTGCTGCGCCTGACCGCCGGTCTGGTGCCGGACGTGCCGCCGTCGGGACGCGTCGTCCCGGCGACCCGTCGCGACGAGCCGGGGTGGCGACGGCTGCCCGCGCCCGCGGTCGTGGCCGACGTCGCCGTGGACGCCAACCACCGCCCGGCCCGGCCGGAGCACGACCTGGGCCATGCCTACGCCCCGCACCGCGCCGCGCGCGTGCGGGCACTGCTCGCCGACCCGCCGCCCGGCGGGGAGACGGCCGAGGACCAGGACCGCGTGCTCGCCGACACGCGCGACGGTGGCGCGGCGGAGCTCGTCGCCTGGCTTCCGTCGGTCGAACCGGTCGGGACCCAGGGCCCCGCGGACCGGCTGCGCGCCTGGGCCGCGGCGGGCGCGCGGATGGACGCCGGCTCCCCGGACGCCGCGCTGTTCGCCCGCTGGCGGCACGCGCTGGTGCGCCGCGTGGCGGCCGCCCCGGCCCTCGCCCCGCTGCACGCCCCGCACGGCCTGCCGGAGGTCTTCGCGCCGTGGCTGGACGTCGTCGCGCGCGTGGGTGACGCGCTCGCGCCGATCCTCGCCTCGGGGGTCGTCGACGGTCGGCGCCTGGCCGGGGAGGCGCTCGCGGACGTCGACGGGCGCGCCGACCCGCTCCCCGACCCGCCCGAAGCCGCCCGCGAGACCTGGGGCGACCTGCACCGCCTGGCCCCGCTGCACGCGCTGGGCCTGGTCCCCGGCGCGGCGGTGCCCGCGGTGCCGGCGGAGCAGGCGCGGCCGCTGGGTGGGGCGGGCGACGCCGTCCGCTGCACGGCGGGCGTGCCCGGCGTGACGCACGCCGTCCTGCACGGGTCGGTCGCCCGCTGGGTGTGGGACCTGGGCGACCGCCGCCGCAGCCGCTGGGGCGTGCCGTTCGGCGCCTCCGGCGACCCGCGCTCGCCGCACTTCGCCGACCAGCACCCCGCGTGGGCCGACGCCCGCACCGTCCCGATCGAGACCGACTGGGCGCGGCTGCGCCCCGAGCACCTGCCGACCCGACGACCCCCGGAGGACCGATGACGACCGAGCCCCTGTCCGATTCCCCGCCCGAGCCCGCGACGTCCGACCGACTGCTGTCCGGAGCGCGCGGCGCGGAGGTGTGGCGCGCCGACGTCCCGGGCGCGGGTACCGTCACGGCGCACGTGCTGGACCCGGTCGCCGACCTCGACGTGCTGCACGAGTGGGTCAACCGCCCGCACGCCGGGTTCTGGGGGCTGGCGGGCCTGAGCCGCGAGGACCTGAGCGACACGTACGCGTTCGTCGACTCCCTGCCCACGCACCACGCCTACCTGGTGCGCTGGGACGGCGAGCCGGTCGTCCTGGTGCAGCTGTACCACCCGGAGGACGACCCGGTCTCGACGGCCTACGACGCGCTCCCCGGCGACCTGGGGATGCACTTCTTCAAGGGCGGCGACGGCCCGGCCGCCCGCTACGGCGTCGCGCCCTGGGCCGTGGTCGGCCCCGCCGTACTCGCCTTCGCGTTCACCCGCCCGGGCACGCGGCGGCTGGTCGGCGAGCCGGACGCCCGCAACCGGTCCGCGGTCGCCCGCATGGCGGCGTTCGGCTTCGAGGCCGCGGGCACCGTGCGCTTCGAGTCCCCGCAGGGGCCGAAGGAGGCGGTGCTGGCGTTCTGCGAGCGCGAGCGCGCGGAGGCGATCGTCGCCGGGCGGTTCCGCACCGCCGGACGCTGAGGCCCGTTCACGTCGACGAGGCTCGACGGTGTCGACGTGAGGCGGAGAGTGGTCAGGCCTGCGCGTCGGCGGGGCGGACGACGTCGGGCACGGGCCCGGTCGTGGTGCCGGGAACGAGCTCGACGGGCAGCGTCGTGCAGGTGGGCTCCTCACCGGCCAGCACGCCCAGGACGGCTCGGCCGAGCGCGGCGCCCTTGGCCTGCAGCGGCTGGTGCACGCTGGTGAGCACGTCGGGGGAGAGCCACGGCAGGTCGATCCCGTCGAAGCCGGCGACCGAGACGTCGTCGGGCACGCGCAGCCCGAGCTCGCGGGCCGCGATGACGGCCCCCGCGGCGAGCAGGTCCGAGTGGGCGACGATCGCCGTCGGCCGCTCCGTCTCCGGCACCCATGCCCCGAGGATCTCCGTGGCGGCGTCGCGACCGTGCTCCACGAGGGACGCGGGCGTCTCCCACGAGATGACGGGCTCGACCGCGTCCCGCACGCCCGCGAGGCGGTGCCGCGTCGACGTGCGGTCGGCCTGGGCGAGGCGGGCCGCGTCGATCGGGCCGGACCGCTCCGCGGCGTCGAGGGGGAGCGTGATCTCCGCGATGCGGGTGTGCCCCAGCTCCTGGAGGTGGCGCACGGCCAGGGCCGTGCCCGCCCGGTCGTCCAGGGCCACGAGCGGTGCGCCGTCGACGCGGCCGCCCTCGCCGACCACGACGGGGACGTCGCGGCGACGCAGGGCCGCGAGCGTCGCGTCGTCGGTGAGCACGCCCCACACGAGCACGGCCACGTCCATGGCGGCGGACTCCAGCAGGGGGTCGACGGCGGGCACGGGCGCCGTCTCCTCGCCGTCGACCCGCGGCCCGGGGACCGCGCGCACGCCGGGGATGAGCAGCACGCCCAGGCCCTCGGCGCCGAGCACGTCCACGAGGCCGTCGAGCACCTTGACCGCCACCGGGTCGCGGAACGCGCGGCCGGGCTGGTCGCCGAGGACGACGCCCACGATGCCGGAGCGGCCCGAGCGCAGCTGCCGGCCGAGCGGGTTGGGGCCGGAGTAGCCCAGCTCGGCGGCGGCGGCGAGCACCTTGTCGCGCGTCTCGGCGGTGATCGGTCCCGCGCCCGAGAACGCCAGGGACGCGGTGGAGACCGAGACGCCCGCGAGCTCGGCCACCCGCGCGAGGGTCGGTCGGGCGTTGCTGCGGCCCATGGGGCTCCTTCCGGCGAGGTCCGGGGCGAAGCCTACCCGCGCTGACCAGCGCGCGCTCGAATCGATTTGACCCGCGTGGCGGATTCGGGAAGCGTCGGACCGTGAGCACCGAACTCCCCACCCGGCCGCCCGCGCACGCCGTGCGCGCCGCCTGGGCCGTCTTCGCGGTCTTCGTCGTCGCCGGGATCGGCATGGCCACGTGGGCCTCCCGGATCCCCGCGGTGCGCGACGGCCTCGGCTTCTCCGAGGCCGAGATGGGCGTGCTGCTGCTCACCGGCGCGATCGGGTCGCTCGTCGCGCTGCCGCTGTCCGGCATGATCGCCTCGCGCGTCGGCGCCGGTCGCACCTGCGTGTCGTTCGCCGCGCTGGCGGCCGCGGGCTTCGCCGTCGCCACCCTTGCGGTCGACGGCGACCACCCGATGCTGGTGCGGGTCGGCCTCTTCGTCGGCGGCATGGGCGTGGGCATCTGGGACGCCGCGATGAACCTCGAGGGCGCCGTCGTCGAGCAGCGGCTGGGGAGGTCGGTCATGCCGCGCTTCCACGCCGGCTTCTCGCTCGGGACGGTCGCGGGCGCGGGCATCGGCGCCCTCGCGGCGCACGCCGGCGCCTCGCTGCCGGGGCACGTCATCACCGTGATGGTGATCGACCTGATCGTCGTCGTCGCCTGCGTGCGCTTCTTCGAGCCGACGGCGGACGCCTCTGCCGGCACGGCCGGGGGCGCGACGGACGCGCAGGCGGACCCGGCCACCGCCGTGGACACCGGCACCGGACACACCCTGCGCGACACCCTCGCCACCTGGCGCGAGTCGCGCACGCTGCTCGTCGGGCTGGTCGTGCTCGCTGCCGCGCTCACCGAGGGCGCCGCCAACGACTGGGTGAGCCTCGCGGTCGTCGACGGGTTCGGCACCGACGACTCCGTCGGGGCGATCGGACTGGCCGTCTTCCTGTGCGCGATGACGCTCGCCCGGCTGGCGGGCACGTCGCTCATCGACCGCTACGGCCGCGTGACCATGCTGCGCGTGTGCGGCGCGGCCGCCCTCGTGGGCGTCGTCGTCTTCGCGCTCGTGCCGACGCTGTGGGTCGCGCTGGTCGGCGTCGCGGTCTGGGGCGCCGGCGCCTCGCTCGGCTTCCCGCTCGGCATGTCCGCCGCCTCGGACGACCCGCGCAAGGCCGCCCTGCGCGTCTCCGTCGTCTCGACGGTCGGGTACTCGGCGTTCTTCGTCGGCCCGGCGCTCATCGGCTTCCTCGCCGAGCACGTCGGCTACCGCGACGCCCTGCTGGTGCTGGCGGTGCCGGTGGCCGTCGGCCTGCTGGTCGCAGGGGCCGCGAGGCCCCTGCCGGCCGCTCCCGAGCCGGCGCGTACGCTGGGCGAGTGAGCCTGTCGACCCTGAACACGCCGTCCGCCGACGAGCCCGCCCGTGAGCGCGACGGGCGCGACACGGCCGCCCCGGCGCTCTCCGAGCTCACGACGCTGCGCGTCGGCGGGCCGGTCGACGAGTACGTCGAGGCGGAGTCCGAGGCCGAGCTGATCGACGCGGTGCGCGCCGCGGACGACGCCGACAGGCCGCTGCTGGTGATCGGCGGCGGCTCCAACCTGCTGGTCGCGGACGAGGGGTTCGCCGGCGTCGTCGTGCGCGACGTGCGCCAGGGCCTCGACGCGGACCTCGAGGACTCGTGCGGCACGGACGGCGCGTGCGGGGGCGCGAGCCTGCGCCTGCCCGCCGGCCAGGACTGGGACTCCTTCGTGGCCCAGGCCGTGGCGAACGAGTGGGTGGGGGTCGAGGCGCTGTCCGGCATCCCCGGCACCGTCGGCGCCGCGCCCGTGCAGAACATCGGCGCGTACGGCCAGGAGGTGTCCGGCGTCGTCGCGTCGGTGGTCACCTGGGACCGCGCTACCGGCAGCCGCAGGACCTTCACGCTCAGCGAGCTGGGCTTCGGGTACCGCACGTCGCTGCTCAAGCGGACGATGCGGTCGGGCGACCCGGACGACCCGGGCGCGCCCTGGTACCCCACGCCGCGGTACGTGGTGCTCGAGGTGAACCTGCAGATGCGGCTCGGCAGCCTGTCGGCGCCCGTCGGCTACGGCGAGCTCGCCCGGCGCCTCGGCGTCGAGGTGGGGCAGCGGGCGCCCTCGGCCGAGGTGCGCGAGGCCGTGCTGGAGCTGCGCGGCGGCAAGGGCATGCTGCTGGACGGCGTGGGCGGGGCGCCGCTCGGCGACCACGACCGCTGGTCGGCGGGCTCCTTCTTCACCAACCCGGTGCTGCCGGCCGACGCGGCGGACGAGCTGCCCGAGGACGCGCCGCGCTTCGCCGTCCGCTCCGCGACGCCGGAGTCCACCGTGAGCCCGAGCCTCGGCGTCGTCGACCCGACGCTCGTGAAGACGAGCGCCGCCTGGCTCATCGAGCACGCCGGGTTCACCAAGGGCTTCGGGCTCGCGGGCGAGCACAGCCCGGCGCGCCTGTCGACGCGCCACACCCTCGCGCTGACCAACCGCGGAGGTGCGACGGCGGCCGACGTCGTGGCCCTCGCCCGCACCGTGCGCGACGGCGTCCGCGACGCCTTCGGCATCGAGCTCGAGCCCGAGCCGGTCCTGGTCGGCACCGCCCTCTGACGCGTTGTGAGCGGCAGGGCCGAGGTCAGTAGAGGATGACCGGCGTGCCCTTCGGCATGCCCCACGAGTCCCAGAGCCAGTTCATCGCGGCGTTGGACACGCGCACGCAGCCGTGCGACGCGGGGTACGGCGGGATGGACCCCGAGCCGTGCACCGCGTACCCGCCCGAGAAGTACTTCGGCCGGTACATCGACCCCAGCTCGAGCGTGGACTCGTGCATGCCGTTGCGCTCCATGTACACGGCGTAGGAGCCGCGCGGCGTCGTCGCGTGATAGCTGCGCCCCTTGGCCTCGTACGTCTCCCCGTTGCCCGACGACGCGTTGATGATCCGGGTGACCTTCCCGCCCTCGACGGTCATGAGCAGCTGCCGGTCCAGGTCGATCTCGATCGCCTTGCCGGACGACGAGTGGGCCTGCGGCCGCACGCCGTCGTCGAGCGCGGCCTGCGTCTTCGGGCCGACGACGCCGTCGCGGTACTGCCCGGCGGCCTTCTGCAGCGCCCAGACGGCCTGCTGCGTGGCCGGGCCGAAGCTGCCGTCGGCCTCCTGGATGAAGTACCCGAGCTCCTGCAGCCGCTCCTGGAGCGCGACGACCCGCTCACCGGAGTCGCCGTACTCGAGCATCTTGTCCCGCTCCTCGGCGGCCTTCTTCTCCGCCGCCTCCTGCTCCGCCTGCTCCTTCGCGGCGGCCTCCTCGGCGGCCTTCTTCTCGGCCTCCTTCTTCTCCGCGGCCTTCTTCGCCTTCTCCGCGGCCCGCTTCTCGGCGGCCTCCTGGTCGGCCTTCTCCTTCGCGGCGGCCTCCTCCGCGGCCTTCTTCTCGGCGGCCTCCTGGTCGGCCTGCTCCTGCGCGTCCTGGTCGGCGCGGCCCTGCGCGTCGGAGGTCGACCCGGCGCCGTCCTCGGACGGGGGAGCGGAGGTCGTGGGGGCCGCGCCCGGCTCGGGCTCGGTCTCGCCGGACAGGGGAGCGCACCCGGCGAGCGCCAGGGTGAGCACCACCGGGACGCCGACGAGCGACGCCGTCAGGCGTCGCCTCAGGCTGGGAACCGTACGCATGGAGCCCCTTCCGCGCCGTCGGCGCACCAGGCGCGCCGCGGGGTACCACCGTGCCCCGCGGGTGCCCCGAACGCGACCGCAGCGCTCCGGTCGTGTCGTGATCGTCACCGTGTCGTGACCTGCCGCCTGCCGTTCACCTGCTCAGACGCACGACGGAGCGACACGGTGGGGGCGTGGACACCGATCGACCGACGCCGTCCAGCACGCGATCTCTCGCGCCGTCGGACCCGACGACGCGAGAGATCGCGTGCTGGCCGGCAGGCGCGGTCAGCGGCGGTCCTCCTTGAGGACGGCGAGCCGCTGCCGGTACTCGGCCTCGTCGATCTCGCCGCGGGCGTAGCGCTCGCCGAGGACGTCGACGCCGCCCGCGCCGCCACGGGCCCACGGCGGACCGTACCGCCGCGCGCGGCGGGCGACGAGGAAGACGACGGTGGCGAAGAGCAGGAACCACAGGATCGGGAAGACGATCCACCAGCCCGGCCCGCCGCCGGCGGCGTACGGGTGCGCGGCGAGCGCCGCGGGGACGGCGGTCGCGGTGACGGTGGTGAGCATCGGGGACTCCTCGTGACGGTGGGCCCGCCCGGTGCGAACCCTTCGCCTCCACCGTCGCCCGGTGGGGTGGGCCCCGTCGTCAGCCCCTCGTACCGACCTGCGTCGTATCGTCGTGCCGCTCGCGCGTGCCCGTGCGGAGCGCGGGTCAGCCGGTCCAGCCGGGGCGCACGACGCCGCCCTCGTACGCCGCGACGACGAGCTGCGCGCGGTCGCGGGCACCCAGCTTCGCCATCACCCGGGAGACGTGCGTCTTGACGGTCGACTCCGACAGGTAGAGGGCGCGCGCGATGTCGTCGTTGGACAGGCCGCCGGCCACCTCGACGAGCACCTCGCGCTCGCGGGCGGTGAGGTCGTCGAGGCCGGGCGGCGGCGGCACGTCGCGGGTGGCGTCGGCGACCCGGGCGAGCAGGCGCCGGGTGACGCCGGGGGACAGCAGGGCGTCGCCGGCCGCCACCACGCGCACCGCGCGCACGAGGTCGGCGGGCTCCGTGTCCTTGACGAGGAAGCCGCTCGCGCCGCCGCGGATGGCCTCGGCCACGTACTCGTCCAGCTCGAACGTCGTCACGACCACCACGTGCACGCCGGCCGCGCCCGGGTCGGCGACGATGCGCCGGGTCGCCTCCAGCCCGTCCGCCCCGGGCATCCGCACGTCCATGAGCACGACGTCGGGCCGCAGCCGCAGCGCGAGGCGCACGGCCTCGTCGCCGGTCGCGGCCTCGCCCACGACGGTCATGTCGGCCTCGGCGTCCAGCAGCGCGCGGAAGCCGCCGCGCACCAGCGCCTGGTCGTCGGCGAGCAGCACCCGGATCATGCATCCTCCTGCGAGCTGTCAGACACCTGTGGCGCCCGAGCAGGCTGCGCGTCTGACACGTCGGTGGGCAGCGGGATGGTCGCGGCCACGGCGAACCCGCGTGCGGCGGGCCCGGCGGCGAGCGCGCCGCCCGCGCCCTCGACCCTCTCGCGCATGCCGCGCAGGCCGTAGCCGGCCGCGTCCCCGTCGTGCGCACCGACCGGACCGCCGTCGTCGTCCACCGTGACGCGCAGCAGGTCGTCGTCGCGGGCGACGCGCACGACGACGGTCCGCGCCCGCGGCGCGTGCCGGCCCACGTTGGTGAGCGACTCCTGCACCACGCGGTACGCCACGCCCGCGACGTGCGCGGGGACGGTCCCCGACGGCCGGAGCGCCGGGTCGACGTCGAAGCGCACGGTCACGCCGCGGGCCCGCAGCGGCTCCGCCAGGCGGGGGAGGGCGGCGAGGTCCCAGGTGGGCGTGCGCGGCTCGGGGGCGTCGGTCGGCGGGGTGACACCGTCGCCGTCGCCGCCGTCGCCCTCGCCGCGGACGACGCCGAGCACGGCGCGCACCTCGTCGAGCGCGTCGCGGCTCGTGGCCTTGATGGACGCGAGCGCGGAGCGCGCCTGGTCGACGTCGCGGTCCAGGAGGTGCAGGCCGACGCCCGCCTGCACGTTGATCGCGGACAGGGAGTGGGCGAGGACGTCGTGCAGCTCGCGTGCGATGCGGAGGCGCTCGGTGGCGACGGCGGTCCGCTCCCGGTCCGCGCGGGCGGCCCGCCAGGCGGCGGCCCGGGCCAGCCGCTCGCGGATGCCCGTGGCGACCAGCAGCGCGACGGCGGTCCAGGCGGCACCCCCGAGCAGGCCGCCGACGCGGGTCTCGTCGTCGCGCAGGGCGGCCGCGCCCACCACGACGCCCCACATCAGCAGCGCCCCCGACCAGGCGACGACCCGCGCTCGGGCGGGTTGCCCGGTGAGGAGCACCATGACCAGGACGCCGACCGTGCCGCCCAGCGCCGGCCCCCAGGCATAGCCGAGCGCGAGGTACGTGCCGACGGCTCCGACCGCGAGCACCACCGCGAGGACCGGCCGCCGGGGCAGCGCGAGCAGCACGACCGGCCCGACGAGCGCGAGCAGCAGCCCCAGCGCGTCGACGTCGCGGGCCCCGGGCTGCCAGTGCGACGCCCCGAACGTCCCGACCGTCACGACGACGGCCAGCGCCACCGCGAGGAACAGCCGGGGGCGCCACCGGTCGAGCGGGCCGCGGTCCATGCCCGGCACGCTACGCCGCGGCGCCCTCCCGCGCGTCCGCCCGGGGTGCCGTCCCGGGTCGTCCCGGGGGACCATCCGCGGGCGGACGGGCACCCGCCCGGGGGCGGGGCGTCGCCGGCCGGTCCCGGGCGAGCAGCACGGCGCCGAGGACCAGGGCGATGCCGAGCACCGCCGCGGGCGTCAGGGCCTCGCCCAGCACGACGACCGCGAGGACGGCGGCCCCCACGGGCTCCAGCAGCGAGAGCAGCGCCGCCGACGTGGCGCCGACGCCGCGCTGCAGCCCGGCGTAGAACGCCAGGTAGCCGACGGCGGTCTGCACGAGGGCGAGGAAGGCGAGCGTCCACCACGCGGTGGCGTCGAGGGAGCCGAGGGCGAGGCCTGCACCGGCGGCGGGCACCAGCGACACGAGGCCCGCCAGGGTGAACGACGTCCCGAGCAGCGGGGCAGGGCCCAGCCCCGGCAGCACGCGCCGGTTGACCACGGTCGTCGCCGCGAACGCGACGGCGGCCACGAGCGCGAGGGCGAGGCCCCACGCCAGGTCCCGGGTCGTGCCCGCGACGGGGCGCACGCCGCTGACGAGCGCGAGCCCGACGACGGACGTCGCGAGCGCCGCGAGCACCGGGACGCGCGGGAGCCGGCGCGCGCGGACGGCGGAGCGGGCCGTCACGACCAGCGGCGCCGCGCCCAGGGCCACCACGGTCGCGACGGCGACGCCCACGTGCGCGACGGACTGGAAGTAGGCGGCCCCGAAGACGGCGGTCAGCGCGGCGGTGAGCGCCACGTGCCGCACGGAGGCCCGGGTCCGGGGGACGCGCCGGAGCTGTCCGGTGGCCGCGGTGACCGCGAGCACGGCCAGTCCGCCGCCGAGCAGGCGCAGCGCGGAGACCGCGGTGGGCGGCATCGCGCTGTGGGCGCCGATCGTCGCGGCCGCGACCCCGCCCGTGCCCCAGAGCAGCGCGCCCGCGGCGACGAGGGCGGCGCCGGTTCGGGCCGGGGCGTGCCCGCGGACGGGTCGGGGCGGGAGGGTCGACGTCGGCACCGGCCCATCGTGCGCCGAGGCGTGGTGCAGATCAATCGAAGTCTGCCGAGGTCTGCCTTAAGATTTTCCGATGCACCACGGTTCTCCGATGCACCTGGACCCGCGCCGGCTGGCCACCCTCCTCGCCGTCCACCGGTACGGCGGCATCGTGGCCGCCGGCGAGGCGCTCGGCGTCTCCCCGTCGGCGGTCTCGCAGCAGGTGGCGCGCCTCGAGGCGGAGTCCGGCCAGCGGCTCGTGGACCGGCAGCCGGCCGGGGCCGTCCTCACGCCCGCCGGCCGGCTGGTCGTCGCGGCGGCGGAGCGCATCGAGGCCGAGCTCACCGACACGCGTCGGGCCCTCGCGGAGCTGGCGGGCGAGCCGAGCGGGACGGTCGCCGTGGGGGCGTCGCCCACCCTGGTCGGCGGCCTCCTCGCCCCCCTCGCCGGCCGGCTGGCGCGGACCGCCCCCGGCCTCGACGTCCACCTCTGCCAGACGGAGGGCGAGGCCGCGCAGCGGGACCTGCGCCGCGGCGACCTCGACCTGATCCTCACCGAGACCGAGAGCGCCATCGGGCGGACCACCCCGGCGGGGATGCGGGACGTGCCGGTCCTGGACGAGCCGTGGCTGGTCGTGCTGCCCGCCGACCGCCCCGTGCCCGAGCGGCTGACCGACCTGCGGCACGCCACCTGGCTCGGGGCGGAACCGGGGCACGCCGCCGACCGGGTGGTGCAGCGGGCGCACGCCGCCTCGGGGGCGACGACGCCGCTGACGCACCGGTACGACGACTACGCGGTCGCCCTCGCGCTGGTCGCCGCCGACCTCGGCGTCGCCGTCGTCCCGGCGCTCGCGGCGGGGGACCTCCTGCCCGACGCCGTGCAGGTCGTCGCGCTGCCGGGGCTGGGGACGCGACAGATCGTCGCCCGGCACCGCACGACCGGCGGCGCGCCCGGGCCGGCGACCCTCGCCGTGCTCGACCAGGTGGTCGCCGCGGGCAGGTCCGTCGCGGCGGCCGTGGCGGACGTCCGCGGGTAGCCGCCCGGGTGTCGGGACCCGGCGCTACCGTCGTCGGGTGGTCACCGACCGAGCCGCGGGCGCGCCCGTACGGCTGACGCGAGACCAGGCCCGCCGCATCGCGGTGCGTGCCCAGCTGCTCGACGCCCACCGCCCGGACGACCTCCTCGCGACGGTCGAGCACCTGATGGTGCTCCCGGTCGACCCGACCGCCGCCGTCGCGCCCGCGGTCGACCTCGTCCCGTGGTCGAGGCTCGGCCGCACGACGTGGCCCGGCGCCGTCGAGGACGCGCTCGCCGACCGGATGCTCTTCCGCCTCGGCGGCACGGTGCGGCCGACGGAGGACCTGCCGCTGTACCTCGAGCAGATGCGCCGGTGGCCGTTCGGGGACTGGCGCTCGAGCTGGTTCCACGACAACGCGCCGTTCCTCGACGACGTCCTGCGCCTGCTCGAGGCCGACGGGCCGCTCGTCGCCCGCGACGTCCCGGACACCAGCGTGCGGCCCTGGCGCTCCTCCGGCTGGACCGGGCACCGCAACGTCACGCAGATGCTGGAGTTCGCGAACCTGCACGGTGACGTCGCCGTCTGCGGGCGACGGGGCCGCGACCGGCTGTGGGACCTGGCCGAGCGCGTGTACCCGGACGTCGAGCCGCTGCCGCGCGCGGAGGCGGCGCGCGAACGCGTCGCGCGCCGCGTGCGGGCACGGGGGATCACCCAGGCCCGCCTGCCCGGTCTGCCGGGGGACGAGGACCACGTGGACCTGGCGGGCACGCCGGCCACGGTGGAGGGCACCGAGCGGACGTGGCTCGTCGACCCGGCGGCCCTCGACGCCGTCGACGAGCCGTTCGAGGGGCGCACCGCGGTGCTCTCGCCGTTCGACGCCCTGGTGCACGACCGCGCCCGGCTCCTGGAGGTCTTCGACTTCGACTACGTGCTCGAGATGTACAAGCCGCGCGACCGGCGTCGCTGGGGCTACTTCGCGCTGCCCGTGCTGCACGGGGACCGGTTCGTCGGCAAGGTCGACGCCACCGCAGACCGCAAGGCGGGCGTGCTCCGGGTGGACGCGATCCACGAGGACCTGCCGTTCGACCCCGACGTGTCGCAGGCGGTGCGCGCCGAGCTCGCGGACCTCGCCGCGTGGCTCGGGCTCGACGACGTCTCCCTCTGACCACTCCCTCCGACCGCTCCTCTGACCGGGCCCGCACCGTCCGGCCGGCCGGGGCGGATGAGAGTCCTCTCATCGACGTCTCACCCGGGGCACGCGCGCGACCGCTCGGATGGCGACGTGCCGACCAGCCCCGCTCCGACCAGCCCCACCCCGACCAGCCCCACCCCGACCCGGCCCGCGGACCACCGCGCCTGGCTCGACCTCCTCACCGGCGATGCTGTCGCAGACGTCCTGGGCGCGGCGCTCGCGGCCGACGGCGCCACGCTCGAGTCGTGGTCGGTGCGGCATGTGCACGCGCGCCCCGGGGCCGAGGTGACCGTGGCGTACGACGTCGTGGCCGGGCGCGACGTCGGCGGCCGTACGGTCCGCGGGCCGGAGCACCTGTTCGCGACGAGCGCCCGCACGTCCACGTTCCGCCGCGCCCGTGGCGACCACCGGGACCGTGCCGACCGTGCCGACCGTGCCGACCGGGACGGCGGCCTCGGCCCCGGCGTCGTGCGCCTCGACGACGGGAGGCGCTCGGTGCACGTGTGGCGCCACCCGCACGACCCGGCACTGCCCGGTCTGGCGGCGGGGAGCACGCCCGACCGGGTCGCGGAGCGGCTGCGGGCAGCCGGCGCCGACGCCCCGCTGCTGTCCCTCGAGACCGTCACCTACCGCCCGCTGCGGCGCGCGGTGCTCCGGGCGCGCACGGCCGACGGCGCCGCGTACGTCAAGGTCGTCCGCCCGGCCCGCGTCGACGACCTCGTGCGGCGGCACGCGCTCTTCGCCGCGCGCCCGGGCGGCGTGGCCGGGCCGCGGGTCAGGTCCTGGTCCGCCGACGGCGTCGTCCTGCTCGACGAGGTGCCGGGGGAGTCCGTCGCGGAGCTCGTCGCGCGCACGCCTGCCGCCGACCAGCCCGCGTGCGTCGACCCGGCGGAGCTGCTGCGGGTCGCGACCTCGCTGCCGCGCGCGGGTCTCGCCCTGCCGCGCCGTCCGGCCTGGGCCGACCGGTCGGCCCACTACCTCGGCGCGCTCGCCACCGTGCACGGGGTCGACGCCGCCCGGCTCGCCGCGCTGCGCGAGGCGATCGGTGCCGTCGTCGCCGCGGGCGACCCCGGCTCGCTCGTGACGACGCACGGCGACCTGCACGCCGCCAACCTGCTGCTGGACCCCGTCGTCGGCGCCGGGGACCGCCCCCGCGTCGGCGCCGTGCTCGACGTCGACACGCTGGGCCCGGGGCACCTCGTGGACGACCTGGCGTGCGCCGTCGCGCACCTGGCGGTGCTGCCCTCGCTCGACCCGGCCGCGTACGCGGGCGTGGGCGGGCTGGTGGACCGCTGCCTCGACGTCTTCGGCCGCGCGGTGGAGCCGACCCTGCTCCGCGCCCGGGCTGCTGCCGTCGTCGTCTCGCTCGCCGCGGGCGCGGAGGACGCGGCGGCCGCCGGGGCGCTCCTCGACGTCGCCGAGCGCCTCGCCGCGGAGGCCGCCGCAGTCTGAGAGCCCTCTCATCCACGCCTCCCGGCCCTCTCACGGTGGCCGCGGAGTCTGGGAACCAGTCGGCGGGAGAAGCCCGCCGGGAACCATGCACCACCCGCACCGACGAAGGAGCAGCACGATGAAGGCACGCAGCGCATGGATCGTCACCGGCGCGCTGGGCGCGGTCGGCCTGGGGGCCGGCGTCGCCGCGGCGCAGGGCACGTTCGACCGCACGCCGACCGACGCGGTCGTCGCCGACGCCGTCCAGGTGGGCGACGACGCGGCCTCCTCGACGGCGTCGGCCGCGGCGTCGCCCGCGAGCCCGTCGCCCGCGGCGGTGCAGAACGGCACGTCCATCACCACCGTGACGGCGGGCTCGGTCGCCACGCCGGCGACGGCGCCCACGACGCAGACCGCGAGCACGGCGCCGTCCGCCCAGACCGCCCAGACCGCTCCGACCGCCCAGACGGCCCCGACCGCGCAGACCGCGGCGTCCCCGGTCAGCCCGGTGACCCCGCAGTCGGCGAGGACCGCCCCGACGGCAGCCTCCACGGACTGACCGTCCCGCCCTCGCGCACCTCGCCGCCGGCCGCCCTCACCACGAGGGACGGCCGGCGGCGTCGTCAGGCCAGGCGGTACCCCATGCCGCGCACGGTGACGAACCGCTCGGCGCCGAGCTTGTTGCGCAGGTAGCGCACGTACACGTCCACCACGTTGGAGCCGGGGTCGAAGTCGTACCCCCACACGCGCGAGAGCAGCTGCTCGCGGCTGAGCACCTGCCCGGCGTTGCGCAGGAACGCCTCGGCGAGCGCGAACTCGCGCGCGGACAGGTCCACCTCGACGCCGGCGGCGGTGGCCCGGCGGGTGCGCAGGTCGAGGCTGAGGTCGCCGTGGCTGAGCACGGTGACCTCGCCCGCCGGCTCGGCCCGCAGGCGCAGCCGGATGCGCGCCAGCAGCTCCTCGAAGCGGAACGGCTTGGGCATGTAGTCGTCGGCGCCGCCCTCGAGGCCGGCCACCGTGTCCGCCACGGAGGTGCGCGCGGTGAGGATGATGACCGGCAGGGTCACCTTGGCCTCGCGCAGCCGGCGCAGCACGGTGAACCCGTCCTGGTCGGGGAGCCCGAGGTCGAGCACCATGAGGTCGAAGTCGCCCGACGACGCGAGGTCGAACGCCTCCCGCGCGGTCGCGACCGTGGTGCTCGCGTAGCCGGAGGCGCGCAGCCCCTTCGCGACGAACGACGCGATGCGCGTCTCGTCCTCGGCGATGAGGATCTGGCTCACGTGGCGGGTCCTTCCCGGTCGGGGGCGGTGCGCGGGGGCAGCTCGGGGGTGGGCGCGGACCGCGCGGTCGGCGCGGTCCGGCCGACGGGGGGCACGGCGCGGCCGGGGGCCGGGTCGGGGCCGGCGTCGGGGACCGGCAGCACCGGCACGACGACCGCGAACGTGGAGCCCCGGCCGGGGGCGGACTCGACCGTGACCTCGCCGCCGTGCCCCTCGGCGATGGCGGCGACGATCGCCAGGCCGAGCCCGGAGCCCTCCCGCCGCTCGCCGTCGTGCTCGCCCCGCGCGAAGCGGTCGAAGATGCGCTCCAGGTCGTCGGGCCCGATGCCGACGCCCTCGTCGCGCACCCACAGACGCACGCGTGCGCCGTCCGGCGTCGTGCGCGACCCGATCGCCACCACGGAGCCGGGCGCGGAGAACTTCACCGCGTTGGCGGCCAGCTGCAGCCAGGCCTGGGTGAGGCGCTGCGCGTCCGCCATGGTGCGGGCGTCGGTGCGCGAGTCGACCAGCCAGGTGCGCTCGCCGAGCGTGCGCGCCTTGTCGAGCACGTCGTCGGTGAGCCGGCCCAGCTCCACGGGCGCCGGCCGCACGAAGTCGGGCTGCCCGACGGTCGCGAGGGTGACCAGGTCGTCGACGAGGCGGTGCATGCGGTCGAGCTCGTCGAGGGCGAGCACCCGCGTCTCGGCGGCGTCCGCGGGGTCGGCGGTGTCCATCAGCTCGAGGTGCCCGCGCACGATCGTCAGCGGGGTGCGCAGCTCGTGCCCGACGTCGTCGAGCAGGCGGCGCTGCGACTCGAACGAGCCCTCGAGCCGGTCGAGCATCCCGTTGAAGGCTCGGGTGAGGTGGGTGAGGTCGTCGTTGCCCGACTCCGGGATCCGGGCGGACAGGTCCGACTCGCCGATCTGCTGGGCCGTGCGCGCGAGCACCCGGATCGGGCGCAGCAGGCGTCCGGCGAGCAGCCACCCGACGACCCCCGTCACGACCAGCGCCGCGAGCGCGACGAGCAGGTAGCCGCGGAAGACGGCCTGCGTCTCGGCGTGCTCGGCGTTCCGGTCGTAGGCGAGGACGAGGGCGGCGGGGTCGCCCGACGCCGTCACCGGGGCGACGGGCGCGACGAGCACCCGGTAGTCGGTCGTCGAGGTGCCGATCGTGCGCAGCACGGCCGTCTGGGACGTGAGCAGCGGGGTCACCGCCGCGACGAGCTCGGGGTCGTCCTGCAGGTGCACCTCCACGGCCTGCTGGGAGACGAGCGGCCGCTTGCCGGTGCGCAGGCCGAGCACGCCCTCGTGCCGGGCCGGCACGTCGAGCTGGATGGCGGCGATCACCACCTCCTCCGCGGAGGAGAACGGGTCGCCGGTCACGGGGTCGACCCCGGACGCGCCCAGGGTCTGCAGCTCCTGCGCGCTCTCGGAGAGGTCGGCGTCGATGCGGTCGTCCACGTGGTCGTACGTGAGGAGGTACGCGGTGGCGCCGGCCAGCGCGAGCGCGAGGGCGGTGAGGGCGAGGAGGACGGCCAGGATGCGCGTGCGGACGGTGGGCCCGCCCTGGGGCCGCGGGGCTCGCGCCATCAGTCGTCCTTGTCCGTGTCGGGGGCGTCGTCGTCGTCCGGGCCGTCGTCGTCATCGTCGTCGGGCCCGTCGTCGTCATCGTCGTCGTCCGTGGGCGGGACGGGCGCGACGCCGCCGTCGTCGGACGTGCGCGTCGGCGTGGGCGTGGGGTTCCCGGACGGCGTCGGCGTCGGCTCCCCGGACGGGTCGGGCGTCGGCGACGCCGGGTCGGGCGTGGGGGAGACGACCACCACGCCGCCCACGTCCCGGTCCTCGGGCTCGGACGACAGGGCGGCGGCGAGGACCCCGCCGATCAGCGCGACCAGCGCCACCCCGAGCATCCAGGGCACCGCGGCGCGCCACCGACGTCCGGACCGTTCAGCCATGCCCGGATCATCCCGCGGGCGGATGAGACGCAGATGAGAGCGCGTCGGCCCCGGTGCCCGGTCCCGGGTCGGGGTCCGCGAGCCAGGCGTCGACGTCGGCGAGCAGGCGGCGCCGCGTCCCCTCCGAGGCGCGGCTCGCGCGCACCGACGACCGCGCCAGGTCGGCCAGCTCCGCGTCGGTGAACCCGTGCACCTCGCGCGCGGCGACGTACTGGTCGAGCAGCCGGGAGGAGAAGAGCAGGGGGTCGTCCGCGCCGAGCGCCACGCGGGCCCCGGCCTCGACCAGGGGCCGCAGCGGCACCTGGGACGTGTCGGCGTAGACGCCGAGGCCGACGTTCGAGGCGGGGCACACCTCCAGGGCGACCTCGCGCTCCACGAGCTCGGCGAGCAGCGCCCGGTCCTCCCCGGCGCGCACCCCGTGGCCCAGCCGGTCGGGGTGCAGGGCGTCGACGACGTCGCGGACGTGCGACGGCCCGAGCAGCTCGCCGCCGTGCGGCACCGACGCCAGGCCGGCGCGGCGCGCGATCCGGAACGCGGCGGCGAACTCCGCGGTGTCGCCGCGCCGCTCGTCGTTGCTCAACCCGAAGCCCACCACCTCGCCGGGGCCCTCGCCCGCGTACCGGGCCGCGAGGCGGGCGAGCGTGCGCGCGTCCAGCGGGTGCCGCATCCGCGAGGCGGCCACGACCACCGCCACCTCGACGCCGTGCGCGGCGCTCGCGGCCCGCGCGGCGTCGAGCACGATCTCGACCGCCGGCGTGATGCCGCCGACGAACGGCGCGTACGACGTCGGGTCCACCTGGATCTCGAGCCGTCGCGACCCCTCGGCGGCGTCGTCCGCCGCGGCCTCGTCGACCAGGCGGCGCATGTCCGCCTCCGAGCGCACGCACGCGCGGGCCGCGTCGTAGAGGCGCTGGAAGCGGAACCAGCCGCGCTCGTCGGCCGGCACCCGCAGCGGGTCGCCGTCCAGCAGGGCGCCGGGCAGCCGCACGCCGTGCCCGACCGCCATGTCGCGGAGGGTGGGCACCCGCATCGACCCCGTGAAGTGCAGGTGCAGGTGAGCCTTGGGGAGCTTCGCCAGATCGCGCACGGCGCCAGTCTGCCCCGACTTCGCGGGCGACGGCCCGATCAGGGCAGCCAGCCGCGCTCGCGGGCCACGGTCACGGCCGCCGTGCGGTCGTCGACGCCCAGCTTCGCGAACGCCCGCAGCAGGTGCGTCTTCACCGTGGCCTCCGCGATGAACAGCTCCCGCCCGACGGCGGCGTTGGACAGACCGCGCGCCACCAGGCCCAGCACCTCGGCCTCGCGCGCGGTGGGCCGCTCCGCCGCGGTGCGCACGCTCGTCACGAGCCGGGTCGCGACGCCCGGCGCCAGCACCGTCTCGCCGCGCGCGGCGGCGCGCACGCCCGCCACGAGCTCGTCGCGCGGGGTGTCCTTGAGCAGGTAGCCCGTCGCCCCCGCCTCGACCGCGCGCAGGATGTCGGCGTCCGTGTCGTACGTCGTGAGGACGACGACGCTCGGCCCGGCGCCGCGCGCCGCCGCGACGATGCGCGCCGTCGCGCCCACGCCGTCGAGGCGCGGCATGCGCAGGTCCATGAGCACGACGTCGGGCGCCAGCTCGCCGGCCAGCGCCACCGCCACCTCGCCGTCCGGGGCCTCGCCCACCACCTCGACGTCGGGCTCGCCGTCGAGCATCCCGATGATCCCCGAGCGCACCACCGGGTGGTCGTCGGCGACCAGCACGCGCACCGTCGCGCCCGTCCGCGGGCCCGTCATGCTGCACCGCCCGAGACCGGCACGTGCACCTCGACGCGCGTGCCGCCGCCCTCGCCGGGCTCGACGGCGAGGGTGCCGCCCACCGCGGACACGCGCTCGCGCATCCCGGCCAGCCCGAGCCCGTCGACCTGGCCGGGCGGCAGGCCGCGGCCGTCGTCGGTCACCTCGAGCCGGACGTCGGGCGCCCCGCCGCCGTCGCGCGTCAGCCGGATCGTCACGCTCCGGGCCCCGGCGTGCCGCCGCACGTTCGCCAGGGCCTCCTGCGCCGCGCGCAGCAGCACCACGTCGGCGGCCGCGTGGCCGGTGGCGCCGCCGGCGCGGGCCGGGGCCGTCGCGCCGGCCACGTCCAGCAGCACGGGCGTGCCCGTCTCGGCGGTGAACCGGTCGGCCAGCCGGCGCAGCGCCTCCGCGAGCGTCGAGCCCTGCAGGGGCACGGGCGCGAAGGCGGCGACGAGCGCGCGGGCCTCCGCGAGGTTGTCCCGCGCGGTCTGCTCCACGACCACGAGCCGCTCACGGGCACGGTCCTGCTCGCCCCGGTCGAGGGCCGCCGTCGCCGCCTGCGCCTGCGTCACCACGCTCGTGAAGCCCTGCGCCAGGGTGTCGTGGATCTCCCGGGCGATGCGCTCGCGCTCCGCCGTCACGCCCGCGGCGTGGTGCGACTCCGCGAGCTCCGCCTGAGCCCGGCGCAGCTCGTGCAGCAGGCGAGCGCGCTCCTCCGAGCGGCGCATCGTCGCGGCGAACCAGAGCCCGAGCAGCACGGAGAACGCGATCGCGATGCCCATCTGCGGTGCGGCCTCGATCAGCGTCGGGACGTCGAAACCCTGCTGGGCCGCGATCGCGAACGTGGTCGCGACGCCGAGCGCGACGCTGGCCACGACGGCGCGGCGCGGCGGCTCGAGGAGCATCCAGAGCTGCGTGAACGACGCGAACAGCAGGAACGTGGCCAGGCCGCCCTGGGCGACGGCGACCGCGGTCGTCGCGACCAGCACGACCGCGTAGGCCAGCGCCCGGCGCTGGTCGCGGCTGCGCGCCGCGGGGGCGCCCCACACCGCGTAGCCGACGAGCATCACCGCCATCGCCGCGTACGCGGTCCACAGCCCGCGGGCGTCGGTGCCCCCGCCGAGCGCCATCGCCGAGGCGGTGAGCAGCACGATGAGCACGAACCCGACGTCCCACCACACGACCTGCCGGTCCCACGGGTCGGACGTCACCCGCGCGACCTCGTCGTCGGCCCCCGGGCCCGCCGCGGTGCCGTCCCCCGCGCCGGGGGCGTCGTCAGCCGTCGTCACGGCGCCGCCACCGGAAGGTGCGCACCCCGACGACGAGCCCCACGATCAGCCATGCGACCAGTACAGCAGCGGTCGCGGGGTGCTGCCAGGACCCGCTCGTCTCGAGCGCCGCCATCTCCTCCGGGAGGAACACGGACCGCATGCCCTGCGCGATCCACTTGAGGGGGAACACCGAGGCCAGGGTCTGCATCCAGCCCGGCAGGGCGAAGAACGCGAAGAACACGCCGGAGATGAACTGCAGCACCAGCACGACCGGCGTCACGACGGCGCTCGCGGACCGGCCGGACCGGGGCAGGGACGAGAACCCGACGCCGCAGACCGTGCCGGTGGCGGCGCCGAGCACGAACACCCAGGCGAACGTGACCCAGCGGCCGGCGTCCGTGGGCAGCGGGACGTCGAAGGCGAGGGCCGCGACGGCCAGCAGCAGGGCCGTCTGCACGACCGACGTCGCGAGCGTCAGCGCCACCTTGCCGCCCACGTACGCGGTCACCGGCAGGGGAGTGGCCCGCAGGCGGCGCAGCGTGCCGTCGTCGCGCTCCACGGCGATGGAGACGGCCAGCGACTGGAAGCTGGTGAGCATGATGCCGGTCGCGACCATGCCGGGCAGGAAGTACTGGGCGAAGCCGATCTGGGCGACCTCGGTGCCCTGGTCCTCGCTCCCGAACACCGACGCGAAGATCGCCAGCATGACGATCGGGTAGGCGAACACGAAGATCACGGCGTCGCGCTCGCGCCAAAACTGGCGCAGCTCCACGCCCGCCCGCACCAGGGTGAGCCGGGCGACGCCGGGCAGCCGTCCGCCCCTGCCCACCCAGGCCGCCGTCGCGACGGCCGGGCCCGTGGGGCCGGCGTCCCGGCGTGTCGAGACCTGGTCCGTGGTGCTCATCGGTCGTCCTCCGAGGTCAGCAGCCCCAGGTAGACGTCCTCGAGGCTGGGGCGGGTGATGCACAGGTCGGCGACCTCGCCGTCGGCGCCGGCGACGGTCGCCATGAGGTGCGCGGCGAACGCGGTCGGGGCGTCGGTGCGCTCGGCGTGCGGGACGCCGTCGGCGGTCCAGGTCACCCGGGGGGTGCGGGCGTCGGGGCCGCCGAGCGCCTCCGGCGTCCCCTCCGCGACGACGCGCCCGTCGCGCACGACGGCGACGCGGTCGGCCAGGTGCGCGGCCTCGGCGAGGTCGTGCGTGGTGAGCAGGATGGTCGTGCCGGCGTCCCGCAGGCGCAGGACGAGGTCCCAGAACGTGCGCCGGGCCTGCGGGTCGAACCCGGTCGTCGGCTCGTCGAGGAAGAGCAGCTCCGGGTGGCCGACGACGCCGAGCGCGACGTCGAGCCGGCGCCGCTGCCCGCCCGACAGGGAGCGCACCCGTGCGCTCGCCTGGGGCGCGAGGCCCACGGCCTCGACGACCTCGTCGGGGTCGCGGGGCGCCGGGAAGTAGCGGGCGGTGGAGCGCACGGACTCCGCGACCGTGAGCTCGGCCTGGTCCCGCGAGTCCTGCGCGACGACGCCGAGCCGCGCCCGCCATGCGCGTCCGCCCCGGGCGGGGTCCTCGCCGAGCACGCGCACCTCGCCGCCGTCGCGGTCGCGGAACCCCTCGAGGATCTCGATCGTCGTCGTCTTGCCCGCGCCGTTGGGGCCGAGCACGGCGACGATCTCGCCCGTCGCGAGGTCGAGGTCCAGCCCGTCGACCGCCTGCTTGGCCCCGTAGCGCTTCGCGAGCCCGCGGACGCGGACGACGGCGCCGGAGGTGCCCGGTGCGCCGGGGGAAGGATCCCCGGGACGCCCGCGCGGGGCGGCCGGCGGGGGAGCCGGGGAGGGTGTCGTCGTCGAGGTCATGCGTCGATCGTCGCCCTCGCGGCGGGTCCCGCGGGAGCCTCGGACGACGGGACCGGGCGTCCACCGATCGGTGGACGGCGGGCGGCCGGGCCGAGGTTCGGGCGTGGTGCGGGCGGTGGTGCGGGCGTGGTGCGGGCGTGGTGCGGGCGTGGTTCGACCCAGCCCTCCGCGTCGCGTACAGTTGTCCCTCGGTGGTTGATGCCCGCCAAGATCGAACGCGCCCTTCCGGGGTGGTTCGAGCGTGGCGACAGGGGCGTCGAGCACGAAGGGTAGTGGCGCAATTGGTAGCGCAGCGGTCTCCAAAACCGCAGGTTGCAGGTTCGAGTCCTGTCTACCCTGCCAGCGTGATCCCCCGCGGGGCCGCGCGCAGCGGGGCCATCCGCATGACCCCGGAACGCCAGGAGTCAGTGCCGTGGGTGCGTCGCCGGCAGGTGGCGCGGCCGCGGCGGGAACGCGAAACGGGGTAGACGAGTGAGCGAGTCACCGGCTGAGGCCGTGGGGACGCCCGGCGGTGGCACGTCCGCCACCGGCAAGCGCCCGAACCTGTTCGCGCGCATCGCGCTCTTCGTGCGCCAGGTCGTCGCGGAGCTCCGCAAGGTCGTGACCCCGACCCGCTCGGAGCTGGTCAACTACACGATCGTGGTGCTGGTGTTCGTCACCGTGGTCATGCTGTTCGTGGTGGCCCTCGACTGGGTCATCGGACTGGGCGTCCTCGCCCTCTTCGGCGACTGACCTCGGCACGCCGCCGGACGCCCGCCCCCGAAGCAAGCAGATTCCAGAAAGCAGGTTCGTTCGTGTCCCAGGATCCGCTGGACCAGACGGAGAACGTCGACCCCACCCAGCCCGACGCCGACGGCGCCGCGGCTGACCTCGACGTGCCCGCGGACCCCGCCACGGACGCGGCGCCCGAGGAGGCCGTCGAGGTCGCCCCCGACGAGACCGACGCCGAGGACACGGACGCCGACGAGGCCGCCGAGGACGAGCGCCCGGCGGACGCCGACGGCGACGTCGTCGAGGACCCGGCCGAGGAGTTCCGCCGCACCCTGCGCTCGCAGCTCGGCGACTGGTACGTCATCCACTCGTACGCCGGGTACGAGAACCGTGTGAAGGCCAACCTGGAGAACCGCATCCAGAGCCTGAACATGGAGGACTACATCTTCCAGATCGAGGTCCCCATGGAGGAGGTGACCGAGATCAAGAACGCGCAGAAGAAGACCGTCCGCCGCGTCCGCATCCCCGGTTACGTCCTCGTGCGCATGGACCTCACGGACGAGTCGTGGGGCGCCGTGCGCCACACGCCGGGCGTCACCGGCTTCGTCGGCCACACGCACCAGCCCGTGCCGCTGACGCTCGACGAGGTCTACTCGATGCTGGCGCCGGTGTTCGTCGAGGCCGCCCCCGAGGCCGGCAAGGCCGCCGCGGCGGCGTCGGGCGCGACGGCGAAGGCCCCGGTCGAGGTCGACTTCGAGGTCGGCGAGTCGGTCACCGTCACGGACGGCCCGTTCGACACGCTGCCTGCCACGATCTCCGAGATCAACGCCGAGGCCCAGAAGCTCCAGGTCCTCGTCTCCATCTTCGGCCGGGAGACCCCGGTCGAGCTGTCGTTCAACCAGGTCGCCAAGATCTGACGGACGCGGTACTGCAACCGGGTCATCGCCCACGGCGTCGGCCCACGAACAAGAAAGACAGGGAAGAGTCATGCCTCCCAAGAAGAAGGTCTCCGGCCTCATCAAGCTCCAGATCAAGGCCGGTGCGGCCACGCCCGCCCCGCCGATCGGCCCCGCGCTCGGTCAGCACGGCGTGAACATCATGGAGTTCTGCAAGGCCTACAACGCGGCCACGGAGTCGCAGCGCGGCAACGTCGTCCCCGTCGAGATCACCGTGTACGAGGACCGCTCGTTCACGTTCATCACGAAGACGCCGCCGGCCGCCGAGCTCATCAAGAAGGCCGCCGGTGTGGCCAAGGGCTCCGCGACCCCGCACACCGTCAAGGTCGCGCAGCTCACCCAGGACCAGGTCCGCGAGATCGCGCAGACCAAGCTCCAGGACCTCAACGCGAACGACATCGACGCCGCGATGAAGATCGTCGCCGGCACCGCTCGTTCGATGGGCATCACCGTCGCGGAGTGATCCGCGACCGGGCCACCCGCGCCTGACCGGATCCGTCCGGTCCGGTTCGGGTGGCTCGGACCAAGTCCCGGCGAACGACGTCGGGCACGTGGCAGGGTCCGCGCGGACCCGCTCACCACGACTGCAGAAGGAGAAGCAGATGGCAACGCGCAGCAAGGCGTACCGCGCCGCGGCCGAGAAGATCGACCGCGAGAACCTGTACAGCCCCCTCGAGGCGGTCCGCCTCGCCAAGGAGACCGCGACGGTCAAGTACGACGCGACCGTCGAGGTCGCCTTCCGCCTGGGCGTCGACCCCCGCAAGGCCGACCAGATGGTCCGCGGCACGGTCAACCTGCCGCACGGCACCGGCAAGACGGCCCGCGTGATCGTCTTCGCGAACGCCGCCAAGGCCGAGGAGGCCGTGGCGGCCGGCGCCGACGAGGTCGGCGGCGACGACCTGATCGCCAAGGTCGCGGCCGGCTACACCGACTTCGACGCCGCCGTGGCGACGCCGGACCTCATGGGCAAGGTCGGTCGTCTGGGCAAGGTGCTGGGCCCCCGTGGTCTGATGCCGAACCCGAAGACCGGCACCGTGACGATGGACGTGACCAAGGCCGTGTCCGACATCAAGGGCGGCAAGATCGAGTTCCGCGTCGACAAGCACTCGAACCTGCACTTCATCATCGGCAAGGCGTCCTTCGACGAGAAGGCGCTGGTGGAGAACTACGCCGCCGCGCTCGACGAGGTCCTGCGTCTCAAGCCGACGTCGTCCAAGGGCCGGTACATCACCAAGGCCACGATGACGACGACGATGGGCCCGGGCATCCCGCTCGACCAGTCGCGCACCTCGAAGCTGCTCGACGAGGCGTGATCGAGGGCGTGATCCCGGCAGGGACCCGCTGAACCACCGCCGACGGCCCGGCACCCGCGAGGGTGCCGGGCCGTCGGCGTCCCACCGGAACGCGGCGGTGGGCCGGGTCATCGACCGTGGTGATGGCCCTCGAGGCCGGGTAGGTCCGGGAGGTGGTGCTCGCCGTGGGGCACGGCCCGTGCGCCTGCCTCCGTGTCGGTCAGGCCGGCGGACGCGACCGTGGAGACGGCCACGGCACCCACGAAGAGGATCGCGAGCGACGCGGCGGCGCGCGGTCTCCGCCCGGCGGCCGTCGCCGCGGGCCCGGTCCGGGACCCGTCGGGCCGGTCGGCGCCCGGCATGCCGCGCGCCGGTCGGGCCGTGGCTCCCACCACGCAGGCGGCGGCGAGCTGGAGGGAGGCCGCCGCGGCGGCCGCGCCGACGTGGGTTCCCTCCGCGACGCCCAGCGCGATCCCGAAGACGCTCGTCACGGCGAGAGCCCCGACGGCGACCCGCGCGAGCACGGCGGGATCGGCGCCGCGTATCGGCGTCCCGCGCAGGACGAGCACCGCCACCACGAGCTCGGTCGCGCCGACGACCAGTGAGAACACGCCGTGGGGGCGAGGGAACGCGCCCCGCACCAGGCCCATGTTGACCAGGCCGGCGCCGACCAGCGCGAACGCGACGAGCAGGCGGGCCAGGGGCGCGGTCCGGGTCATGCCGTCGCGACGCCCGTCTCGGCGCGGCGGTCCGCGCCCAGCCCGACGCCGAGCAGCAGGAGGGCGCTGGCAAGGTGCAGCACGTTGTCGGCGCCGTTCAGCGCGATGATGTTCGCGCCGGTGCCGACGAGGAAGAGGCCGAGGACGCCGACCAGCAGGTAGACCGCGCCGACGGTCACGTTGACGCTCTTGGCCGCCGCGACCGAGCGCGAGGCCAGGAGCAGAGCGGCTCCGATCGCGACGTGGATGATGTTGTGCAGCGGGTTCACCTCGAAGAACAGGAGCTTCTCGCCCTCCGTGGCGGCGAAGCCGACGCCCGAGGTGACGACGAACCCGGCGAGGCCGACCAGCAGGTAGACGGCGCCGAAGACTGCGGCGAGGAGACGGTTCGCGGACGAGCCCATGGTGGCTGCTCCTTCTTCTGTCGGGCGCGGGGTGGTCCCGCGCTCGGAGGTGGTTCGGAGCGGCTGCCCGGTCGGATGGGCCCCGGTGTATCACGCGGTGCGGGTCGTCCTCTTTCCGTGCGATGACGAGTACGCAGCACCGCACGAGCGCTGCCGGAGGAGGTCCGTGCATGTCCATGCAACTTCCTCCTGCCGCGTCGTCGGGCCGCGCCGTAGGCTCGGAGGCCCCGGGGCGCGGCAGCCCCGGCTTCTCGACGAGCCCTCACGAGGTGCGAACAGCCATGACACGAGCCGCTGAGGAACCACTCGGTGGGACGCCCGACGCCGACGAGAGCCTGGGCGACCGGGCCGCGCGGGCGGTCCTGGAGTTCCGGGAGGGCCGCACCGACGCCCTGTCGGACCTGGTCCGGGAGGCGACGCCGTTGCTGTGGCACACGGTGCGCGCCCAGGGCGTCGACCGGGACGTCGCCGACGACGTGGTGCAGTCCACGTGGGCGGCGCTCGTGCGGCACGCGGACACGATCGCCGAGCCGAAGGCCGTGCTGAAGTGGCTCCTCGTGACGGCCCGGCGGGCCGCCTGGGAGACGGTGCGCAAGGGGCGTGCGGACCTGCGCCGCCGCACCGAGCTGCCGGACGACGTGACCGAGGGCGCCGCGGCGCTGCCGGACGCCCGCCCGGGCCCGGAGGCCGAGGTGCTGACCGACGAGCGCGACCGGATCCTCTGGTCGTCGCTCCGCCGGCTCCCGGAGCGCTGCCAGGAGCTGCTGCGACTCGTCTCGCTCGCCGACCGCCCGGACTACAAGGCGATCTCGGCGTCGATCGGCATGCCGGTGGGAAGCATCGGCGCCACACGGGGACGGTGCCTGGCGAAGCTGCGCGCCGTCCTCACGGAGCATGGGGAGGCCTCGTGGACATGAGCCAGAAGCACGAGAACGCGTGGGGCGAGCCCGTGCCCGGTGAGGACGAGGCCCTGGACGCGCGCGACGTCGCCGTCCTGGGGCGGCTCGGACGCGCCGTCGAGGTGGTCGACCCCGTGCCCCAGGGGCTCGTCGAGCGGTCGCTCTTCGCGATGACGCTCGCACGGCTCGAGGCAGACGTGATGGAGCTGCAGCAGATCGAGGCCCCCGCCGGGTCCGTGCGCGGCGACGCCCCGCCGCTCGAGGCGCGCACCATCACGTTCACGCACGAGCGCCTCACCGTGATGATCGCGCTGTCCACGGACGACGACGGCACCCACGTGCGCCTCGACGGCTGGGTCGCACCCGCCGCGACGCTCGTCGTCGAGCTGAGGCAGCCGGACGGCGAACGCACCACCACCGCCGACGACGACGGCCGCTTCGCCTTCACCGGCGTCGACCGCGGCCCCACCAGCCTGCTCGTGCGCCTGCCCGACGGCGGCGACGTCACCGTCGCCACGCCGGTCATCGAGCTCTGAACGAACCGATCTGCCCGCATGACTGAGGGGCGAGGACTCTTGCACGCCGCCGCTAGGCGTGCCCACTCGAGGAGGAGCAGGTGAGCGAGACCCCAGACCAGGCCGCCGGAGCAGCGGTGCCGGACCCGAACCACGACTATCGGCCGGTGCGTTTCCTGGACCCGTCTCTCGTGCGGCGCCGGCCTGGCGTCCCGCAGGTGCGACCCACGTGGTACGTCGCCGACAGGGTCATCGTCCAGGGGCCTCCGCCGCGGCGCTTCACCGAAGGCCCGGAAGGCCCGGCGGACGTGCGTCGAGTGGCGTCGATCGCGAGTGCCGGGGAGGACGCGGAGCTGTCCGACCTCACCGAGATCGAGCGACTCGCACACGAACGCGGCTGCACCCTCGCCCTCGAGGCGGCCGGACGGCGACGAACTCGCCGCTCGACCGGTGGTCCCTCCGCGGACGACTGCGACGACGACTTCGCGTTCGCGCTCCGTCTGGTCCCCGAGAAGGACGGCGACGAGCCCGACGCCTGGGAGATCGTGGAGGCCCTCGGCGGCACCCTCGAGCTCGGTGGCGAGCATGGGTGTCGGCGCGTCAGCCTTGATCACGTGATGCTGGCGCGCCCGTTCACGAGTTCGCCCTTCACGTCGTCGCCGTTTACGAGTTCGCCGTTCACGAGTTCGCCCTTCACGTTGTCGCCGTTCACGAGTTCGCCCTTCACGTCGTCTCCGTTCACGAGCTCGCCCTTCACGTCATCTCCGTTCACGAGCTCGCCGTTCACCTCGTCCCCGTTCACGTCCTCCCCGATGCGAGGGATGGCGGAGTACGCGATGCCCGGATGGGGTGGACGTGCGCCTGTCGCCTGGCTGGGCGACCGACCCGCGCGGCAGCACGCGGACGGGCCGACGCCGTACGTCACCGAGGGCGGCATGCTGCGACCGTTGGTGGCGATCGTCGACACCGGGCTCGGGACCCACCCCTGGTTCGGGACCTACGACATCGCGGAGGGGGACGATCCTGCCGCGGAGCTCGACGGCAACGGGATCGTCGTGCGGAACGCGGTCCTGCCCGACGGGCGGCCGATCGGGACCCAGCCCGTCCCCGCGCGGCGGAGCGAGGACGCCGAGATCGGCGGAGCCAGCGCCTCCGCGCTGACCGGTCCTCTCGACCCCGTCGCCGGGCACGGCACCTTCATCGCCGGCATCGTGCACCAAAAGTGCCCCGATGCGGCCATCCTGCCCGTCAGGGTGGTCGGTGGCGACGGTGTCGGCGCGGAGTCCGACCTGGTCACGACCCTCACCCGGCTGCTGGAGTTCCACCAGCTCGGGCTGGAGGCAGATGTTGTTCCTGGCGACGGCGGCGCTCCCGTCGACGTCGTCGTGCTCTCCCTGGGCTATTACCACGAGGAGGCCGAGAATCTCGGCGTGACCGACGCGCTGCGCGCCGTGATCGACGAGCTGCGGTCGAGCGGCGTCGTGGTCGTGACGGCCGCCGGGAACGACGGCACGACCCGGCCGAGCTTTCCCGCCGCGCTCGCGCCCCTCGTCGAGCGGACGCGCGACCCGCACGACGGCCGTGTCCGGGCTCGGGCGATCGGGTCGACACCCGCGGACCGCGACGGCGCGCCGCCGGTGCTCGCGGTCGGCGCAGAGAATCCTGATGGAACGACGGCGCTGTTCAGCAACGACGGTCGCTGGGTGACGACGACGCGGTGCGGCGCCGCGGTGGTGAGCACGATTCCCACCACCCTCGACGGTCCGATCACCCCCTCGTTGCGGATCGAGGACCGGTATGGCACGGGGCACCGGGCTACCCTCGATATCGAGGGCTTTCAGGGAGGGTTCGCGACCTGGAGCGGGACGTCGTTCGCCGCGCCGGTCCTGGCCGGCGAGATCGCCTCCACGCTGGCGGAGCGACGCGACGGACGGACGCCGGCCGTCGCGCCTTCGGGACGGGACGGTAGCGTTTCGCCGGAACAGCGGCTGCGTCTGGATGATGCCTGGGCGGCCGTCGCGGAGCACACGGGGCTCACGCCTCCGGAGGGCGCTGCGATGAACTGATCGGGGAGGCGAGGCCTTGGGCGAGGATCCCGTCGTTGCGTTGCGTGGGGCGCTCGACCGAGCCCTCGACAACGATCGCGTCCGGCGCCGATTCGGACTGGCAGTGCGTCAGTACAGAGCGGTGCGTCGTGAGCTCGGGCGCCTCGCGCCTACTGCCCCGGCGGCTGTGGCGGAGCTGCACGTGCGCGCTCTGGTGGGTGAGTCCCGGTGCATGTCCGAACAGGGGGCGGCCACGGAGGACTGCCTGGCACTGCTCGCCGAAGCGCGGTGGTGGGCGGAGATGAGCGGAGACCCTGCGCTCGTGGCGCTGGTCGACGGCCGACGTGGACTGCTGCGTCTGAGGCGCGGACAGCTCGACGACGCCCTGATCGACTTCTCCAGCGCGGAGAGAGGGCTCCCGGACGGTCCCGACCTCGGCGCGGTGTACCTCAACCGCGGGTCGCTCCGTCTCGAACGCGGCGAGACGGAGCTGGCGGCGCGTGACTTCGAGCGGTGCGTGTCGATCACGAGCGCCGGGGTCGAACCGGCGCTCCACGCGATGGCGGCTCACAACCTCGGCTACGCGCTCTTCCTCCGTGGCGAGCTCCCTGCCGCGCTGCGTTCGATGGCGGAGGCGGCGCGGGTCGCGCCGCCTGAGCACGCCGGGGTGGGCCTGATGGACAAGGCGGCGGTGCTCTACGAAGCGGGCCTGCTCACCGACGCGGAGGAGGCGCTCCGGCAGGCGGGACAGCTGCTCTCGTCCACCGCGGCCCGGCGTGACCTGCTCGACGCGAGGCTCGCTCGCGCCCGGTGCCTGGTCGGGCTCGAGCAGTACCTGGAGGCCGTGGTGCTCGCCCGGAGCGTGCGGTCGTCCGCGCGTCGTACGGGAGATCGGCTCCTCGAGCTTCGTGCGGACCTGATCGGACTGGATGCCCGGCACGGGAAGATCATCGACCAGGGCGCGCAGCCCGCGCGCGTCCGGCGGCTCGCTCGGGCGGCCGAGCAAGTGCTCGACCGCGCCATCGCCGTGCCCGGAGGGGCGCGACTGGCCGCCGACGTCTCTCTCGTCGCCGCCGACGCGCTTGCGCGCGCGGGCGACGTCGACGCGGCACTGGGCCACCTGCGGCGCCTTCCGTCCCGCTCCGGTTTGGCTCTGGGGACGCGGCTGCGTGCCGAGGCAGTTCGAGCCCTCGTCGCGTTCGGGCAGGGCGACCGGCGGCGCGGACTTGCGGCAATCCGTCGGGGGCAGGGCCTGCTCGCTGTGCAGCGCCAGCGGCTGGGCGCCGTCGAGGCGGTCACGGCGGCGGCTGCGCATGGCGTCCGGCTCCAGGGCGTGGACATCGTGGCGGCGCTGTCCCAGGGGAGCGCGGACGCCCTCTTCGACGCGCTCGAGCGAGGGCGCGCCACGTTCGCCGGTTCAGGGAGGGTGAGGCCGTCGACGGACGGCGAGACCGCTGCGCTGGTGTCGGCGGCGCGGAGCCTGCTGGACCAGGCGCGTGCGCTCGAGCTCGAGAGTTCCGAACCGTCGCGCGAACCCTTGGAGCTCCGGCGCGAGGCGAGGCGGCTCCAGGACCGCGCGCGCGAACGGTCATGGCAGGCCGGGGGCGAGATCGAGGCCCCGCGCGCGGCAACGGCGCGGGCGATCCGCGCCGAGCTGCGCTCCGCGGCGTCGGATCGGGTGGTGCTGAACCTTGCGCTCTATCGAGGGAAGGTCCTCGCCGTCCGCGTCGACCGGTCAGGCGCCCGGGTCAGGGAGCTCGGTCAGGTCGACGACGTCGTCGAGCGAGCGCGCCGCGTCCGTGCTGATCAGTACGTGCTCGCCAACCCACTGATCCCCGCGCCGATGAGGGCGGCTGCCCTGCGATCGCTCGAGCGCGACCTCGCCTGGTTGGACGCCACATTGCTCCGGGGCGTCGACCCCGAGGTCCCCCTCTTCGTCGCGGCTCGTGGCCGTCTGGTCTCGCTGCCGTGGGCATCGCTCCCGTCGCGTCGAGGGACGTCGACCGTGGTGAACTCGTGGGTCGCACGGGGGAAGGCCGAGTGGTCACCCGGTCCCGCACTCGTGGTCGCAGGTCCGGAGCTGCGGCACGCCCCTGCCGAGGCAGATGCTGTCGCGAACGTGTGGGGTCCGGGGACGACCGTCCTGGCCGACGCGCGGGCCACGTGCGAGACCGTGGCTCGCGAGCTCGACGGGCACGCGATCGTCCATCTGGCAGCGCACGGTCAGCACGAGCCCGACAACCCGGTCTTCTCGAGCGTGCGCCTCGCGGACGGGCCGCTGTTCGCGCACGAGCTCGATGGTACGGATCTCGCACGGTGTGTCATGGTGCTCTCGGCGTGCGACGTCGGGTCCGTCAGCATCAAGCACGGCGGTGAGCCCCTCGGCCTGACGAGCGTGCTGTTGCGCATGGGAGCGCGTGCCGTGGTCGCGAGCGTCGCGCCGTTGCGCGACGAGGTCGCGGTGCGCGTCATGCCGGCGCTGCACCGAGGCCTCCGCGACGGGCTCCGCCCCGGGGAGGCGCTCGCCCGTGCCGTCGCGGACGAGCCGGAGCCGGTGCCGCTGGTGTGCTTCGGGCCGCTCGTCTTGTGATGTGGACGACACCTTGTGCTCACCCCCCCGCCACCGGTGTGATGTCGGAGCCGAACTCGGCAGCCCTCCGCAAGGCGGGGACAACCGACGGAAGGACGTTCGATGAAGTCACGCGCCACTCGCGTCATCGCTGGTCTGCTGCTCGCCGCCACCGCCGTGGTGGGCGCCGCGGCAACGGCGTCGGCGGAGCCCCCGGGCCCGCAGCACCCGTTCAGCTCCCACTGACGGCAACACGTCGCTGTCAGAGCGCGGGGGGGGGGGGGGGGGGGGGGGGGGGGGGGGGGGGGGGGG